>JBGTNL010000046.1:0-56437 GCA_041743085.1 Flavobacteriaceae bacterium
ATTCCGGGATCGAAATCCCGGACGGAATAACCTCAGAGAAGGCATCATGGATTCTCAACAACCATGATGAATCATGGCGTAATTGGCGATGCAAGGTGATCTATGATTGGACCTATGAAATAAAAAGCATTATCAATGAAATCAGACCAAATGCGCTCCTTGGACTTTATCATTGTCCATGGGAAGATCAGAAATTCAATGGTGCAAGACGCCGTATACTGGGACTCGACTATGATCTATTGAAAGAAACTATCGATGTATTTTCTCCTATGGTATACCACGGGAGAATGGGAAGAGAGCCAGATTGGGTAAAAGAGAATATAGAGTGGTTTAGTAATCGACTGAATATAAAAAAGGACTCTTATCCAAAAGTATGGCCTATCGTTCAAGCACATAACGACCCAGGGATCATTTCTAATGAGGATTTTGAAATTGTTCTGAAAGGTGGTCTGGCAAATGAATCCAGCGGAGTGATGATGTTCACATCTTCTGCCGTAGCTGAGGATAAAGGTAAAACAGAAGCGATGAAAAAAGTGTATACCAAGCCATTGAAAAAATCAGATAACTAGACTGTAAAGGTCTTTATCTAAACTAACGATTAATTTACATCATCATTTTCTTGGTGAGAGTATAAGGTGTCTATTTAGAAAGTTCAAATAAACGATACTAATTCAGGATAGTGTAATCCCGCAAAGTCCGTTGGACTTAAAGTATGGATAAACGATTGTCTGTAACCCGGCCACGAGTTGAAGAAAAATTGATGGATACACCGATCACTGGCCAAATAAATCGGAATCCCGCCTAGGGCGGGATTCCGAATAATCATAAGTATTTTCAGTACTTTAAGCCATTAAAGAATTCGTTGACGCGCTCCTTGCTTTCGCCCGTTTTCTTTTGGATGCGTCCTACGAGCTCATCTTCCTTGCCTTCTTCATAATCAAGATCGTCATCGGTAAGATCCCCCCATTCTTGTTTGATCTTTCCTTTTGCAATGTTCCAATTGCCTTTTAGCTTATCTTTCCATGGTGCTGACATAATATTGTTTTTAGAAGTTTATAATTACTTTTAATGCTTAAAGTTAAATAATACCATCTATGATTTTGACCTTTTTGGTTTAATTTTTGACTCGATCTAGCTGCCCGTCCGGGTAAGTAACAAACTGATCTGTGGCCTAAACCAGAAAAGGGATACCTTATTACAGGAACGGCCATTTTAAAAGTTCAGGTAAACGATAAGTTCGTGGCAGGCGGAAGTTAGGAGTCCGAATCCCATAAAACTCGAAACCAGGTTATAAAGATTACAATACCCGAAAATTTAAGACCATGAAAGTGCACATCTATCGCCCTGGCGGGGTACTGTAAAAAAGTGGTAGGGGTCGAGCCCAGCAGGGAAATGTTAAGCAGGTCCATGCTGCACCCTCGCGTAGAATATGCCCATTACGATCGTAAACATCTCGATTTTGAAAAGGAATACTTTGATATAGTTACATTTGCCGGGTCACTTCACTATGCCAAGTCGGCACAGATGCTCGATGAAGTGATAAAGGTAAGTAAAAATGGCGCTAAAATAGTTATATATGACTTTGAACTGTTACTGGACGATATATTGGGGATGCTTGGGGCCGAAGGAAATACAGGGCAGAAACCCGAATATGATCACCAAGTAGATCTTTCCGGATTGGACCGGAAAAATATTGAAACCGAACAGATGGAGAAAACATCGGTGACCGTGGAAATATGCACTCCGGACCTTACCCATTTGATATTGTCGTCAAAGGATAACTATCGGCTTCTTCTGAAACTGTTCGGGCCTAAAAATATTTATATCAAGGTCTTCCACAAGTTGAATTCAGTTCTGACCGGAGACATGGCAAAAATCAAGGCAAATACCTACACGACAATCTATAATGTGATGAAATGAAATGCTCAGAAATCTAAAAGAATTTATATCCGAACAATAGGTATGAGATCAAAAACAGTAATCCTAAAGTCTAAATAAACGATAGATAAGTATTTTTGCTAGGTACACTGCAAAGTGTTGCCTATCCAATTGAACAATTGCCAAGTTTCCAATGAATCAATCAATAAATATTGGTGAAGTTATCAACAATTGATTCCGAAAAAAGCACGCTGAAAACTAAAAAAGACAGCTACATTTTTATGTAGCTGCCTAGTTTTAAAGCTCCTCCAGCTGGACTCGAACCAGCGACACCTTGATTAACAGTTAGTTTTACCAATTTATAGCTGACCAAAACATAAAACTTGTATAATGTAGGCAGAGAACAAAGGGGAAAGACAGATCAAACAAGACCAAGATAATCCATTTCCTGAGTGCAAATTGAGTGCAAATAAAAAGAGGTTCATGAATTTTATTTCATAAACCTCTGATTTTCAAGTCGGGGTGGCAGGATTCGAACCTGCGACCTCCTGCTCCCAAAGCAGGCGCGATAACCGGGCTACGCTACACCCCGAATGGTGTAAAATTCCAATATTCCAAGTACCAAATTCCAATTCAGCATCAATCCCCATCAGGTAGCCCGGTAACCGGGCGGAGCCTGTCCGATTGACCTTTTAAAAAGGCGACGGCAGGCCACACCACCAATGGTGTATCTTTTACAGGATTCAATCCTGCCATTTTATTGTTTCAAGAACCTACTTTCGCATTAAGCCCTCAACAGGAATGGCGCATTGAAATTCAAGCAAACCAGACTCGGAAAGGCCGTCCGAACCTTAACTCAAAATGCCCACCGTTGCCCAAGCTATGGTGGGCGATGGCGGAGAGACTGGGACTCGAACCCAGGCGACACTTACGCGTCGACAGATTAGCAATCTGCTCCGTTACCACTCCGGCACCTCTCCAAAAATTTTCCAATGAACAGCATCCTAAAATGCGGTTGCAAATGTAATTCCAAATACGGTGGGACGCAACTTTTTTCGGTTTTTTTTGAAACACATTTCGCATTAAAAAAGAAGTTGTGATGCAACGTCTCGATTCAGCAGACCGAATTTGTCACTGAGGGGGATCGGCAAATACCACCCAACCATTCCTTTCTCTTCAATGCTACTCAGGATACTCAACTCGCAAGTGATAAATGTTCGTTAACTTCTGTTTCAGTACCTTCTTTACGGTTTCAATTTCCTTGAAGGTAATGTCCGCATTTAAAAATTGATTCGCTTTCATCTGCCCGTTTATGATCTTATCAACAAATTCATCAAGAATTAGAAAAGTAGGATTCGTTAAACTTTTGGAGGCGGCCTCAACAGAATCCGCCATCATCAAAATGGCTGTTTCTTTTGAAAAAGGAATCGGTCCGGGATATTCAAAATCTTCCTTATCGACTACCTCTTCAATCTCTTGCTGCTTTTTATAAAAATAGTATACCAGGGTTGTACCATGATGCACCCTGATAAAATCGATAACCCTGTCCGGTAAATTATTCCTTCGGGCAATTTCTATCCCTTCTATCACATGGTTAATAATGATCTTTGCACTATCCCTCGGTTCAAGTTCATTATGGGGGTTTACATTCGTAATCTGGTTTTCCGTGAAATAGGCCGGGTTATTCATTTTGCCCACATCGTGATATAAGGCTCCTACCCTTACCAGCAAAGCATTTGCTCCAATTTCATTAGCTGCTGCTTCCGATAAATTTGCTACTTGTAGCGAATGATGAAAGGTACCGGGCGCCTTATTGGACAATTCCTTCAGCAGTTTAGAATTCGTATCTGATAACTCGAGCAGGGATACATCAGAAACCAATCCAAAGATCTTTTCAAAAATATAGATCAGGGGTTGGGCAAAGAGTGTGATCATTCCATTCAAAAAGAAAAAACCGAAAGTAAACCAATGTACGTTGTCCAGGCTGCCCTCGTGGATAATGTGAAATGCAAAATACCCAATGATGTAAATGAAAGTGATCTGTCCGACAGAAAGAAACAGATTGGCCCTCTTATACAACTCCGATACCGTAAGTATGGTAACTATCCCGGCTATAATTTGAAGGAATATAAACTCAAAACTATTGGGAACTACAAAACCCAGGATCAAAACTGTGAGTACATGAACAAAAAGCCCCAAACGAGCATCAAAAAATGTTTTTAAAATTAGGGGAAGTATACAAAGCGGTACAACAAAAACGTAAACAGGATTATATTTTACCACCATTGTAGTGATAAATACCATGTTTAAAATATTGAAGAAAATAAAAGTTACTTTCACATTGTTTCGGTAAATTCCCAGCCTGTATTTTTTCAGGAACAGTAAAAGCATCATCAACACCAGGGCTACCAGAATGGTGTATCCCACGAGAATGACGTAATAACTATTTGCGGTCCAGAGCTCTGATTCATATTCCGCTTTCAATGAATTTAGTATTCTAAGATTTTCCGCCTCAACGACTTCGCCTTTGGCTATAATTAATTTGCCCTCATCAACAGTACCCCTTGTAACTGATATTTTAGAGAGTTCGTCATCCAATTCCTTTTTGGAAAGCACGGAATCATAGGCAACGTTTGGTTTTATGATGTCGAAAAATAACTCATTATACCTGTTCCGGTAACTTCCCAGACCGCGTTCTCTAAGTGTTTTTGTCAGGAAATCATCAATATCTTTGATGCGGAATATTTCATCGGAATTCATTCGGATCGCCTCATTGTTTTTTACCAGATAAAGCGTATTCTTTCCAATGGGTTTTTCCTCCTTTTTTAAAATGCCGTATTCGTAGATCTCGTCCAATACCTCCCGGCCCGCGCCTTTGAGGCCTCTAAACTGCGAATTATTAAAGTTTTGAGGAGGGAAGACTTTCGGGAAATGTTCGTCAAACGCGGTAACTACTTCTTCGGAAATTTCACTATCGTACAAATAGTAGACTGTCTGCTTTCGTTCTGTTTCGCGCTGCTCCTCTGCTATCTCCGCATCGGTTTTTTTAATGGAAAAATCGAAGGGCGCATACAAATTAGCATACTGCCAGGGTTTTCCTTTTTGAAACTCATATTTAAATTTGCCTCCCTTAGGAAATAAAAACACGATGCAGCCAACAGCTATCAGATAGAGAAAATATTTGTATATAAGCGATTGCTTTTTATATAGTGAATCCAAGGTTTTTCCCATCCTGTGCAGAATATCTGTTCAAAAATAGAAAAATATAATCTTAGAATAGGTGTTTTGATTGCTTTACCGGATTCGTTGCACTTTAATTTCTTAATTTCGCGACATTAAGTAGTACAGACATGAAAGAAGCAGTTATTGTATCCGTTGCGCGCACTCCGATTGGCAGTTTTATGGGGGCTTTATCCACTATCCCTGCACCTCGGTTGGGAGCTATCGCAATAAAAGGCGCATTGGAAAAAATTAATTTGAAACCGGAAGCTGTGGAGGAGGTGCTTATGGGCCATGTTGTCCAGGCCGGTGCCGGCCAGGCACCTGCAAGGCAAGCAGCTATCTATGCAGGTATTCCGGACACCGTTCCGTGTACAACGGTAAACAAAGTGTGTGCCTCGGGCATGAAGGCCGTCATGATAGCTGCCCAGTCCATTGCCCTGGGCGATACGGAAATTGTGGTTGCCGGAGGGATGGAAAATATGAGCCTAATACCGCATTACGTACACATGAGAACCGGGCAGAAATTTGGGCCGGAAACAATGATAGATGGAATGCAAAAAGACGGACTTGTAGACGTGTATGATCAGAATGCAATGGGTGTCTGCGCGGATGCATGTGCTAAGAAACATAAGTTTAGCCGGGAAGATCAGGATAATTTTGCCATTCAATCCTACCAGAGATCCGCAGATGCCTGGGCATCGGGGAAATTTGCAGGGGAGGTGGTGCCGGTCGAAGTGCCTCAGCGCCGCGGAGAACCAATTCTCGTAAATGAGGATGAAGAATTCAGAAATGTAAAAATGGAAAAGATACCATCCCTGAGACCCGCCTTTTCAAAGGATGGAACAGTCACTGCTGCCAATGCTTCGAGCATAAATGACGGGGCGGCCGCCCTGGTATTGATGAGCGCTGAGAAGGCAAAACAAATGGGGCTGCAACCATTGGCAACTATTAAAAGCTATGCCGATGCCGCTCACGAACCTAAATGGTTCACTACTGCCCCGGCCAAGGCACTGCCAAAGGCATTAAAGAAAGCCGGAGTTTCCATAGAAGATGTGGATTATTTTGAATTTAATGAAGCATTTGCAGTTGTAGGACTCGCTAACATGAAGCTTCTGGGACTCTCCGATAGCATTGTGAATGTTAATGGTGGAGCCGTTTCCCTGGGTCATCCGCTGGGATGCTCAGGCGCCCGGATTATCATTACATTGTTAAGCGTTCTGAAACAAAACGAAGGTAAAATAGGTGCTGCGGCAATTTGTAACGGAGGCGGGGGTGCATCTGCCATAGTTTTAGAACGCAATTAATATGCTTCTGTAAAGCAATTGTATGCAGCACGGAATTTGCCCGCTGAGTATTCTTCCCGTTAGATTATTTGCCGAAGATGCAAGTGAAATGCTTACCCAGTTACTTTATGGTGATCATTTTAAAATTCTTGAACAACGAAAAAAGTGGAGCAAAATCCGTATCGCTTTTGACGACCCCGAAGAATGGATCGGCAACCAACGGTTTTCTACCATTTCCGGGGAGGATTTTAAAGAGATCGAAGCAGGCAAAAAGATAAAATTTTCAACCGACCTTGTTTCTTTCGTAAGCATTGATAATAGTGTACTATTGCCTATTGTACTGGGATGTTCGGTTTTAAATACAGAGCTACTGTCTCATCAATTTGAAGGCAACTATTATGCCGGTCTAACTAAACCACCCCTATGGATTGAAAATCCATGCCTGTCCGTCCTATGGCGGAGGTTTTGAAAAGCAATGGAATCGCCAACGGTTATCGGGTTACCAAGTTGTTCGGTATTTAGTAGGAACGCCTTAATAGCTTAATAATCAACAACCCAATAACTATTATGGCTAAAATGTTCTTAGAAACCGAAAGTCTTGCACTAAAGTGCATACCTGCCCGCACGGTAGGCAGGGTTTCAACTAACGATTGTGACCGATGAAAAGTCAGCGCTTATCGCTATTGCCCTGCTCTATTTGAACGCACCCTACCTTTTGGGGGGGGTAAAACACCATTCGGTGTAGACTGCTCCGGACTGGCCTAGATGGTTTACAAAATAAACGGTTATAAACTTTCAAGAAACGCCGGTAAGCAGGCCACGCAGGGGGAGACCCTTAGTTTTATTGAAGAATGTGAAGCAGGGGACCTGGCGTTCTTTGATAATAACGAGGGAGTTATTGATCATGTAGGCATTATAATGCAGAACAACTACATCATCCATGCTCATGGAAAAGTACGTAGAGACCATCTGGACCATACCGGGATCTTCAATATGGAAGAGAAACAGATACGCCCACCAGCCAAGGGTTATAAAAAGATTATATGAAAGCCCATAACCTACCTACGGCAGGCAAGTGGGCATTAATTATAAAATGGCCAATACCACCCGATATAAATAACACTAAATCAATAGGTTGGCGAAATTTTATTTAGATGAAAAAACCCTCCTTTGCCAATGCCAGGTTTATTATTGTTCTTCTTCTCCGGATTAAGACTCTCCCAACAGCTTCTTTATCCTCATAAAGTTTTCATTGTCCCCCAAAGCGCCATAAATATTTTTTAGCTGGCTAAGAATACTCTGGTTATCGGGATGGGTTTTCAATGCGTCTTCTAGGATTTGGGCGCCTTCAAGGAAAAGATCGTCCTTTTCTTGCTTCAGTTCGTCATATCTGGCGATATCCGCTTTCGAACTGCCAAGGGTATTCATTTCATCGATCAATCCATTACCCTCGTTCACGTAGGTAGTAGAGAGGTTCAGCGTCGCATTTACATAGCCGGGATTAGCTTCCAGTGCTCTTTTATACGCTGCTCTTGCCTCTTCCAGATTACCTTGCTCCATATTAATGACCCCTATATTATAATGAAGGTCGGGATTGTCCGGAGCCATAGCGGCTGCTTCGGCCATCAGTTCCTTAAACTTATCCTTATCGCCCATTTGATAGTGCAAATTGGCTTCATTTAAAAGAAGGTTAACGTCATCAGGATTGCTGGCCCTTGCATCGGTGTAAGCCTGCAGCGCTTTGTCATTATCACCGAGTTGGGTGTAAATCAATGCCATATTTTTAACGATCTCGGCTTTCTTGGAAGGGGTTTTCTCATCAGTGGGGTCTTTATATGTTCCGGATTTTACCATTAAATCCCGCTGCACTTTGTCCATTTCCTCCACCTCTCCAGTTTCCGCATTGGTGGCCTTATACACCATACCGCTGCCGTCATAACCCAACTCCTTCAATTCGCCATAGTAAGTTAACGCCTCTTCAAAATGCCCGCCCTGTACGGCGCTGCTCGCGGCATAGTACAAATATGAGGTATCCTGTGGGCTTAACTGATAACTCAGGTAGAGCTTCTCTGCGGCTTCTTTATACTTCTTGTTGTTGTTGTCCTCTACTGCGGCATTTACAAGATCTGCCGTAATTGCAGAAATTCGCTGTTGGGTTTCATCGGTATATTTCGCCTTCCCGCTTTTTTCTTCGATGCTTATCACTTCTTTAAAAGAAGTTATAGCCTCATCAAAAGCACTGACATCCCCCTTCTTGGCCAGGTCAGCATAAACCTGACCCCGGATAAAATGATATTGTGCCTGCGTTTTTTCATCTGCCCCACTTATCATTCCTGAAGCTGCGTCGAGCGAAGTCTTCGCTGCCATGGCATCCCCATCCTTGAATGCCTTTTCTGCGTCCTTAATTTCCGATTTTTGAGAAAATCCGACCATTGAGAACATCATGGCCGCTAGTATTAAAAAATTCGCTTTCATAATAATATTAAATTTGCATTAGTGTTTACTATTTTATTGTTTAGAGTTTTCCGAATACTGTTTACTTCTGATCGTGCCTTCGCTTAAATCACGCCAGGCCAGATTTAATTAGGCACCTTGTTTGGAGGTCATTTAGTTTTTCAAATACTGCCCACCGTTTACCGAACACCCTACTCTTCTTCAGATTCCGAGCTATTATTATCAATAGCCGTGCCATCTTCGGTATTCACCTCAATGTCCTTGATATGCAGCTCTTCCAGATCGTCTTCATCCTTCATGACTTTCGCTACCGCAGCAATGGAATCGCTCTCTTTTAAATTAATAAGTTTTACCCCCTGCGTAGCGCGCCCCATGGTCCTGAGGTCGTCCACGCTCATCCGGATCGCGATACCCGATTTATTGATGATCATCAGGTCGTCCGAATCCGATACGTTTTTAATAGCTACAAGTCCGCCTGTCTTCTTTGTTATAGAAATGGTCTTAACTCCTTTACCTCCCCTGTTGGTGGTTCTGTAATCATCAATACTGGAACGTTTACCATACCCGTTTTCGGAAACCACCAGGATCTCGTCATCAAAATTATTTACGGAAACCATCCCAATAACCTCATCTTCTTCATTGGCCAGTCGGATACCTCTTACCCCGGACGCGTTCCTGCCCATTGGCCTGGTCTTACCCTCTTCGAATCGAATGGCCTTCCCTGATCTAAGCCCAAGGAAAATCTGACTGGTGCCGGTTGTCAGTTTAGCTTCAATTAATTCATCTTCTTCCCGGACATTAATGGCAATGATACCATTTTGCCTTGGTCGGGAATACTGTTCAAGGGAGGTTTTCTTTACCGTTCCCTTCTTGGTGGCCATAATTACATAATGGCTGTTTACATATTCTTCATCCTTGAGATCCTGGGTGCAAATAAAGGCCTTCACCATATCGTCCTGTTCAATATTGATCAGGTTCTGAATGGCCCGTCCTTTGGAGGTACGGCTGCCTTCGGGAATTTCGTAGACACGCATCCAGTAACATTGGCCGTTTTGTGTAAAGAACAACATATACTGATGATTTGTACCTACAAACAGGTGCTCCAGAAAATCTTCATTTCTTGTTGAGGAAGCTTTTTGCCCTACCCCTCCCCTATTCTGCGTCTTGTATTCGCTTAATGGTGTCCTCTTGATATAACCTGCTCGGGAAATGGTGATAACCACCTGCTCATCCGGGATCATATCTTCTATGCTCAGGTCCCCTCCGGCAAAATTGATCTCGGACCGCCTGATGTCGCCATATTTTTGCTTTACCTCCAGGAGTTCCTCTTTGATGATCTGCATTCTTCGATCTTTGTTAGCCAGAATGCCTTTCAGATCTTCGATGGTTTTTAACACCTCCTCGTACTCGGACCGTAACTTATCCTGTTCCAGGCCTGTAAGCTGCCGAAGGCGCATCTCCACAATGGCTTTGGCCTGTATCTCGGTCAGCTTGAAACGTTCCATCAAATTCTCCCTCGCCTCGTCGGCATTGGAGGAAGCTCTTATAATTTTAATAACCTCATCAATATTGTCCGAAGCTATAATAAGCCCTTCAAGGATATGGGCCCTGTCCTCGGCTTTTTTGAGTTCAAATTCGGATCTCCGTACAACTACCTCATGCCGGTGCTCTACAAAATAGTGAATAATCTCTTTGATATTCAGAAGGCGTGGCCTTCCTTTCACTAAAGCGATATTGTTAACACTGAAAGAGGATTGCAGGGCTGTGTACTTATATAAGGTATTAAGTACAATATTTGGAATGGCGTCTCTTTTAAGGATGTACACGATCCGCATTCCTTTTCTATCGGACTCATCGCGAATAGTGGAAATACCCTCAATTCTTTTATCATTGACAAGATCCGCGGTTTTCTTGATCATGTCTGCCTTATTTACCTGGTAGGGTATTTCCGTGACCACGATACACTCCCTTCCCTGCACTTCTTCAAAAGAGGTTTTGGCTCTCATGACAATTCGCCCGCGACCCGTGTGGAACGCTTCTATAACCCCGTCATAACCGTAAATTATTCCCCCGGTCGGAAAGTCGGGCGCCTTAATATGGGTAATGATCCCATCAATTTCAATAGTATTATCATCAATATAGGCGATAGTCCCGTCTACCACTTCGGAAAGATTATGGGGTGGCATATTTGTTGCCATTCCCACTGCAATCCCTGAAGCCCCGTTGATAAGTAAGTTCGGGACCCTGGTAGGAAGTACGGTGGGTTCCTGGAGCGAATCATCAAAATTTAACTGATGATCCACGGTATCCTTGTCAATATCCGCCAGCATGTCATCTGCGATTTTCCGCATGCGCGCCTCGGTATACCTCATGGCCGCCGGACTGTCGCCGTCCACAGAGCCGAAATTTCCCTGCCCATCAACAAGCATATAACGCAAACTCCATTCCTGGGCCATACGCACCATGGAGTCGTAAACCGAGGTATCTCCGTGCGGATGATATTTTCCCAAAACCTCTCCGACAATACGGGCCGACTTTTTATGTGCGCTTGTGGATCTCACTCCCAATTCGTGCATTCCAAACAACACTCGTCTGTGGACGGGCTTTAAGCCATCCCTGACATCCGGAAGGGCTCGTGACACAATGACCGACATTGAATAGTCAATGTAGGCAGATTTCATTTCATCTTCAATGTTGATTGGAATTAATTTTTCTCCTTCCGCCATACTAAAATCCAATTGCTTTATTTGAGGTTAAAATATCGTGCCAATATACGCAAAATCACAGCTTTCGTGCCAATTACAAGGTACTTTATTAAAAAATTTATCAACATCCGTAAGGGGGGATACAGTTAATAATTAGAGGGTTAATTATTTTGTATATCGGTGTTTTTTTCGTCATTTAGACCAAGTTTATCGAATATAGGTACGGTATTTGACGTTCTTACAAATAGATTTACTAATTTTAGTGTTGATTAAGGATAATTTATGGACGATAATTTTTCACCAAGAGTAAAAGATGTTATTGCCTACAGCAAAGAAGAAGCCTTACGGCTTGGTCATGACTTTATCGGGACCGAGCATTTAATGCTTGGGTTATTGCGCGATGGAAATGGCAAAGCCATTAGCATTCTTGATGCTTTGGATGTGGATTTGGACCATCTGAGGCGAAAAGTGGAAATCTTGAGTCCGGCAAATCCGAACACCGGGAGTTCCCAAAAGGATAAAAAGAACCTGCACCTTACGCGGCAGGCGGAACGTGCCCTTAAAACTACCTTCCTCGAAGCTAAACTTTTTCAAAGTTCGTCTATAAACACTGCGCATCTGTTATTGTGTATTTTACGTAATGAGAATGATCCAACCACAAAACTACTTCACAAACTGAAAGTGGATTATGATGGTGTGAAAGATCAGTTTAAATCTATGATCACAAGTGATGATGACTATATAGATTCGCCTACTTCCGAATCCTTTCCCAGTGATTCCGATGAGCCCACTGAAGGAAAAGAAGGGTCTTTTGGCTCCGCAACGGGACAAAAAGGGAATAAGAAATCCAAGACACCTGTGCTCGACAATTTTGGACGGGACCTTACGCAACTTGCCGAAGAAAATAGGTTAGACCCTGTTGTGGGAAGGGAAAAAGAGATTGAACGTGTGTCTCAAATTTTGAGCAGAAGAAAAAAAAATAATCCCTTGCTTATCGGTGAACCAGGCGTAGGGAAAAGTGCTATCGCCGAAGGGTTGGCTTTGCGGATCATTAATAAAAAAGTTTCCCGGATACTCTATAATAAAAGGGTGGTGACTTTAGATCTGGCATCTCTTGTGGCCGGCACCAAATACCGTGGCCAGTTTGAGGAACGCATGAAGGCGGTAATGAATGAACTGGAAAAAAATGAGGACGTTATTTTATTTATCGATGAGATCCATACCATTGTGGGAGCCGGTGGGGCGACTGGTAGCCTTGATGCCTCCAATATGTTCAAGCCTGCCCTTGCCAGAGGGGAAATTCAATGTATAGGCGCTACTACCCTTGATGAATACCGGCAGTATATTGAGAAAGACGGTGCGCTGGAGCGGCGTTTTCAAAAAGTAATGGTAGAACCGACAACCGTTGAAGAAACCATTGAAATCCTTAAAAATATTAAAGGAAAATATGAGGATCACCACAACGTTAATTATACGGATGAGGCCCTAATTGCCTGTGTAAAATTAACGAACAGGTATATGACAGACCGGTTTTTACCAGACAAGGCCATTGACGCCCTGGACGAGTCCGGATCCCGGGTACATATTGTGAATATGGATGTTCCCAAAACCATTCTTGAACTGGAAAAACAGCTTGAAGATGTTCGGGAACTTAAAAACAGTGTGGTCAAAAAACAACGATATGAAGAGGCGGCCAAACTGAGAGATGACGAGAAAAGGCTGGAGAAAGAACTCTCCGTGGCCCAGGAAAAATGGGAGGAAGACAGCAAGTTACACAGGGAAACCGTAAGTGAGGACAATGTTGCGGATGTGGTTTCCATGATGAGCGGTATACCGGTAAATAAGATTGCGCAAACAGAAATCAATAAGCTTGCAAAACTTCCTGCGCTGATCAAGGGAAATGTTATTGGTCAGGATGAAGCCGTGGCAAAAGTGGCCAAAGCAATTCAGCGGAACAGAGCAGGCCTGAAAGATCCGAACAAACCCATTGGTTCTTTTATATTCCTGGGGCAGACAGGGGTAGGTAAAACCCAGTTAGCAAAAATTTTAGCCAAGGAATTATTCGATTCTGAAGATGCGCTTATCCGTATAGACATGAGCGAATACATGGAGAAATTTGCGATATCGCGCCTTGTTGGAGCACCTCCGGGCTATGTGGGTTATGAAGAAGGCGGGCAGCTAACAGAAAAAGTTCGGCGTAAGCCTTATTCCGTTATCCTGTTGGATGAGGTGGAGAAAGCGCATCCCGATGTATTTAATATGCTTTTACAGGTATTGGACGACGGATTCCTTACCGACAGTCTCGGAAGAAAGATCGACTTTAGGAATACCATAATCATAATGACTTCTAACATAGGGGCCAGACAGATAAAAGACTTTGGCCAAGGGGTTGGTTTTGGTACCTCGGCAAGAAAATCACAGGCAGATACGCATCAGAAAAGCATTATTGAAAGTGCGTTGAAAAAGGCGTTTGCTCCCGAATTTCTTAACCGGATAGACGATGTTGTTGTGTTCAACCCACTGGAAAGAGGGCATATTCACAAGATCATTGATATTGAACTGAATAAATTGTTTCTGCGGATCAAGGATATCGGGTACGAATTAAACCTTACGGATAAAGCCAAGGATTACATTGCTGAAAAAGGTTTTGACAAGGAGTACGGCGCCAGGCCTCTAAAAAGAGCCATTCAGAAGTACATAGAAGACACACTGGCAGAAGAGATAGTAAATTCCAAGTTGGAGGAAGGCGATACTATCCTTATGGATCTTGACGAGAAAAAAGACGAATTAACCATAAAAATAAGTAAGGCAAAAAAGTCTTCCAAAGCATAGAATTGTAGGAAATTTTTGAGAAGGGGGCCCTGATAACAGGCTCCCTTTTTTTGTTAATTATTTATCCCGGGAAAGAATAACAATACAGTTTAATCGGGTCGCGAGCGTTATAAACGATATTTAAGCTTTTTATCTAATATTTTTCATAAACTTTCCCCTACCATCTACATTCGTCCCCGAGACACTATAATCTATACAAAATGAAAATCGGACCTCCGAGAAAGACAATTATTGTACGCGAATATCACTTGGATATTGGAATAGTACAGGTTTTTGAAAATTACATGGTTTCAATCTTTGACGAAGGGGCAACCCTTACGCTTGAAAGGGCCTACCAAATTATTGGAATTTCAGAAATTCACTTTAAGGATAAGAATTTTGGTTTTATAAGCCTTAGGAAACATTCCTATGCAATTGATCCCACCATTTATACCTATTTAAGGGAATTAAAAAATTTACAGGCTTTTGCGGTAGTGTCTGTCAAAGAAATTGATATGCATAATTTTAAGATAGAAAAACTCTTCTATAAAAAAGCCATGAAATTTTTTATAGATTACGACAATGCGCTGGCATGGATAAAGCGTAGGGTGAAGTTGAGGTAGGCCACAGGCCGTTGGGAGGGTTATTATTAGGCGTACAAGACGTCCCGTTAGTACGTTTTGAGAAAAGTCCTGAAACCAGGTTACGATCGCATTTTCATTTCACCCAGGGCCCGCCGGGTTTTTGGCAAAACCAAACAAAGAGCACGGTCCTTCAATTTGGGAGCTAACCCGTTCTAAACAGTTGTTTTGAAATAAAAATTTCCTGAAACCGAATATCCTCGGTACAGCGCTATCGGAAGATTACTTCGATTAAATTATTTTTCGCTTTCTGCAATTTCTACGCACACTTAAGAGGAACTTTCTAATTTGAATCAGTTGGATAGGCGAACCCCTGAGTACAGCAATCCGCTATGCTACCCTGGCTGAAAGCTAGACGCTCATTTTGCCAACTAAAACTCCTGAACAAACCTAATCCTTTTCATCGCCGGCAACCTGTGGCGGCATTTCCGGCAACTTGAAAAGATCAAGATAAGCCGCCCCGATGCCATCTATGATTTTCGAGGCGGTCAAGGCCTGGTAACCAGTGCTTTCAACGGAAATATCCCCGGCCCGCCCGTGAAGGTACACTCCAAAAATTGCCGCTTGCAGCGGATCATAACCCTGGGCAATAAGCCCCGTTATGATGCCTGTAAGAACATCGCCGCTGCCTCCAGTGGCCATTCCCGGATTGCCTGTAGCGTTAATATAACCCTTGCCTTCATAAATAGTTAGGGTATTGGCGCCTTTGATCACCACTACACAATCGTATTTTTTTGAGAAGCTTATTGACTTCTGTAATTTTTCAAAATCATCTTTCCATTTCCCGATCAAGCGTTCCAGTTCTTTCGGATGCGGGGTAAGAACGCATTTTTCGGGCAGGAGCTTCAGCAATTCTTTTTTTTTGGCCAGGATGTTCAGCCCGTCGGCATCCACTACCAAAGGTGTCTTGTTCGATGTCAAAAAAGTCTTTAAGGCCACAATGGTTTTAGCGTCAATTCCCATGCCAACACCAATACCGCAGACGGTGTAGGACTCGCCCCACGCCATTTTGGTAACCGCCCTTTCATCCGGGTCGGTAAGAACCATTACTTCCGGAAGGTTTGCCTGGATAGGAATATATCCGCAGCCCGGAACATATGTGGTAACCAATCCGGAACCTGTGGTGAGGCATGATCTTGCCGTCAAAATTACCGCTCCAATCTTCCCGAAACTGCCACCCACTATCAGCGCATGCCCAAAGCTTCCCTTATGGGAGAATTTATCCCTTGCACGGTAGCCCGGCAGGATCTCATTTTTTCCTATAAGTTCATAGGTTGTTTCGGTAGCTGCGAGATATTCGGTGTCCAAACCAATATCCAATACTTCCCATTGTTTTACATAGTTTCCGGTAGTGGGCAAAAAGAAAACCAATTTCGGCGCCTGAAAACTCAAAACATAATTAGCACGTATTACACCCTCAGGATTTTCAATGGCTTTGTCCATATAAAGACCGGACGGGACATCAACGGACAAAATGAATGCCCCTGTACCATTTAAGTACTGCATAAGCGCTGCAACCCATTTCGCCGGCGAACGGTTGAGCCCTATGCCAAATATGGCATCAACAATAATATCATCCGCTCCAATTTCAGGAAAAGGAGAACCCTCGTTTATAAAATCCGGCCATATTTTTCTTTCCTTCAACCGATCTAAATTGATCAGGAAATCCTCGGAGCGCTTTTCACTGTAGTTAACGACATTTACTTCAATAGTGTAACCATGCTCCTGCAGATGCCTTGCCAAAGCCATGCCATCCCCCCCATTATTTCCTATACCGCAAAACAAATGGATCTTTACCTGGGCGCCCTGCATACGCTCATGCAACCAGTTAAAAAGTTGTAGAGCCGCACGCTCCATTAGTGCCTCACTGCTTATCCGCTGCCTTTTAATTGTGATTTTATCAGCTTCGTATATCTGCCGGGAGTTAAAAATCTTCATTCTTTAAAAATATTTCAAAATAACCTCCTACTCCGTAAAAATCAAGGAAATATTTGATTAGCCCTTCAAAAATACTACTTTTGACCCGCTATAGGAAGTCAAATGAATTGCCGTACAGATATCATATCTATGTTTTCTTCATCACAGAGTTGTAGTCTTGCTGCCCGTACTGCAATGACGACTACCCCTTTGGGGTAGACTGCAACATATTCGTCCGTTTTCTCATTTTACAGCGCAGCGCTTTTACAAAATAATTCAGCACAATGATAGTTTTAAAATTTGGCGGCACTTCGGTAGCCAATGCAGAGCATATTAAAAAAGTTGCCCAAATTGTCTCCGGGATTGACACTGATAAAGTTGTGGTTGTGGTCTCAGCCCTGGGAGGAGTTACGGATCTCTTACTCGAGGCAGCAGCGCGGGCATCGAAACAAAACGAGGAGTACAAAGTGATTTTAAAGGAAATTGAGAACAGGCATGTTGCAACAATAAAGGCCCTTATCCCCATTCATTCCCAAAGCGCTATTTTGAGCAAGGTTAAAAGCCAATTAAATTCATTGGAAACACTGTTGGAAGGAGCCTTTATGGTTGGTGAAATTACACCGAAACTCTCCGATAAAATCTCAAGTTACGGGGAACTTTTATCCGCTTGTATTATAAGCGACTATTTTATCTCCTCCAATTTGGATGCACTTCTTTTGGACAGCCGTGAGCTTATAAAAACAGACAACTCTTTTGGCAAAGCCGTAGTAGATTTTCGAATAACCAATTCCAATTGTCAGACCCAGTTCGGCACTATTTCCAACAAAATTACCATAGTGCCAGGTTTTGTGGCCTCATCTACGGACGGCAATCCCACAACCCTGGGAAGGGGTGGATCCGACTATACCGCCGCGATCATTGCTGCGTCCCTGGAAGCCGAAGAACTTCAGATATGGACCGACGTAAGCGGCATGTATACTGCCAATCCGAAGTTGGTAAAGCAGGCCAAATCCCTGTCTGTCCTTTCATACGAAGAAGCAATGGAATTATCACACTTTGGTGCAAAGGTCCTTTATCCCCCTACCATCCAACCGGTATTTGCGAAAGGAATCCCCATTCGCATAAAAAACACTTTTGAACCGCAGGCCGAGGGGACACTGATCACCGCAAATATGAATGGTACGGGCAAAACCGTCAGGGGAATCAGTAATATTCCCAATATTGCGCTTATCTCCTTGGAGGGGCCTGGAATGATCGGTATTCCAGGTATTTCCAAGCGCTTTTTTGAAGTAATCTCCAATGCAGGAATAAGTGTGGTGCTAATAACCCAGGCCTCTTCTGAACACTCCATATGCGTCGGTATAACCTCTGAAGATGCTGACAAGGCGGTGAAAAGAATAAACAGTGCTTTTGAATTTGAAATTTCCTCGGGCAAAATAAAACCGGTAACTGCTGAAAGAAATCTGGCTATCATTGCCCTGGTCGGTGACAATATGAAAAGTCATCAGGGCCTTAGTGGTAAAATGTTCAGTGCACTCGGTAAAAACAATGTGAACATCAGGGCGATTGCCCAAGGTGCCTCGGAGCGAAATATATCTGCGGTGATTGATGAAAATGACGTGAAAAAGGCCCTGAACACCCTCCATGAAGCCTTCTTTGAAGAAAACGTTAAGCAACTGAACCTTTACGTAAAGGGAGTAGGCAACGTAGGGTCTAAATTCCTCAATCAACTCAGGCAGCAAAAAAAATTCCTTAAGGAAAATCTGAAATTAAACATCAGGGTCATCGGGATATCGAACTCCCGAACCATGATTTTTGATGACAATGGTATTCCCCTGCAAAATTGGGAATCTTTACTTAAATCGGGCGGAATTGCGGACAGCACTTTATTTTATAATAAGATTCAGGAATTCAATTACCGCAATAGTATTTTGGTTGATAATACGGCCAGTGAAGCCGTTGCCAACAGCTACAAAAATTACCTGGATAAAAGTATTTCGGTGGTCACCTGCAATAAAATTGCCTGTTCATCAGAATACGAGAACTATAGATCCCTGAAGGAGTTGTCCAGGGAATACAATGCTCCTTTTTTATTTGAAACCAATGTGGGTGCAGGATTGCCGATCATTGATACTTTAAAGCATTTAATTGCCTCAGGAGACAAAATCCTTAAGATTCAGGCGGTCTTGTCCGGTAGCCTTAACTTTGTATTCAACAATTTTAACGATAAAGTCACTTTTCATGACATTGTAAAGCAGGCCCAGGAGAAAGGCTATACCGAACCTGACCCAAAAATTGATTTGAGCGGAATAGATGTAATGCGAAAAATTCTGATATTGGCAAGGGAAAGCGGATATAGGCTTAATATCGAAGACATACAAAATAAGTCCTTTTTACCCCCGGAAAGCTTACAGTCCGGGAACAATAAGGAGTTCTTCGCGTCTCTGCGCAAGCATGAAGATCACTTTCAAAAAATATACGAAGCGGCTCGGAAAGAAGATAGCAAACTAAAATATGTGGCACAGTTTGAAAGTGGTTCGGCATCGGTAGGGCTGCAAAAAATTCCGAGAGGACATGATTTTTATACGCTGGAGGGCAGTGATAATATTGTGTTATTCTATACGGAACGTTACCCTGACCAGCCTATGATTATCAAAGGGGCGGGTGCCGGAGCCGAAGTTACGGCCTCCGGGATTTTTGCGGATATTATCAGGATCGGTAACTTTTAGACCATGGATTCAATTAAAATATTCTGTCCCGCTACCATTGCCAATATCTCCTGTGGATTTGATGTGCTTGGCCTGGCCCTGGATGGTGTGGGAGACGAAATGACAGTTCATAGGATATCCGGAAAAGGAGTGCATATTACCAGAATTCATGGACAGGACCTGCCCTTGGAGACTCACAAAAATGTGGCCGGGGTTGCCGGAACTGCCCTGTTGGAAAAGGCGGGTTACGATGGGGGATTTGAAATTGAAATAGATAAAAAAATCAAGGCAGGTAGCGGTATAGGAAGCAGTGCTGCCAGCTCCGCTGGCGCAGTGTGGGCTATGAATGAGTTATTGGATCGGCGGTTTTCAATACGAGAGCTCGTGATATTTGCTATGGAGGGAGAACGACTGGCCAGTGGTGTTGCCCACGCAGATAATGTAGCCCCTGCCCTGTATGGCGGATTTACGCTCGTCCGCAGTTATGATCCCCTCGATATTGTCAAGATCAACACCCCTAAGGAACTGTACGCCGCAATAATTCACCCCCAGATCGAGGTTAAAACCTCGGACTCGCGCAAGATCTTAAGGACCAATATCACCTTGCAAGACGGTATAAAACAATGGGGAAATGTCGGGGGTTTAATCGCAGGGCTGTATACCGAAGACTACGGGCTTATAGGCAGATCCCTGGTAGATCATATCGTAGAGCCCATACGCTCCATGCTAATTCCGGGTTTTGAGGAAGTTAAAGCCAAAACGATGGAAGCAGGCGCGTTGGGCTGCGGAATTTCCGGATCGGGACCTTCCATATTTACATTATGCAAGGGGGAAAAAACCGCAAAGAAGGTTGCTGCAGCCATGAAGAAGGTTTATGAGAAAATAGGCATCGAATATGATGTGCATGTTTCCAAAATGAATTTGGAAGGCATCAGGAAAATTACATAGGATCAGGAATCCGGCGACGCAACTAAAGAAGTTGGGAGTTGGCAGCTTTTTTAAACCCGTAAACTATTAAGCCATTGTTGTTTTTTAAAATGGATAAATTAGCACTTTGATACATTAGTTCATTTACAAATCCACAAATTTTCAAATTTGAATTTCTACAGCCTGAATAAAAAAGCCCCGAAAGTCTCTTTCAGAGAGGCCGTCATCAACGGTATCGCTCCGGATAAGGGATTGTATTTTCCTGAAAGGATAGAAGTACTGCCTGCTTCATTTTTTGAACGGATAGAACACAAATCGGATCATGAAATTGCATTCGAGGCCATTCATCAATTTGTTAGGGAAGATCTCCCTGACCCGATCCTGAGACAAATAATTACCAAGGTGCTCGACTTTGATTTTCCCGTAGTCGAGATCGAAGAAAACGTTGCTGCCCTCGAACTTTTTCACGGGCCCACAATGGCCTTTAAAGATGTTGGCGCCCGGTTTATGTCCCATTGCCTGGGGTATTTTTCCGAAAACAAAGACACTAAGATCACGGTATTGGTGGCTACATCGGGAGATACAGGCGGTGCGGTCGCCAACGGGTTTCTTGGTGTAAAAGGAGTCCGTGTTGTAATTCTTTATCCCAGCGGAAAAGTAAGCGACATTCAGGAAAGGCAGTTGACCGCATTAGGCCGTAATATCACGGCCCTGGAAGTAGCCGGGACTTTTGACGATTGCCAGGCAATGGTAAAAACGGCCTTCCTGGACAAAGAACTACGACAAAAAATGCAGTTAACCTCTGCCAACTCTATCAACGTGGCGCGTTGGCTTCCTCAGTTGATTTATTTCCTGTTCGCCTATAAACAGGTAAAATCCAATGGAAAAGAAATCGTTTTTGCCGTTCCAAGCGGTAATTTTGGGAATATTTGCGCGGGTATGATGGCACAGCGCCTGGGGATGCCCGTGCAACATTTTGTCGCTGCTACCAATGTAAATGATACCGTGCCCGAATATATGCAAACAGGCAAGTATAGCCCAAAGCCCTCCACAGCTACCATTTCGAATGCCATGGATGTTGGTGACCCAAGTAATTTTATTCGGATAAGACATCTGTACAGCGACCGGTTTGAAACCTTAAAAAAAAACCTCCATTCCTTTGCCTTTACCGACACCCAAACTAAAGATGCAATCCTCGAAATACATAAACTCTCGGGATACATTGCCGATCCTCATGGGGCGGTAGGTTATCTGGGTTTAAAGAAATATCAGGAATCGTATCCCGGCAGCTATGGAATTTTCCTGGAAACAGCCCATCCCGTCAAATTCCTCCATGTAGTTGAGAAAACAATCGGAGTAACTTTGGAAATTCCACAGCAGATCCAAACTCTAATGAACAAAGACAAGAAATCCTTAAGAATAGCAACCTATGATCAGTTAAAGAAGTATTTGCTTCAGACATGAAACCCATCTTCTCGAAATTTGAACTTTCAATCTTAAAACAAACTCTTTAGACACTACCCTTACGATTTATTTTCAATAAATTTGCACAGCTGTCAATTAGCATGAAAGGTCTGGAAACTAAAGGTAAATCACAAAAAACTGAGAACAGACTTTGATTAAAAAAGTGCGCAGTTGGCAGTCCCGGTTGGAAAAAATTCAAGGTTCAAGGTCGTAAGGACCAAGCGTGTAACCCGATATATTCAACCTGTAAACTCCTGGATTTTTTCAGCATTTTAAAGGCAGGAATCAAATGAAAAACATTGCACTCACAAAAACACATGAGGCGCTTGGGGCTAAAATGATCCCTTTTGCAGGTTATATGATGCCGGTTTCCTATGAAGGGGTAAACGCGGAACACGAAACCGTGCGGAAGGGTGTGGGGGTTTTTGACGTATCGCATATGGGGGAATTCCTGATCGAAGGTCCCAGGGCTTTGGATCTTATTCAGAAAGTAAGTTCCAATGACGCCTCCAAATTAACGGTCGGTAAGGCGCAGTATAGTTACCTCCCCAATGAAACCGGAGGGATTGTGGACGACCTGATCGTGTACAGGGTTAAAGATGAAGTGTATTTACTGGTAGTGAATGCCTCGAATATTGAGAAGGATTGGACCCATATTTCCGTGTACAACGAAACTGTCGGCGCGGATATGCGTAATGTCTCGGAAAACTTTTCCCTGTTGGCTATCCAGGGGCCAAAGGCAGTTGAAGCCATGCAATCACTAACTTCCGTGGATCTTGCAGCAATAAAATTCTACAATTTTGTAGTTGCCGATTTTGCCGGAATTGAATATGTGATCATCTCCGCAACCGGTTATACAGGCTCGGGCGGTTTCGAAATTTATTGCAAGAATGAAGAAGTACAGCAGGTGTGGGATCGGGTTCTGGACGCAGGAGCCGATTTTGGCATAAAGCCGATAGGTCTTGCTGCCCGGGATACACTTCGTTTAGAAATGGGCTATTGTTTGTATGGAAACGATATAACAGATGAAACTTCCCCTTTTGAAGCCGGACTCGGATGGATAACAAAATTTACCAAGGATTTTGTGAACAGGGAAGCACTGGCAGAAGAAAAAGAGCATGGAACGGAGCGTAAACTAGTCGCTTTCGAACTGGATGAGCGAGGCATTCCCAGGCAGGGGTATGATATTGTGGACGGGCAAGGGAAAAAAATAGGAGAAGTCACCTCCGGGACTATGTCGCCCTCCCTGGAAAAAGGTATTGGAATGGGTTATGTTCCAAACGTATTTTCAGAAATCGGAAGTAAGATCTATATTCAAATACGAAAGAACGCCATCTCGGCCACGGTGGTAAAACTCCCATTTTATAAAGGGTAATCCGTCAATGGGAAAAGGAAGGGGAAAGTTGGAAGAAAACGGCAGAAAAATACTCATTTTAGGAGGAAGTGGCTTTATAGGTAATGCCTTATATAAAGAGCTCTGTAACTATTTCGATACCTACGGCACCTATTATTCGGCCAGAAGAAGTTTTGAGGATAATCAACAATTCTTCAAGTACGATATCCAGGAGGACGACATTTACCAATTATTGGAAAAGTTGCGGCCCCAGGTAATAATTTCTGCCGTACGGGGAAATTTTGCGGCACAGATCCAGGCTCACCTGCACATTGGGGAGTATCTCGCCCAGAACGATTGTACTCTTTATTTTATGTCCTCGGCAAACGTGTTTGACGCTTACAGTAAATACCCATCCTATGAAAATGACAAGACACTGTCTGAGAGTGTTTACGGCCGACTTAAGATAAAAATAGAGAACATGCTCCTCAGACTGCCAAAGTCAAAAATGGCCATTTTAAGGGTGCCTATGGTCTTCGGGAATACTTCACCTAGGATAAAAGAAATGAAAAACTTTATCTGGACCAATGAACCAATAGAAGTTTTTCCCAATCTGGTAATGAATGTGACCAATGACGATAGGCTTACCCAGCAGGTACATTATCTCATCAACCGGAAAAAGAGTGGGATATACCACTTGGGGAGTTATGACCTGGTACATCACGAGGATTTTATAAAAGAGATAGTGGACAGGATTGGCAGCTTTAACCCTATCTACAAGAGAGTGTTTACAACAAATGAGGAGCGGTATCTTGCCGTTCTTCCAAGAGACAATAAATTGCCCAAAGATCTGCAAACGTCTTATCAGCAGATCATCGATCACCATGTCATGGGATAAGTCAGTTCTTCTTTTTCATTAACTTTTACCCCATATAATTAATATTGCCGCAGAAGGGCTATTAATTCCCTAACTTTAGAGAAGTTCAAAATTTTAAGTCGATGAGTGAAGAGAAAGTAGATTTTAAAGACCTTAAGGCCTTCTATGTCAATTGCAGCTTAAAACAATCCCGAAGGCAAAACCATACCCAGTGATTAATGGATTTATCCCAGAATATTATGAAGGAAGAAGGTGTTTCGGTAAAGACCATACGTGCGGCAGATAATAATATTGCGCATGGAATACAAGCCCTTGGATAACAAATATAATGGGAACGCCCAATATACTTGTAGTTTTGGCATTACCGGACAACAATAATTTTATAACTAAAAATGGAAAAATTATCAGCTAAAGAAATCGAAGAAGGCCTGAAAAAATTGGAAGGCTGGGAGTATGTAGATGACGCTATTGAGTGTTCCTATGAATTTAAGAATTTCAAAGAAGCATTTTCGCTAATGGTACGCGTGGCATTCGAATGTGAGGCACAGAACCACCATCCGGATTGGAGCAATGTCTATAACAAACTGTATGTTCGTTTAAGCACACATGACGCCAACGGCGTAACCGAAAAAGATCTTAAACTTGCCCGGAGCATTGAACAAATCCTTACAGGAGAATAGGCATCCGCCCTACCATATGGAAGGATTAAGCTACTTTGGTTCAAAGTTTACGGTTTTGCGCGGAAAATTTTAAAGAATTCTGCAATTTTGAAGTATGCCAAATTCAACCTGTCCGATTCAAACAATGTCCTATGTTACATTATAGCATTCCTGTATTTTCAAAATAAAAAATTGGATAATCTTCAAATTTCGTAATTCATAAACCCAGAATCAATTCTCCCTGCCAAGTAGCAGATGTAGGACGATTGGGAATTTGGTACTGAAAATTCGGTATTCTGTTAAGCTTGCCTCGCTATCAAAATTTGCTAAATTTGCCTTCGGTCTGCAGGAAATACTTAAGCCATGGGAAGAGCATTCGAATTTAGGAAAGGTCGTAAACTGAAACGGTGGGCAGCAATGTCCAAGGCTTTTACGCGGATAGGAAAGGATATCGTAATGGCCGTAAAGGAAGGTGGCCCAGATACAGACGCCAATTCCAGGCTAAGGGCAGTCATCCAGAATGCAAAGTCGGTTAACATGCCCAAGGACAATATTGAACGGGCTATAAAACGGGCTACGGATAAATCCCAAGGGGATTTTAAGGAAGTTATTTTTGAAGGCTATGCCCCGCACGGAATTGCCATTTTAATTGAGACTGCCACAGACAACAATACCCGCACCGTTGCCAATATCCGCAGTTATTTCAATAAATGTGACGGGAGTTTGGGCACCTCGGGATCCGTAGAGTTTATGTTCGACCATACCTGCAATTTTCGCATTGATGCGGAAGGAATAGATGCTGAGGAGCTGGAACTCGATATGATAGATTACGGTGCAGAGGAGGTTTTTGTCGATGACGACGGAATACTAATTTATGCACCCTTTGAAAGTTTTGGGGCCATCCAGAAAGAACTGGAATCCCGGAATATTGAGATATTATCTTCTGGGTTTGAACGCATTCCTCAGATAACCAAGGAACTTAGTCCGGAAGGAGCCGAGGACGTTGAAAAACTACTGGAAAAAATAGAAGAGGATGATGACGTGCAGAATGTGTATCATACGATGAAAGAGTAACTATAGCGAACAGCTACCCTATATTCGTAATGATACTTGCCCGTTAAGTCCATTCACTTACTACAAAAAAACTACTTCAGACCAGAGGAATAAGGTACCCCGCCTGAAGCAGTTTCACTGCATTGGTTAGTTAAGGTATATTTTCACCGGCGGTATTGAAGTTGATAGACAGCAACGAAAAGTCGTCCAATGCTACAAATCCATCTCCGTTAAAGTCGGCCCTGGGGTCAAATCCTGTATCCCCGGTCTGTAAATTAAAAGTCTGCGACAAAATGGTGAAATCCTCCAATGTCACAAAATTATCGTCATTGGCATCCCCTGCATTTAATTCCGGGATAACCTCTGAGTTTGCCCCCGCTACCAGGGTCACTGTCTGCACCCGCTGCAGATGATTGGCCGACTTAACGGCTAATTCATAAGTTCCGGGAGGTATCCCCGTCACTGTGGCCTCACCGGCCGCAGCGCCCGTAGGTGTTAACTGCAACAGGGGTGTGGATGATCCCACCTCATACAAATCCACTCTGAGATCTATGGTATGGTCCGTACGGCCTTGCAGTGTATAGTTCAGGGTTAAATCCGAACTAACCGCATTAGGAGCATATAATAGTGTAATTACATTCGACGTCTGGCTGACCTGCTGGTCTACCGCATAGGGTACCGACGAGGATACCGCTATAAGCTGGTTCAACCCACCGTCCGGGGTAGCATTCCCGGAAGGGGTTTGCAAAAGGGTAATTGGAATATCAATGGTGCCTCCCCCTCCGATTTCGCCTGTGAACAAGGTCTTTCCAGACATAGCTTCGTTTGCGTAGTAAGTAGGATCGGGTACATTAAAGGGTGGGTCCCCGGAAGCGATGAACAACCTGGAATCCATGACCAGCAGGGAAACATTGTCCCCGGGTGTACCTGTTACGGTCACGGTCTGATTGAGACTATTCACCGTAGCAGGACCAGTGCCAACCCCCACAACTGATATAGCAGGCGCTACCGGCGCATTTTCGGCAACTACTGCCTGACTTCCCCCCAGGCTGCCATCCTCGTATAGACTGCCTGTTAAGGTGGAACCGTCGCTAAAAGTGACTGTAACGGTTGCCCCGGTAAGTTCATAACCGGATACCGCTCCCGCATTCCCCGCTCCGGCCACACCTTGTATGCTATTCGGATCCACATCTGTGGTAAAGGCAAAGAATTCTGAAGGATCGAACCCATTAAAGTCCACACTAAGTATATCGAATCCTCCATTTCTGGGTTGACTAAATGGATCGGCACATGGATCCGTCGGGGCGATAAGTCCAACGGCGGTTGCTCCGCTGTTGGGAGTGAAGCAATTTGCAGTGGCATCCCCACCGGCCCCGGTGGGATCAAAGACCATATCCGGTAAAATAGCAGTACTTAAATCGATGGTGATATTCGTTATTTGAGCTCCTCCGGCAGAAGTGTTCGTAATCTGAAAACTGCTTCCTCCAAATGTACTGGCGCCCAAGGCTGTGCCAGGGGTGATTTCCACCAGGGCAGATGGTGCCAGGACGACATTTGGATCAAATTCCAATACAATAACATTCGAAGCAATGCTATTTTCACCACCTGGACCGTTGGTAACGGCTATGAAATGATTGAGACCGCCAGCCGGTGCCCCACTCGTTCCCGGAGTCTGGGTTAAGACTACAGGAATAGTTCCAAGACCGGCTCCATCCAATTGAATGGTATACAATTCCTTGGCCATGGCTTCATTTGCCTCAAACGGATCGATATCATAACCGGCACCGGGATTTCCTGCATCAATATGCAGGCGGCCGTCTACCCTTAATAAAGTAACGGATGAATTAGGCTGGCCTGTTACCTGAACAACCTGATTGGCTACAGGAACTATACGGGACAGTGCTGATCCGTCCACGGCTATTGAAGGAGCAACCAATGCATTACCGGTTACGTCCACTACGGCATCAGACCCACCCAATGAGCCTTCATCAAAGAGGCTGACAGTGTAGATAACACCGCTGGCAAACTCTATGGATACGGTAGTTCCTATGAGTTCAAAGCCGGATATAGAGCCGGCATCACCCGATGTTTGATCTTCTTTAATAGAGGTAGGATCCATATCAACTCCAAACGCAAAGGCTTCCCCCGGATTAAAATCCGAGAAATCCATTGTAAGAACATCATACCCTTCGGCATTGTCCGCCCCATTATGAAGTTGAGTAAAAACACTCACACAATCCGGGTCTGTTCCACTGCCACCATTGGCAGGAACTGTTATGCCCACATCCCCAATGGAATTACTGCCTTCCGTTAAACATTTGGCAGTATTGTCGCCCGCAGTTCCTACCGGGTCAAACACGACATCCCTCAAGAACCCTGTGCTCGAATTGATGGTTACATTTACAATGTTATCATCTCCGGTATTGGTGATCAAAAAGGAGTTGTCTCCAAAAGTTGAAGCGCCCAATCCGCCGCCTGCAGTAACCTGCACATTAGCCGCAGGATTGCCTATGGGGGTAGCCGTAACATTCCAGACAAAGTTGATTTCGGTGCTTAGCGGTGGCGTACAACCATCCGCGACGGTTACCGTTACATTGTAAGGGCTATTATCCGAAGCTCCGGGGCTGCCACCTACAGACTGCTGGGATTCCGCACCATTAAGGGTGCCTGTAGGTACCCCGGTACTCACTTGTTCCAAATGCGCAAGTGCAATCCGGTCTATTTTATGACCGGCCGATCTCTCGGACATGGAAACAGAAAAGGTACCTGCATTCGGAAAATAGGCATATATTGGTTTAGGAGCATTATCTATGGTCTGGGTAGACCAACTGTTCGCAATACTATTCTTGTATACCTTGAAAAATCCGCTATTACCCGGGTTTGAGCCGCTAAAATTTGGCCTGCCCTGGGCATTACCCGCCGGGTAGAACAGGGTTCTACTGTTATCAGAACCGCCAAGAACATTTAAGAATTGTTGGGTTCCTGTAAGGGTACCTCCATCCACACAGAAGAAATGAACGTCCGGGGTGTTGTCAATTTTAAACCAGGTATCGTTTTCCTCCGTACTGCTACTACCGGTAATGGCAGATTTTACATGAAAACGGTACACCCCCGGGGTAGTGATCTCCACATCGTATGTCAATGTCTGCCCATTGGTATTTCCAAAATGATCGGTACTGGCCGTAAGGAAGGTAGGTGTCCCAGGTGTCAGGTTCCAGCCCGAAGGTGTCTCCACGAAGTCCGTCTCCGCCTCCATGATCACCAGACCGTTGCTCTCTATAAAAGCCCCCGGTGTTCCGCTTCCTGTACCGGCATCCAGAGTGCCTGTGATTAGGCCTGTTAAAGGATCAATAGACAAACTCGGGGGTAAGTCCGTAGCACTATAGGTTAATCCCGTGCAGGGCTCTGTATCGGAGGCAACAACCTGAACGTTTATTACCTCTCCGTCAACACTTTGCTGCGTGCCGGGATTGGTAACTATAGGTGCGGAATTTAAGGCCCCCCCACTTACATCCACTATCTCTATCGCTTTCAACGCCGGATTTTCCACGCCATGGATAAATTCGAGATTTAGGGTTCCGTCTGTTACCGTAACCGTATGTGACACCATAATGGCACCCAGCGCCCCCGCAGTGCCAAAAGGATCAATGTCATTGAAAGAAGCAGGTACAGTTCCCTCTACGGAAACATCAAATACTCTTTGCCCTGCCGCAGTAATGCCGTTGAATAATTCCGCAAAATATAACCGGACTTCCACATCAGTACCGGGATCAACAGGGAATGCCCATGTCATCTCCGGTGCAGCTCCAGCATCAAATCGCTCGGTTTGAAACAGCGAACTTGGCGTGCCGGGCGGAACGGAAGGATGGCTCACATCAATCGGTCCCTGGTATGCGCTGCCCGCGGTTTGGCTGTAAATTCCACCTGGCGTAGTGGCTGCAGTCAAATAAGGGGAGTTTTGTGCCGCCCCAAAGGTTCCTTCGTCCACGCTCCAATCGGGATTAGGCGCATCAGCTGCAGCCGTCAAAGGCCCGCCGGTATTGACACGATAAAGTACTGTCGATGCCGCCTGACCGCTGGTAAGGCTTACACTTGTTGTAGAAGCGCTTCCATAGGAAATATCCAGCGAAGCAACTTCGCCTTCTGCCGTTCCGGTATGGGCCACAACAATAGAGCTGCTTCCTCCTGAAGGAACGAGAAAACTAGTGCCGCCAACTATGCTGAAATTATTAGCGTTGGCCCCACTAAAGGATACATTAGTGATGAAGATCCCCTGATTCCCCCCTGTATTGCTTAGTACTATAGTCTCCGTATCGGCTGCCGGTACTGTGAAAGTGGCCGGAGCATTAAGGGAACCGGCAACAAGGGCGGTACCTGTAGGATTATCAGTGCCATAAACCTCCATGTTGTTCTGGTTTCCGCCACCCTGGTTGGGAGAACCGGAAGTGATCCAAATACCGTCACCCGAAACTATGGCCTGGGTACCGTGCCTTGCGTTATTAAGATCGTCTAGGGCAGTCCAGGTTCCCGTGGAAACATCTAAAGCGTCCGTATTTACATAGGCCTGGCCGTTACCTTCCCCACCAATAACTACTAATTTACCTTGAAAATTAACCGTGGCGGAAGCTGCCCTGGGAGTAGGAAGATTGGAACCCGTGGGTAGTGTAGACCAGCCAGGGTTGGCAAAGTCATAGACATCGACCTCCGGTATCAGTGGGGCAAAAGTACCCCCTGGACCACCTGATAAACGGCCGCCTACAGCATACAATTTATTTCCTATCACGGAGGCGTGAAAGTGATCGCGGGCACGAGGGGCATCCGTTAATTGTGTCCAGGTACCCGTTGCAGGATCAAATTCATCAAACCAGGGAATATAGCCGCCACTATGGCCAATAGTGTTTCCGGCAATGACATAAAATTTATTGTTGTGCAATACCAACCCTGCAGAACCTCTCTTACGCCCAGCGGGAATGGCCGGGCCCTGGATCCAGGTATCCGTAATAGGATCGTACATAAATATATTATCGGCTGGTGGTTCATCCAGACCGGCGTTTGGTCCATCATTTGCCTTAAAAGCACCTATCACCCAAATTAATCCCTGGTATTCGGTAGCCTGGAAGTGATTGAATTGGAAGGGAGCTGTGGATGCGGCCTCCGTCCAGGTATCTGTCTGATAATTGTAGACATCTATCTTATCCGAATTCTCGCGTCCCCCGAATAAATAGAACCTGTTCCCTACCTGCACCACCGAATTTTCATGCCGTGGGGTATGTTCTGTTACATTGGTAATATTTGTCCACGAATCGTTTACCGGTGGGGCGCTCGAAATGATCTCTATTGCCTTTATATTAGGATTTTGAACTCCCATAATAAAATCGATATCGAGATTGCTGTCTGTTACATTAACAGTGAAACTTTCTACCGCAGCAGTACCCCATCCGTATGTTGCGGTCTGGTCAAGGTCATCCAACTCTAATTGCCCTTCAATCAGAACGTCAAAAATTCTTGTTCCATTAGCCTGAGCCCCGGTCCATATTTCGGCAAAGATCAGGTTTACGGTATAACTGCCGTTTGCAAGCGGGAAATCCCATTGCATGTTGTCAGGAACTGGGAGCGTATTATAGCGTTCCGTGGAAAACAGACTGTTCGGATAACCTGTATTGTTTACAAATCCTGAAGGCAAAGCCGCTCCGAAAGTTACGTCTTCGGCGGAGGTATTGACATATTGTGAAGGTGTCCCTGCACTTGCGGTACCATTGGCATTGGCTGCGGACTGATCTTCCTCCCAGTCAACGGGAGAAGCATCCGTTGAGCTGGTCAGTGCACCTCCGGTGTTGACGCGGTATATTACCGAGTTAGGGGCGCTGGGATCAATAACATTCCATGTAAAATTTTCCACTACCGCCGAAGAAGATGGTTTGCTTACGGTTACCGAAGCATTATAGAGGCCGGCGTCATTAGGATTGGTTGAAATTGTACCTAAAATGGCACCGTTCGTTGGCTCTATAGACAGCCCGGGAGGAAAATTGGAAGCAACAAAGCTAAAATTCTCGTTAGGATCACCTCCGCTCGCCGTAACGTTAAAGCTGGGTGAATCGCCCAGGTTGTTCGTTTGGTTCGCAACCGGATCTACAGCTATTGGTACGTTAATACCTCCGCCTATCTGAAGGATTTCTATGCCGTTTACCAATGGATTTTCAGTTACATGTCCAAAGAGAATATTTAAAGCAGTGTCAGTCAGCGTAACCGGGTATTCCAGCATGCCGCCGACCTGATGCCCGAATGCCGACGCCAGATCCAGGTCGTTCTGGACCAATTGACCTTCTATGGAAATATCAAAGACCCGCTGTCCTATTGCGGAAGTTCCGGCAAATCCGTTACCCATGTAAAGCCTTACCACATAGTTGCCATTGGGAAGGTTAATGGTCCATTGCATTTCCGGGGCCGTTCCCGGATCCCAGCGTTCATTGGCAAAAATCGCCTGGGGAACGTAGGAGGGCACACCGGCATCCCTGTTTGGAATGTTATGCGTGGAATGATTACCTGTATTGACACTATAGCCAATACCATTAAAAGTTCCGGATTGCGCCCCGGTGGCCGTAATACCGACCCAATCAGGATTGGGCGCATCTGTGGCTGTAAGGGTAGCGCCGTTTGCACGGATACGCAAAATAGGAACGGGTTCGTCCGCTACGGTTACCGTAAAGGTTTGTTCTATAAACAAACTGCCGGTATCTGTAGCACGGACAGTAATATCACTGGTAGCTGCAACGCCTGGAAAGGTAATGTCCAAGGTGCTTCCTGTAACGCTTGCTCCAATAGCCGGATCTGTGTTTACCACTACACTATAGGTTAAATTGGCGTCTCCTCCATCATCGCTAAAATAACTATCCAGGTCAAAAGATGTAGGAGAAGCCCCAATTAATTCTGAAATGTCCGGTATGGTTTGCTGAATGCTGGGGTTACTTCCCTGTACATACAGATAATCCCAGGTACCTTCTACTTCAACATCGGCTGTATTCGAAGAACCGATCAATCCCACCGCAAGCGGGGTATTGCTATTTTGAATTGCGTTCAGAATAGCTCCTTGTGCCGTAATAGACCCCAGGGTCTGAATGGCACCGCTATCTAACTGATATTGCAATGTAACTACGCCTGTTGCCGGATTCACAATAAAGTGCATTATAATATCGTTGGCCGGACGATTTCCGTTAGTAATGACAAGGTCTATGGGTGTTTGCGCGCTGTCGCCTATCTCTTGCAGCGTTTGTAAACCGTTTTGATTAATTACAAATTTGATGTAATTGCTCTGTGTTCCATCGCCTATAAAAAGGCCCAATTCTCCATTTACAGGGGCAGAAGCGCCATATAATTGTAGCCCATCGGTAAAATTAAAAAGACGGCCCGTAACGGTAAATCCTCCGGAAGTTTGATCCACGTTTACTCCGTATAGAAAGGCTTTATCCTGGCTGTTATTCCCGTTCAGGGCAGTGCCTTCAGTCATTTGCATGGTCATTGCTCCCACTGCGCCTCCCAGGATATCATTTGGGTTAGGCCCCCCTCCTGCAACATCCAACCAATTCAGCCAGTTGGGGTTTGCTTCGCCATTATTCATCAACCCGGTAAAACCAAGGCCAAGGTATCCCTGGAGTTGAGGATTATCAGACAAGAGATCATTCAATACCGGTAAGTTAAAAGCATCGCTGCCCGCATCCGTCGGATCTCCTAACTGAAAAGGATCATTTTCGTCGAGAATCCCATCATTATCATCATCCGGATCATTAAGGTCAGAGACCAGTGTGCCTCCGGCAGATTTGTCAAAATCATTGGGTTGAGAACCACCATTACAGTGATCAGTGCCGTTTTGAACCTCATCTAAATTGGTATAACCATCCAGATCGGTATCATCATCATCTACAAAACCGGGATCCCTAAATGGAATACATACAATTGTCGGTTGTGGTTCTAATACTTTAATAGTACTGTTAAACGTTGCTACCCAAATAGTTCCAGGAAAAGGGTCCGTATCGGAACTACAAGTAATTCCCAGGGCATTTCCCCCCAGGTTGGAAGCAAAACTTTCATTTAGATTTAAGAGGCTGCCATTGGCATTTAGTTGCACCCGTTTTAGAACGCCGCCATTCTTGCCGGCAATCAGATCCCCTACCATACTTTCGGAACCCGAGAATATTGTTGATGTATATTCATCTATGCCATTGGTGTTGTTGCTCCAGGTAGTAACAATGACATCATTGGGGCCATCCGGATTATTTATACCAGGTCCCCGCCAGTCGGCCTGGGCCACATCGGCCATTGCTACAGGTACAGGTGGCCAGTTTGCGGGGAGGGCGATAGCCGCAATTGTAGTATAACCCGCCCCCCTGGAGCCATCCGGATCATAGATCAATGTTCTAAATACTGCATCAGTTGTGCTATTTGCCGAGGGATTGGTATATAATCCGGCTCCCGCAGGGTTCGCGCGAATCGGCGCAGGGTGCCCTCCATAAAAGCTGCCAAAAGTATAGGCCTGAATATTCTCTGTGGCCATGGTAAGATGATCAGCATTATTCACTTGCTCGCCATCGGCCGTCGGGGAATTACTTCCGGGTTCGCTGGAGTCATAATTGTTCGTAACGTTGGCCGTACCTTCATTTTCAGGTAAGCCGCCCCACCCGCCATTAGCGCCGTTGTCCGTAATATATACGGCTCCGCTCTGCGTTATTGTCAGGTCATAACTATTTCTGTATCCGGGAGAAAATATCTGTACCGGACCGCCGGGAACCAGCATGGCCTGGTTTAAGCCATCATTTCCCCCCCAGGGATCACCCTGGTCCATACCGGTGTAACCTACCTCGTCGGGATCAGTGGGACCCACATTGGGTCGGCTAGGATCATCGAGTGTAGGTATATCGTAAATATACTGCCTGGAGCCATCAGGTTTGATGGTCATGCCTTCGAGCATAGTGAGATTTATGGATAGTATGGCTGCAGACAAAGCGTATTCCGTTGTCCAGGCAAAATTATCCGAGGGTGCCCCTGCATTCGCATGCCCTCCCTGGGATACGATCAGGAAATCCGTTCCGCTAACGGTTACAAACTCCAGTCCGTTGGTAGCATGATTTTCCTCTGAACGAGGCAGTCCCCTTACAATGTCTACAACCACCCATGCACTCCCATTCCAGCTAAACCGGGTAATGACGCCTGAGTTTGTATCCAGGTTCAGATCCCCGCCGGGGCCTCCGACCCTGGAGTCACTGGAAGTAACATAGATCACAGGATTAGCGGCCGTGCCTGCTACCGTAAGACCTGTAGCCTCCCTGTTATTACCGCTGTTGGAACTTCCGTCATCATTGTGATTGGGAATATTCTTTACATTTAATAACTCCTCTGAGGCGGTAACCACATAATCGTTACTCCCGTTCTTAACTACGGTAAAAATATCTACCGTCCCATTAAGGCTGAGGACATACAGTCTCCCGTCTGGCCCATACATCAACGAAGTAGCTTGGTTGACGCCCCCATTTCCATTAAAATTAAGATTACTCTGACCGAATGCCTGGGCATGAAGCCGGCCGATACTGATGGTCAGTATTCCGATTAAAATCAGGGCGATCTGCACCCATTTCAAGTGCGTTCTATAATCACTTCCAATCGTGGCACTGCCCCATACGGCAACATTCGGTTGGCTATTGTATAATTGGTGGTTTTTCATTTTCATGTTCTTTTAAATCCCCTGTTCACTATCGTTTTATCGCCATTTGCTGCTGGAACTCTACTCCTTTGGCGTCCCGGATCCTCACAAAATAAGTGCCTGTAGGCAGATCCTGGACCTGTAATAAGTATTCTCCAACATCCCTGGAATCATCCGCTTTCATCTGTTTTATCAATTTTCCAGTGACGTCATAGATGAGCACATCTTTTAAGGGTGCAGGCGAGTCGAATACCAAGGTGGTGTTTCGATCTGCGGGGTTCGGCGTTATTTTCATGGTGTTTATCACTGTTTTGGCCGTAGATGTCTGCTGAACAATACTAAATTGTACAGTCAGCGGAGTTCCGGCTATTCCATTACCGCCGGCCGAACTATAAGGGGTTGCCGTTAGGGTATAGGAGCCGTTTGGCAACGTTCCCTGATCGTAATCGGGCGGCACGCCCCCAAGATCCCCGAATAAGGCATAAGGGGCAAAGGACTCGGTCCAGTTTCTGGAAGCTGTTCCCGTAAGTACGAATTTGACACTTCCAACCTCGCGCGGAAGAGTGTTTGCCCGGATATTGATACCCACGCCAGCTAAATCATTGGCATTGATAATATCACCATTGGACAAATCAAATCTATCCGTATCATCGGCCGGATTAATAAGCGTGAAGCTTTCAACCCTGTCAATATCATTTGGATCTATTGGATTTACTACAATGTTTGCGCCATTGGTAGCTCCGAGATTATCTTTCACTGTGAGGGTAACTGTTTTGTTGCCTCCCGAAATATAGGTATGAGAAGTGGTCGGTTGGCTGGAAACGAACGTATTTGAATCTCCAAAATTCCAGGAATATTCTACTATTGATCCATCATTGTCCGTAGATGCCGCGCCTGTGAAATTTATCTTAAAAGGTACGGAAGGATCTACGGTACCACTCGCTACAGCCGTCGGAGACTGATTTCCCGGAGGGCCGTCAATAACTGTGAAATTAACCGTAACGGTAGCGCCAGAACTAGGGTTGCCGACTAACCTATAAGTGCCGACGGGAAAGTCCCTACCCTGAACGTTTATACCTATATCACCAAAGACAGAAAACGGAGCTGAAGACCCTTCCGCCTGAGTGTGGTTTATCGGCCCTGTGAGCCTGAAGAAAATTCCTTTCGGATTCAAACTGGGATTGTAAATAATCCCCCAGGGCACATTGCCTTTCTGCACTACCAAACCATCTGTAAGCGCAAAGAGCGGTTGATCCGTATTTGCATCTAAAACCACCAGGGCAGCGTTAGATGTAGGCGAATTTACGGTGATGTTCTTAACAGCACTACTAGTGCACCCGGTTGTTGGATTTGTATAAGTATAGGTGATAGCGTGCGTGCCTAAACCTGCGGTGGATGGTGTAAAGACATTACTACTTACTCCCACACCGCTAAAGTTTCCTCCAGTTGGTGATCCGCCGCCTAATGAAAAAGCAGGGTCAGTCACAAGAACGCTTGCAAAAGAAGCGAGATTAACATTTGGCCAGGGTGGATCGGTAAGGGTAAATGACAGTATTTTGGAACATTGATTGGCATCTGTAACGGTTACGTTGTATGTTCCTTTTATTAATCCTGTGACTGCACTGGAGTTCAGATTGCTGTTATGACTCCAGCTGTAAGTGACCGGTGCTGTAGCCCCGCTCGCCGTGACTGTAGCGGTTCCCTGATTTCCTGCACAGGTTGTGGGATTGGAGGTGACTATGCTCGCATCGAAATTAGCACAGGCAGGATCTTCATCAACCAATTGAAAACTTACTGTAAGCGGTGTTCCAAGGGTTCCTCCGAGGTTTCCACCGGAATACGGGCTGGCCGTTATTGTATAATTTCCAAGTATAAAAGTACTGCCGGCATAATTACCCGCATTGTCACCGTAGAGCGCGTAGGGCGCAACGTTTTCAGTCTGCCCTTTGTTCTTGGCACCGCTAAGAACCAGCCTAACGCTTTCGACGTCCGAAGTGGTATTCGCACGAATAGTAAGATTGGTGGTTGGCAGGGCTGTAATGTCTATCAGATCACCATTATTAAGCGTTACAATGTCCTGGTCGTTACTCGCATTCACTAAGGTAAAGCTCGTTACGGACAATACCGTGGGAACTGCATCTACCATCAGGGTTACCGGTATACTGGCATCGTTATAGCCTGCTACCGGGCCGGCAGTGAGCGTTGCCTCATAGGTCCCCGGCGCAAGGCCGGCAGTATTAAAGTCGAGCTCATATGGTGTCCCTTGGTTGGCGGCACTCGTGGTGGCTACCCATGTTGGCGCCAGGCCGGTATCATCATCAACTAAAGTCATGGCCGCCGGTGTTGGTAAACTACTGCCGTTATTGGAATCGACTATATAATCTACTGAACTCGTACCTCCTTCGGGCAAATTAATGGACACGAAAGCCGGGGTAATGGCAAGTGACGGTGTTGGTCCAATGGGATCAACGGTTACATTAAATGAACAGTTGCCCGTAAGACCAGATGTGTCAGTGGCAGTAAGTATCACTTCCGTGGTACCCGAAATGGTTGTACCCGGAGCCGGACTCTGGATAACAGTGAAGCCGGGACAGTTGTCAGAAGTGGTGGCTGAAACGGTATAATCCGCCAGGCTTGTTTCACCATTACTGCCCCCCTGGACATTTACATCGCCGGGACAATTTATTGCCGGAGGCTCGGTATCGTTAACAGTTACGTCAAAAGTACATTGAGCGGTATTTCCGGCCGCGTCTAAAGCCGTTATGGTAACGATTGTGGTTCCAACAGGGAAGAAAGATCCTCCTGCAGGTGAGGCGGAAGCAGTTACTCCCGGGCGATCATCAGAAAGCTCAGCCACCATAAAATCAACTACAGCACCACATAGACCCGGGTCATTATTAACCGTGATGTCTGCCGGGCAAGTTACTGTGGGATCCGTGGTATCCGGTTCTACGGATACGCTAGCCTCCCAATCCTGGGTTGCGCCGGACTGTGAAGTTACCTGATAGGTAACGGGGGCAACAAAATCCTGTGCCTGCCCGCTTGTTGGATTAACGGTGGCAAATTCTGATACTCCAATCGCCGGGACTAATCCGGTGAGGCCTGTTTCGAAAGATACCAGCAGTTGTACGGTATGGTTAACCGGATCGATATCGGTAGAACCTACCTGCCCTGGAATGGTAAAGGAAACAATATCATTGCCTGTCGAGGCCGTAAAGTTTACAGAGATCGTCTGAGCACATTGTGAGCCATTGCCCTCATCGTCTATAGCTGTCCAGGTGATAATGGTCTGACCGACCGGATATGGATCGGTCAAGGCGGCATTATCGCTTCGGATTCCCGTAATGGTGGGGGTTGTATCACAACTGTCCGTTGCCGTAGCCGTTGGTAAATTTTCAATGACCACCGGGCTGCCATTACTGCTTGTAACCGTAACAGTTGCAGGGCAGGTAATGACCGGAGCAGTAGTATCCTCTACGATCAGTGTGACGGTATCTGTAGCCGTGCAATTTGCGGTTCCGTTTTCCTGAACAACAATAGCATAAATGCCTTCTGATAGTCCATCGAAAGTATTTCCGGCCTGGAAATTAAGCCCGTCATCTATACTGAATAAAAGGTCGTTGCCCGTTGCATTGATCGTAATAGTGCCATCATTAAGGCCACAATCTGTCAGGTTCGTAAAATCAATACTCGCTACCACAGGCGCAGTTGGCGCTGTAAGGGCTACCGAGTCATTATCCGTACAATTTGCTGCGCCATTTGCCTGAACAACGATGTTAAAAGTGCCTGCAGCCAGACCGATAAAGTTATTTCCAGCCTGGAAGGTAGCACCATTGTCTATACTATATTGAAGGTTGGTACCATTGGCGGTTATGGTGATTGTGCCATCATCTGCATTACAGTCCGTCGGATCTGTTGAAGCAACATTTGTAATGGATGGGGCCTCAGGAGCAATTAATATTGCGGTATCGTTCGTCGCGCAATTTGCTGCGCCGTTTTCCTGAACAACTATACCATAAGTGCCCGCCGGCAAGTCGGTAAATGTGTTGTTGGCTACAAAATTTGTTCCGTCGTCTATACTATATAAAAGATCGGTCCCGGTAGCCGTGATGATAATAGTACCATCATTTACATTACAATCCGACGGATCTGTAGCTGTCACGTCAATAATTATGGGTGTCGCCGGCGCAGTCAGGGTAGCTGTATCGCTTCCTGTACAATTCGGCGCTCCTGCCTCCTGAACTACAATGTCATAGGTACCTGCCGCCAATCCGGTAAAACTATTACCAGCCTGGAAAGTAGACCCATTGTTAATACTGTACTCCAGATCTGTACCTGTAGCGGTAATGGTAATTGTACCATCGTCTACACTACAATCCGTAGGATCTGTTGAAGCAACATTTGTGATAGATGGGGCCTGTGGGGCGGTCAGGGTAGCTGTATCGCTTACTACACAATTCGCCGCTCCTACCTCCTGAACTACAATGTCATAGGTCCCTGCTGCCAATCCGGTAAAACTATTACCCACCTGGAAGGTAGACCCATTGTCGATACTGTATTCAAGATTATTCCCGGTAGCCGTGATGGTGATCGTACCATCATCCGTGCTACAATCCGTTGGGTCGGTAGTATTAACGTCCACAATTGACGGCGTTGCTACCGTGAAGTTGACAACAGCCCGGGCTTCCGGATTTGTAAACTCGGAGTGGTCCTGCGCAGCCACTATAACGACTATCGTATTTGCACCTTCCACAATGCCGTTACCGCTACCATTTGCAGCCAATGCACCACTGAGCTCATCAAATGTAAAATTGATGGTGCCGGGAGCTGAACTGAAAGTGGAGATGCGGGTATCGTAATCCAGGTTATTCGGATCGTCAGGATTTAAGTAAAAATGGAAATGTTCTGTATTGACAAACAATACATTAACCGGCGTTACCTCCACATCTACCGTAGTACAGTTTATAGTTTCATTTTCGGCCGGGGCGGCGAAGGATACTTCCGGCCCGGGTACGTTTATGGTAATTGTTGCTTCCCCGGTTTCCCCACCAGAGTCTGTGACACTGGCCGTGAGGGTCTGACTTCCCGTAGTAACAAATTGCCCTGTTATGCTTGCTCCTATTCCATCCGTAGGAGTTGGAACGAATTGCGGATCGGAAGAGGTCCATTCTAGGTCTGCGGCGATGTTCCCGTCTTCCGTGTCGTTCGCCGTACCGGTTAAAGTAACATCTTGCCCCCTGGTTATAGTTGCACCGTTAGACGGAGTGGTGATTGCCACTTCCGGACTGTCATTCGCCGGAGTAACAGTACAAATACTAAATCCTTTTACAGCAGGATTTTGCGTGCCCTGAAGGAAATGTATGTTCAGTGTTCCGTCGGTGACGGTTACCTGGAAGGATTCTACTTTAGCCACATTGACCTGAGTGCCATCCACACTTGGCCTGTAATCATCCAGTTGCAGTACGCCCTCAATTTCGACGTCAAAAACGCGCGGAGCACCAATCTCCCCGCTCCAATTCTCATTAAACAGGATGTCTACATCAAATGTTCCATTGCCCGTTGGGAAAGCCCATTGCATATTGTTCGGATTAGCCGCATCACTCCAGCGCTCTGTCTGGAACAGGAAGTCGGGATAACCGGTTGTATTGGAAATTGCGGCCGGGGACCCAAAAGTATTATCCACTGCGGGAGGCGTCAAATTGATATAGCCTGACGGAGTTCCGGTCTGGGCACTCCCTCCTGCATTGCCAGCCGACTGATCTGCCTCAAAATCGCCGGAAGCCGAAGCATAAACGGGTCCGCCCGCATTTACCCTGAATGCCACATCACACTCAGGTGCAGGTTGACCAATAATCACTGTTATTGTTGCCGTCCCTGTTTCTGGACTGGGGTCATTGTCGGTTGCTGTAGCAGTGATAATATGCGTTCCAACGCTCAGGGAAGAGCCATTTGCAGTGGCACCGGTGCCAAAATCCCCGTCAATACTGGAATTCCATACAATACCGGCAGTTAGATCACCATCTTCAAAGTCATTTGCAGTCCCGGTAAAACCCAGGGAACTGCCACTTTCGAAGGCAGAACCATCCGCGGGCGCGGTAATGGTTACTACAGGGGTCTGGTTATCGGAATTAACAGTAAAGTTGAAATCGCGAATATTTACACCCCCTGATCCCGAAAAGTCGAGACGCAAGGTTTGTACTCCCGCATTTGCAAAGCTCACCTGAAATTCGTATGGTACATACGTTTGCCATCCTGTTTGGGTAGCCCCAAAAGATCCAATCGGAGCAAATCCACCTCCGTTTTCTTCGGAAAGTGTAACGGTCAGCGTACCCCCATTGCCCTTTCCGGCAAAAAACTGAACATCATAGACGCCCGCACTGGGCACATCAATAAGGTATTCCACAAATTCTCCCGGATCAATCCATCCGATATTTTTTGCAGTCTCATTTTCGATGGATACGGTAAAAGGAGCTTGCGGATTGCCTCCATACCAGGGTAACGGGTCGCTAAAGGTTCTTGCCAAAATGGTATCCGGAATGTCCTGGGCAATATCGATCGTAAAAACTTCTTCCACCGGGGTATTTACGCCGTCGTTGGCGGTGATTCTTGCTTCATAGGAACGGCCGTCACCGTCAACGGTAGGCCAGCTCAGGGTATAACTTCCCCCTCCGTTGTCCGTAAAGGTATAAGCAGTGGCTGTAACAGTTGTACCAGGCGTAAAAGGATTATTGGTACCTAGAACACTTTTGTCATAAATTACTATAGCAGCGGAAGGATCATTGTCATCATTGACTTGTATTGTAACATTCACCTGGTTTCCTTCATCTACTTGAATATCCGCAATGGCTTCTATACTTGGGGGAGTGTTGGCTCCCGGGATAAAGGTCATATCAAAATAATCCATATTAAATAAAAATCCTGATCCACCTGTCCATTCAAACTGCAGTGTTTGCAGCCCTTGAGGTAAAATTATATTGAGTGATTGCGTTTGGTAACTTCCAAACCCCCCGGTTCCAACGGCGGTAAATGACCCAACCGAATTTCCCTCTGATGATACATCCATTGTAGATCCAGCTGATCCGTTCGGAATCCCGACGAAAAGGTCGAGTCGGTAGGTACCTGCCGTTGTAACGTCGATTTCATATTCCATAAAATCCCCGACATTGGTAAAACCTATATTAGTGAAGCCGGCATCAATTTCAACTCCTATACCCTTATTGTCACTGGTATTGCCCGGACTTGTATTGCCAGGTCCTTGGTTATCGAAGGATTCGGCTTCTATTCTTGTTGAATTAGTTGAGGATATTGGCTGAGCTACATCATTTACGGTAAGGGTTAGTTCGGCTGAAATTGAATTTCCGTCCTCATCATCCGCTTGAACAGTGATGGTGTACACGCCGTTGCCGTCTCCATTGGCTCCTCCACCATCCCCAAAAACGGGATTAAAATCGAGGTTTGAAATGTATGATCCTCCGCTGTTTGCCGTGTTATTTTCGATGAAAAATCCATCTGCAGTGGTCGGAAAAGGGTCTACCTGTTTACCACTATTTGCTGACTGCAATAATTGAGGTTCGTTAGAAACTGAAGTAATTGTTACTGTCAGGTTATCTCCGTCATCGTCCGAAATGGAAAGTGGGATATTTAAATTGCCTCCCTCACTTACTGAGGCAGTTGCCGCCATGGTGACCACAGGACTCGTATCTGCCGCCGTTACCGTAAAGTTTACAGGATCTGAAGTGGTGTCAGTGTTGGCATCCGATGCCACTGCCGTCAGATTATAGGATCCCTCGGAAAGGTTGTTCAGGACAAAGTCGTAAGGTGCTGCTGTAAGGATCCCCAGACTGGTCGTTCCATCAAAGAGTTCTACCTGTGTTACCGCGGTATCATCTGAAGCACTTACCTCAACGGTCAGGTTTGTACCTTCAGGGAAATCGGATCCGGCCGCAGGGGAAGTAATACTGACCAATGGTGGGTTGTCTACCGGGTTGGTGACAGTTATTAATACCGGAGCCGAAGTAGTGGTGGTATTGGCGTCGGCTGCCACCGCGGTCAGATTATACGAACCTGCTGCAATATTATTGAGAGCAAAACTGTATGGAAACGTGGTGTCTACGCCCAAACTTGTAGTATCGTCAAAGAGTTCTACCTGCACGATCCCGATATTATCAACAGCATCTACCTGAACAAGAACATCGCTACCCGCCACAAAATTTTCACCGTCCAACGGGGCAGTTATGCTGACCATTGGTGGCGTGTCTATTCCGTTAATTGTTACCGGAACGCTGGCAGCGGTGCCCAAAACACTAACTCCGCCACCGGTGATATTGGTTCTCCTGGGAAAATCGGTATTAAAGCTGATCACCGTACTTCCCGTACCAAGGGTGCTAAAATTAACTTGGAGAAAATCGAAGTCCTGACTTATGGAATTTTGGGCTCCCAACACTCCAGCCGCAAAGTCTATGGTACCGGCCCCATTATCGAAGGTTGCCGGTATTAGAACAGAAGGCAGCTGTCCAGATGACAATGCCGTCAGGGAAGTGACCTGTAGAAGCGTCTCATCAAAATCCAGATGCACCTCAGCTCCGTCCACTGCTCCACCGGTAATATCAACTTTTATTACAATAGACAAAGGCGTGCCCACTTCCACCGTAGGCGCCAAAGGGTCGCTTACAAAATCGGATTGAGCATGAACGGATTGAACTGATCCCAGTGTCAAAAAGAACAGAACAGCCAGTTGCCAAATGCGATTTAGGCTGAGATTACACCCTTCGGAAGGGGTTTCATTTCCATTTCTATCCCGGTGAACACAAAGTTCCTTCAGTTTACCGTGAATAGCCTGGATGAATCCACTTTTTTCAGTCGGAAAATTCGGTGTGGTTGGCTGCATAATTTGTGGAGTATTATATTAGTATAGTGTTTATCTTATTTTGATGGTTATAAGCGTATTATTACAGGTATCTGATTGAAAAACGATATCCTCTCGTTCGCGCCTTGATACTTGATGAGGGGAATGTGTACATTATATAGCACAAAGAATTCCATTACGAATACATGAAACGCATCGAATAAAGAAAAAAAGGAATTTCGGGATTTATAGGTGATGTAATTTTTCCCCATACAAAATTGATTTGGATATTAGCATAACCATGTTAACTCACAGGGATTTGGGGTTTAAATCGCCAAGAATTTAATTAGGGATATTAAATCTAACTAGGTTTCAATTCCTACAAGATGTATTGCATGAGATCGAAAGTATAAAAAGAGCAATATTTGAAACTGAGATTGCCTCAACTTTTTAACATTTCAAATATTATCCAAAAAGTTTCTAAAGAATACGGATGCACCAATTAATCGACAAACGGCAAATATATCCGATCAATGACACCATAATTTGGCCGCTCAACAGGTTTCGGAAGCCCTATCTATTGAGGCATACAAATCGCCGGGAAATTCAAGACCGGAAAGAGTGTCGGACTAAGGTGAAAAATCGATTTATTTTCCTACTTTTTTCTAGTATTTATATCATAAAAGCTACTATATTTTACTTCGAGCTTGTAGTATCGGTTTGGGAGGGGGTATCACAAAATAATTGGTGGAAGGGATATTTTTCCTGAAACCCGGGCAGTTATTTTTATGGATAAAATAATAGAAATAAACCTACTCATTTTGGATCGTAGATCCATAAGTTTCAAGAAGGGGTAAAATAGAAATAGGCTATCGCGTTACAGGCCATTTATTATTTAGTCCTATGGACATCCCAGCCCAGTTGTCAAATAACTCTGAGTTCTAATATGCTTTTAAGCTCGATATATTCGTGGGACCGTATGGTGGGCAAGTTCATGATTTCAGCAAAGACAACGACGTCTGAGGAGAACTAAAAAATTTCTTGAAAGTTTACCCGCCTCTGGCGGGCGACCGTTCTTTGGGCCCGTCCCACATGGACCTGCGGGCAAGCCCCGCCCGAACGTGCCGCTCGGATACGGGCGGGCATAGAGGTGATGCGACAAACTCGGCAGAACTATTTCACCGTCCCCATGACCTATCGGAGTCCTTTCGGCTTAAACTATCCTTGCGGGGTTTTTTAAAACCGGAAAAGAGCCCATGACATGGCCACAGACCCTTTCCCATTGATTAAATCCCCCGATTAAATATTTTTTAATTGCTGTACAGGTATACAGAAGCAGCTGATGGAAAATCCTGTATCCCGGTAGGTGCAATATTTCCTCCTGAATCACCTACATTCTTGAATTCAAGGATTTTACTATTGCCAATTTCGGCAACATAAATTGCTTTTGTTCTGTTATCGTAAGCAACATCGATGGGGTTGCCCATAAGGGTTTCCGAACCGGCCACCCTTACCTGATCGCCCAGAGCAATGGTGCCGCCATTATCGGTACCTTCAAACCGGGTACTGAAATTTTTGATGATTTGAAAACCTCCATCGTCAGTAGTGTTGGCAGCATCCCCGATATCTGTCATTATAAGGACATCATCGGAGGCACTATAGGTTATTCCATGGGTTCTTACTATCCCCTCAATTGTAATTTGTTTGTCCGGGGCTATAACGCCATCGGTAGTGTTGGAAAGGAAATCAGTGAAAACGGCCAGATCGCTACTTTTATCGACCACCGCCAGAAGATCATCTCCCATAAAAGTGATTCCCCATAAATTGCAGTTTATTTTGAATATATTTTGCAAGGTAAAGGCAGCATTGGTAAATGTGTATACGTAAAATTTGTTCTCACCATTATCAGAAACAACGACTGTCTTGCCGTATACGGCAATTTCTCTTGGGCTTATAAGATCCGCGGTACTGCTGAAGTCGGCCGTCACCATATCGCCATCCATAGTACCCGATATACCGGAATAGTATTCCAGGGTTAAATCGGATCTCGAAGCGTGTATTACGGCATCATTGAGCCCGGAATAGTAAATCCCTTCTGAAGAGGTAGAGGTTGAGGTTATGGTTTTGACGGTACCCCCTTCAAGATCATATATGAGCACGTCGCCACTGGCAGTGCTGTTGGCATATAGTTCCGTTCTTAAACCAACGGTTTCATTTCCTGTATTGCCATCCGTCTCGTCGCTGGAAAAATAAACTGATGAAGGGGCCGCAAGATCCTCCTGAAAAGAAGGCGCAATATCACCTCCACTGCTGTAGGCGGTGAAGCCTAAAACTTTCCCGTTCCCCACTTCGGAAATATAAACGGCGTTGGTTTCTGAATCATATGCAATATCAATAGGATTTCCGAGCATAGTAGACGACCCTTCCACCCGGATCTGGTGGCTGGCGGTTAATTTATCGCCATCGGAAAGTTTATCAAATTTAGAACCAAAATCATTAATTACTATGAAGGCGCCATCATTATTGGCATTCGCGGCATCCCCTATGTCTGTCATCACCATAACATCGTCCGTTCCGTCATATGTCAATCCGTGCGTTCTTACGATCCCTTCAATCCTGATTCTTTTAGACGGTGTTAATGTTCCATCGGTAGTGTTGGACAAAAAATCGTAAAATACGGCCAGATCCCCTGTGGTATCGACCACACCGTAAAGATCTTTTCCTTTAAGGGTTATTCCCCAAACCGGAAATGGGATATCGAAGGTATTTACCAATAAAAAACCGTCTCCGCTTCGCTCATAGACGAAAAATCTGTTGGAACCATTATCGGAGATGACAAAGGAATTTCCATTAACGGCAATTTCCCTGGGGCTTTCGAGATCGGCGGAACTGCTAAAAGCTTCTCCTGCCCCCACGTCTTCCATAAAGGTACTAACGTTTGTGTAGGCATCTATTCTCAAAGCAGAACGTGAAGCCTGATAAACAATATCCTCCGCGGCATCATAATAAATCCCTTCTGCCGCCCCGGAGGACGTTTCAAGGCTAATTGATGTTCCTGCGGTTATATCGTATTTCGCAATATTGCCATCGGAATTATTGGTTACATACAATTCCGCGCGTCTGTCAGCGTCGGGCATCAATTCAGGCATTTCTTCGGCTGTAGACATCACGTCGTTGTTTTCGCAAGCCAGAAAGCCAAAAAGAGCAAGGGCTACCAGTCCCTTGCTTAGGGTAGCATTTTTTTTCATTTTATCTAGCGTTTTCGTTAATAAAGTAGGTGTTACCTAAAATTACCTACGTAGTTTTTTCGAAAAGGTTCACTTTTTTTTAAAAATTGCGAATCATTCCCAGCATTATTCTTGGATCGTTACAATCGTGGTGATTTATATGTATCTTGTAAGCTCTCAAGGATCTTCCGACGAATGATTTAGACAATTTTAATGCGACATTGGCTTCTTATAATGACCTTGATCTATCTTGGCACCGGCATGTTGAGTGCCCAGGAAATGAATCCCGATAAACTGAAGGAGCTAATTGTACAGGTATCCGATACGCTGCAAAATAACGGCAATGCCTTTCAGTTTATGTACAGGCAAAAACCGCTGGTTTGTATCTATGATGAAAATGCCAACCGTATGCGGATCATCTCGCCCGTTATTAAAAGGGAGAAACTGGATGATGAACAATTGTTGAATGCACTGGTTGCCAATTTCCATTCGGCCCTGGACGTGAAGTATGCCTTAAGCGATGAGATCATCTGGTCTGTGTTTACCCATCCGTTACGGGAACTCTCGGCGCATCAGGTGCTAGACGCTATTGATCAGGTTTATACCGCTGCAGTTACCTTCGGATCTAGCTACTCAAGCACTAATCTGGTTTTCCCCGGCAATACGAAAAAGAAAGAAGATCCTGAACCTAAAAAATCTTTGAAGAAAACCTAATAACTGTATTCAGCCACTTTGCCCTTTACCCCGGCAAAGAATTGTTGATAGTTTTTAAGATCGGCCTCTTTGTTGTCGGTAGAGATCTGGGCGCCCGAAATTTTCACCTGTTTCTTTCCAAAATCAAATGCCACCATCACAATGGGAACCCTTGCAGCCCGGGCGATGTAATAGAACCCTGTTTTCCAGGCGGCTACTTTTCTTCGGGTACCTTCGGGAGACAAAGCTAATCTGAATTCTTCCCGGGCATTAAATATTCTGGTCACCGCCGTTACGGTATCGCCGATTTTGCTTCTATCTATCGGAGCGCCTCCGATCCATCTGAAATACCAACCAAAAGGAGCAATAAACAGACTCTTTTTAGCAATAAAGTTTATCTCTTTATTTATAACCTTGCGCACAAGAAGCCCCAGAAAAAAATCTACCCAGCTGGTATGGGGAACCACAATTACAACACATTTTGGAATGTCTGGAAAAACACCAACTAATTTCCACCCCAGGATCTTAAAATAAATAAACTTGGCCAGGGTATGCATCTGAAAATTAATGTTTATCGATTGCTGATTATCAGGTTATTTATTTATTGAATTCTTTTCGATTAAAACCCAGAACCGGAGAACCGTTAATTTTTCCGGGTATCCTCGCAATGACGATCGCCACATACTAGCGTGGTGTCAAGGCTAGTGTGTCGGTTAAGCCGCTTTAATTTTTTATCTGGCCAAGGCAAAAATCTTTGCATAGCCGCAGCTACGGAAATATTTTTTAACGTAGGACAGGTGAAAAAGAACAAGGTTTGGGCTGACTAAAATAGTGTTGACACCACACTAGATTCTCTTGTAGATGGATTTCAGCTTTTCCGGCGTTATTGTCCTCCGCCAGTCCTTCCCAATTGCATTTTCCCAAAGTGGCTCCATCCCTAGGGCAACACAGATCATGGTTTCCAAATCATCATCATTAAGGTCTTCACAAACCCCGGCGGGCAATTCAATACCATGCTTCGTCCTCATTTTATGGAACAGGGCCACGCCCTCCGGATAAAATTCTTCTAGATGTTGAAAAACCAAACAATTGCCTATTCCATGCTTTACTCCGAGAACATAGGAAAGGCCGTAACTCATGGCATGGGCGACCCCCACCTGGGAATAGGCAATGCTCATTCCCCCATGCCAGGAGGCCATCATAAGTTTATCCCTTGATTCTGCGGGGGCGGGCTCTTTGAGAAAAACTTCTTTACAAAGGTCCAGGGCCTTCTCTCCATAACTCTGACTAAAAGCATTTAAATAGGTACCCTTGAGTGATTCCACACAATGAATATAGCAGTCCATCCCTGTGTGGAACCATTGATTCTTAGGCACCCCCTTTATGAGTTCCGGATCCAGGATAACCTGATCAAACGTGGTGAAATCCGAATTTATACCGAGCTTCATTGTTGGCCCCAGTAAAACAGTTGTTCTGGATACCTCTGCCCCGGTACCACTTATAGTAGGGATCCCCACATGGTAAACGGATGGTTTGCGGACCAGGTCCCAACCCTGATAATCCGCAGCACTTCCTTTATTTGTGAGCATTAGGGCTACTGCTTTTGCAAGATCTAACAATGTACCGCCGCCTATCCCCACTATTCCTGATGGAAGTTCGGAATATTCGCCTAGTATTCTCGCGACTAAAGCATCTACCTGCTCCGTTTTGGGTTCTTCATCTGCGGAGATAAAGATGATCTGATCATTAAAAATAAGTGGGATTCGGCCAGCAAGTTGTTTTCCTTCGAACACGTTGTCAATAAGGAACAAAATCGGGGCATCTGCATTTTTTCTATGCGGCATAAGTATCTCACCTAATTGATCAAAACTCCCTGCGCCAAAAACCACCCGGGGAACCATGGGAAAGTTGCGATACTTTCTATTCACCTTTTTGGCCGCTCTCTTTAACCCAACTTCTTTATTTAACTCCATAGTATTAATTCAGGTACTTTAGTATCTCTGTTATTTTGTTCACGGTAAGGTGGTTATTTGTTTGATCACCGAGTGATACTTCTTCATGGGCCCAGGTGGTATGAAATGGAACATGAATAGCCTGGGCTCCTATATTTACAAGTGGCAGCACGTCGGATCTTAAAGAATTACCGATCATAAGAAACTCCTTAACGGGAACTTCAAGGTGTTCCAACAACCTGCTGTAATTTTCTTCCTTTTTATCGCTTAATACCTCAACATGATGAAAATATTTGGAGAGTCCGGAACGCTTTAATTTCCTTTCCTGATCCAGTAAATCGCCCTTGGTCAGCACAATCAGTCTGTAGTTCTTTTCCAGTCTTTTGAGCACTTCTTCCACTCCATTTAAAATTTCCACCGGCCGAGATATCATCTCTTTACCAAGATTCAATATTTTGGAAATGGTTGTTTGTGGAATGTTATTATTTGATAATTCGAGCGCAGACTCTATCATAGATAACACAAAACCCTTAATACCATAACCATAAAGCTCCAGGTTCTTCATTTCCATTTTAAACAATTCCTGATCTACTTTATTCTTGGTTTCATAATTTTCCAAAAGGGAAGCAAATTTTTCCTCTGCCTCCCTGAAATAGGTTTCGTTTACCCACAAGGTGTCATCGGCATCAAAACCAATTACGTGTATACCACTAAAATCTAACTCCATGCCTCCTTAGCGCGTTCAAGATCTTCCGGGGTGTCTATTTCTATTCCCCTAACCTGAGTTTCAACCATTTTTATTTTCCTGCCATATTCAAGATACCTGATTGCTTCTATTTTTTCAGCTGCCTCCAAAGATTGCATAGGCAATTGCCTGAAGTCCATTAAAGCCCGTTTCCTAAAAGCGTATATTCCCTTGTGCTTGTAATATGGAATATCCGCTGACCCGGATCTTGCGTAAGGAATGGGTGATCTTGAAAAATAAAGGGCAAAATTCCTGTTATCCACTATAACCTTTACTGTATTTGGATTATTGATCTCTTCAGGATCATAAATCCTTGTCATCAGGGATGCGAGGTCTATTTCCTGCCGGGTATCATTTTCAAAAACATCCAAAACAGCTCCAAGGCTTTGCCTATTTGTGAAAGGCTCATCTCCCTGGACATTAACGATAATATCCACATCCATATCCATTACGGCCTCAGCTATCCGGTCGCTGCCACAGTCGTGCTCATTTACACTCATCAGCGCTTTTCCGCCTTCCGCGACGATAGTATCATGAATAACGCCGCTATCGGTCACCACGTAAACCTCCTCGAATAATTGTGTATGCAGGGCCGCCTCGTATGTTCTAACAATAACCGGTTTCCCCGCCAGGTCCTGCATAAGTTTTCCGGGAAATCTGGAAGCCGCATACCGCGCTGGTATCATTGCTATGATATTCATTGATTCACAAGAATTAATGATTAGGTATTTACTCTGGGTCTTAATTTTCTATAGATTACAAAGATGATAATCAAAATGATGATAACCAAAACCGCGGCAATGATCGGAGCAAATATTGAAGCCGCAGAGACTACAGCGGCAGTACCGGTCTCCACCACGGATACTACAGGGTTTCCAATACCGCCAGTAGTAGCAGTGGCTGCCAACCTGCCGGTGGCAGAGGCCCCTTTTATAGCAGTGGCTGCCCCACCCCCGGCTATTATAGCCAGGGACCAGGTAACAACAGGATCCAAATTGGCTATAGTGGAAACCATTACAGCCGTTCCTGCAATGGCTGCAAGCGGAATTGCTATACCGTCCATAAGGTTATCAACCCAGGGAATGAAATAGGCGAAAATTTCAATTACAGTAGCAACGCCAAGGGTAAGTACCGAAGCCAGACTACCGATCCATTCCCAATTATCATTCAGGTCCCATATTCCGAAATAGGACGCCATACTCAGGGCAAAAAGTGGGAGGAAAACCCTAAATCCGGCTGACGCCGCCAAGCCGATCCCTAAAAAAATGCTTATGATTGTTTCAGATGTCATTATGATCATTAAGTATTTTAAACGCACATCAACTCCTACATTGTTGAAAGAAGTACCTCCTGAAATAGCCCTGACTATCCTTTCACTAAATATAGACTATTCCCCACCAACAAAAAAATCGTTCCGAAACCCAATTAAATACAACTTTGTTTTGGCCCTTGTTACCGCTGTATAAAGCCACCTGAGATATTCCTTGTCTACTCCGTTTGGCAGGTAGGGTTGTTCTACAAATACAGTATTCCATTGCCCTCCCTGAGATTTATGGCAGGTGATGGCATACGAAAATTTTACCTGCAAGGCATTAAAGAAGGTATTGTTTTTTATGGCGAGGTATTTCTTGTATTTCGACTTTTCATGAGCATAATCTTTTTGGACTTCAAGATATAGTCTATTACTATCTTCATATGGAAGTGAAGGTGCTTCTGCCATTATTGTATCCAATAATAAAACTGTTTCAAACGGTTTTTGATCCGGATAATCCACCATCTGCACTTTAACCTTCGCAAATTTAAAACCGTACAATTCTTTGAGCGCGAAAATTTCCAATACTTCAATAATATCACCATTGGCAATAAATCCGGCTTCTGAATTTGGCTTTAGCCAGAAATAGTTGTTTTTGACGACCATCATAAAATCTCCAACCGCCAGCTCATTTTCCAAAAAGAGAATTCTTTCCCTGATATTCTTATTATAAAGATTTGCCCGTTTGTTTGAACGCACAATGAACGCCGTTTCTTCTTTCCCGTTAATCCGATACGAATCATCAATGGCTTCCTGGATGTCGTATCCTTCGATCAAACGAATGATGTCGGAGTAAGGGGACACATCAAATTTAAAGCCATCCGGGAAATTGCCTTGTAGTTGCTCCCTCAGGTTTGTGGCATTCATCAGAATTCCCGAATCTTCTGCCTGCCGAACCACCTCGTCCAATTCTATACCCAGCACATCCTTATTGGAGGTAATTCTTAGTTTTGCCTCGTCGAGGGCAGGACTCAGATCCAAATGAACAGGTGGTAATTGAGCCGTATCCCCGATCAGGATCAACTTACAATTATGACCGGAATACACAAATTGCAGCAGATCATCCAGAAGGGAACCATTTTCAAAAAGTTTGGAATCAGCGGGAGTATCCGGGATCATAGAGGCTTCATCTACAATAAAAACGGTATCCCTGTGTTTGTTTGGAGCCAGTACAAATTTAATTGCCCCCCCCTTCTCTTTTTTTGGAAAATAGATTTTCCGATGTATAGTAAACGCCCTGGTCCTGGAATAGTTAGACATTACTTTAGCGGCTCGGCCCGTTGGCGCCATCAGAACTGCCTTCATTTTTGTTTTCCACAAATTCTTTACGATGTCCCCCACAATGGTAGTTTTACCCGTACCGGCAAACCCTTTCAATAAAAAAATACCCATTTTATCCTTGGACAATAGAAAGTCGGCCAGCTTTTGTAATGCAACAGTTTGTTTGGCGGTTGGTATATGGGGGAACTTTTCCTGTAAAATCTTATAAAATTCAGGAGGTGTGAGCGTTTTCATAGGGCTTCAAAGATAATCAGGATTTTTGGGGGAAATGCTTTTACGATTAAAAAAAAATTGTAGATTTGTGATAACCACTTAATTCAATAACACCACTAAGAAATGAAAACCATAATTCAAATTGTACTCTGGATCCTATGTATAGTGCTGGGTTATCTAATTTATAAATCCGTTACAGGCCCTATTCAATTCGCGGAGGTAAAGGAAGAACGATATGCGCAAGTAATTTCGAAGCTTAAGGATATAAGAAATTCCCAGGAAGCCTACAAAACGGTGACAGGGAAATATGCCAATGATTTTAATTCTTTGGTGACCTTTGTGGATACCGCAAATTATACCATTACCCAGCAAAGAGATTCTTCTTATATGGAATTTGATAAAACCTATCAGATTGACATGCTGCAGGAAGTGAAGATCATTGATACCCTGGGATTGGTTTCTGTGAAAGATTCCTTGTTTAAGAATGACGACCGCTATAAATCCATGATGAATGTTCCCTTCGCGCAAAATGGAGAGAAATTTACCATGAAAGCGGATATTGTTGATAAAGGTGGGTATAGAGCGCCCGTTTTTGAGGCTAAGGTTGATAAAGGCGTTATATTATACGACCAGCCTAAAGATCTCCTGGCCAGAGAAAAAGTCCAGGTTAGTGTTGAGGAAGTAAATGGCCCTGAAATAAAAGTGGGCTCCCTAACGGAAGTGAGTACCAGTGGTAATTGGCCGCCTATCTATGACAAAAGAGGAGAAGAATAGTCCGGAGAATCCTTTGGACAGCTATTATAAATTGTCCATTCAGGTTAGCTTGAATGGACTTTCTTTTTGTGTTTTCGACACTATTGGAAATAGCGTTCCCTTGAGCAGGCATCTGGATTTCGGAAAAGAGCTTTCCCCATACGAAGTACAGAAAGAACTGAAGGAAATACTGAAAGAAAACAGGGTATTGGATTATAAATTTTCAGAAGTAGTAGTCATACATAGAAATAATCTTTTCAGCCTGGTCCCAAAGGCCCTATTTGACAAGGATGAACTCCCTAATTATCTTAAATTCAATGCCAAAATACTGGCAAACGACCTTATTGCCTATGACGAGTTAAACAGTTATGATATGATAAATGTTTACGTGCCCTTCGTAAACATAAATAATTTTATATACGATCTTTTTGGGGAGTTTGAATTTAAACACAGTGGAACGGTCCTCGTTGAAGCACTATTAAATACGCACACTAACGGAAAGGAGGCTATCTGTTATGTTCACGTTTCCGAACAACTGATGGATATTGCCGTTCTTGCCCAAAAGAAGTTACTCTTTTACAATAGTTTTCAATTTACTACAAAAGAGGACTTTATTTATTACCTGCTTTTTACCTTGGAGCAATTGAAGTTAGACACGGAATTTGTTAAACTCAGACTTTTCGGAGCCATTGAGGAAAGTGATGAGATCTATGCTATCTGCTATGAATATGTTCAGCACCTATCAATTTTTATCCCCCCCAATACTACATATCCCAGGGAGGATATTGAAAACGAAGGTATAGACTTCACTGTCCTTAATGCCCTTTAATGCGCATTATTTCGGGTAAATACAAAGGAAGACGTATCGCGGCGCCCAGAAACCTTCCGGTAAGACCTACCACTGATATGGCGAAGGAGGCCTTGTTCAACATTCTCAATAATACCTACCATTTTGAAGAAGTCTCAGTTCTGGATCTTTTCGCGGGTACGGGCAATATCAGTTATGAATTTGCGTCGAGAGGGGCCAATAATGTAATCAGCGTAGAGATGGGTTACAGGTGCGTTAAATTTATTTATGATACGGCAAAAGAACTGGGATTGGGAATTAATCCCATTAAAAGCGATGTTTTTAAATTCTTATCGAAAACGAGTTTAAAATTTGATATTGTCTTTGCCGACCCTCCGTATGATCTGCCTCTTGAAACATTCGCCGAAATTCCTACGTTGGTTTTTAAGAACGAACTGCTCACTGAAAATGGAATGTTGATTGTGGAACACTCCAAACAGATGGATCTCTCAAAACTTGATCATTTTACCCACCATCGGAAATATGGAAGTAGTGGGTTTAGTTTTTTTCAGGGATGATAGTGAGGTTATCACAAATTTCTTTGCTGCGCCAGTTGTAACTCCACCCTTTGATCCTGGGCTGCTGAACACCTCAATTGGTAAGTAATTTGAAAACCAGGGATCCGGAGTGGCACCCGTTCGCCCTTGGCGGAAACTTTTAAGAATATGGAGACCCTTCGACAGGCCCAGGGTTAATTCGACTACGCATTTTCTTCGAAAATTGCCATAATGTGCAGAAGTGAAATGGAGAGACCCTTCGACAGGCTCGGGGTTAATTCGACTACGCATTTTCTTCGAAAATGCTGTCTCAATGAACTACCCCGAGGCAGAGCCGTCGAGGTATCAAAACAAACGTAATTGATTCTTATGTATCTCTTTATATTCGGATTTTCCCTGGTTTTGGAGGTACTTCTTTATTACCTCTTCATTTGCGTACTGTCCGACTG
>JBGTNL010000047.1:0-4996 GCA_041743085.1 Flavobacteriaceae bacterium
CCTATATTTGATGGGACAAACAAAATGATAGAGCAACAAGCTCTTGTTATGGCGCTTGTGAATATGATCACTCATAATCACAAAAATACATATCAGCACGCTACCCCGAGGCAGAGCCTCGAGGAATTCTATTGATTAAAATGTTAGCTCGAAAACACAAAACCCTGATAGTCAATTAATTATGGGTTCCTCATACCGGGATAACCTTTTAAAAACCAGTAAATTATATCGGATTTTAATTGGGTTTAATGCAAATTATATTGTACTTTTACCGAAATACTTTGCACATGGTACAATATACGTCACAGCACCAGCTCAAAATTGAGGGATTCGGCAATCTTTACCAAATGAAACTCAACCGGGACAACCGCTGGGTCCGACTGGCGTTCCATTTCCCCTGGGACCAATGCGCCAAGATCTATTCCCTGCACTTCGCCGATAGGGGCAGGACGGCCATCGACCCCCGTATCGTGATCGGCAGCCTGGTGATCAAGCACAAGCTGAAGCTGAGCGACGATGAAACGGTGCGCATCATAGAGGAGAACCCCTACATGCAGTTTTTTTTGGGACTAGACGAGTTCGCCCCGGAACCGCTCTTCTCCCCCTCCCTTTTCACCCAGTGGAGGAAGAAGCTCGGCAACGGGGCCTTCAACGGTTTCTCCGACGTGCTGGCGACCATCTGCCATGGCGACGGGGCACAGGGCGCAAAAGAAGTTCCGGGGGCGAAAAACAAAGGGAAGCTCAAGCTCGATGCCACGGTCGCCGACCGGAACATCACCTATCCCAACGACCTTGGCCTGCTCAACACGGCAAGGGAAAGGACCGAGGCCATCATAGATGTGCTGTTCGACCGTCTCAGGGACGAACTGAAGGTCAAGCCAAGGACCTACAGGAAAACGGCCCGGAAGAAATACCTTGCGGAGTCCAAGAAAAGGCAGGCCAACAAAAAGACCCTCAGGAGCGCGATCCGCTACCACCTGAACTGCCTCGACCGCAACATCCGCAACATAGACATGATGCTGGACCTGCTGGGGGAAAACCCGTTGCCCCATAAAATGTTGAGGGACCTCTGGGTCGTCCGCACGGTCAACGACCAGCAAAGGGGGATGTACTCGAACAGAACGAACAGGTGCAACGATAGGATCGTGAGCATCTCCCAGCCCTACGTGAGGCCCATCGTCAGGGGAAAGGCGGGCAAGAAGGTAGAGTTCGGGACAAAGATCGGCCTTGTACATGCCAACGGCTTCGCCAAGGCCGGGACCCTGAGCTGGGACGCCTACAACGAGAGCGCGGACCTGATACCCCACGCCGAATCGTACCGGGAACTCTACGGGCATTACCCGGAACTCATTCAGGTCGACAAGATCTACGGGACCAACGCGAACAGGAACTGGTGCAGTGAAAGGGGCATAAGGATGAGCGTCGCCCCTAAGGGGAAACGGCCCGGAGAGACCGTTTATCAAAAAAGGAAAAGGAAAAAGGAGGCCAACGAGCGCAACCAGATCGAGGGCAAGTTCGGACAGGCAAAGCAGGGATACGGCCTGAACAACATAAAGGCGAAACTGAGCGGTACCTCGCACTCATGGATAGGGGCGATACTGTTCGTCACCAACCTGGTCAAGTTCGCGGAAATGCACGACTTTCACTTCTGACTTTCTGAGGAAACCCTAAGTAGTTTCGATAATTGAACTTTTATGGGACTAAACCTATGTGGTAGTAAAATGTTCGAAAGCACTTCCTTTTATTGCAAAGAATAACTGCTTACAAAATATTCGATGTATTTAGGCAGTTGCGTTCCTAAATAATAAGGCAAGTTCATTAACAAAAAAGGAGTTCCTTCTATGGTAGTGGAATTTTCAATTTTAAATTCTCCCGCATAAATTCTAATCGCATACGGATGGGCCGCTTTATCCATGAACTGATGCAGGGATTTCAACGTACCCGTTGCACCGGATTTTATTTCTATCGGAATGACCTTATCACCGTAGGGGTATACCAAGTCCACTTCGGATGAAGACTGCTTTTTTTTGCGGATCCAAAAATGAGGTTTAGTATTGGTTATCGTATTTAACGATATTAACTCTTGGGTTATGAGATGCGGTATCATTGCACCTTTAAAGGCATTACTCAAATCGTCCATGCCCAATAACTGGGCTTGTATCCCCAAGGTATAATTTATTAATCCGGTATCCAAAAACTGTAATCTTGGTGATTTTTTGATATCCGGTTTGATGGGGGGTTCTATATCCGTGGTAGGATAAATGAGCTGTATAATCTTTGCGGCATCCAAATTGCGCATGGCCTCCCCTACTTCCCTAGACCTATAATTGGAATTTCCGAAATTTTGAAATTTAATGCGCCGGTCTATATAGAGCGGGGCCGTGTCCATGATATGTTTTATGACCCTCCTTTCAGTGGAATTGGAAGTATATTTTTCAACATCTTCTTTGTAAGTAGCCCAAATACTTTCATATACTTTAGGAAGATTAGCCAAGTTTCCATCTCCAATATCCCTTTTGACCACTTCGGGCATTCCTCCAATGATGGCATACCGATGAAAAAGCCCCAGTAATGTTTTATGTGCTACAGGATTTACAGCAACGTTGGTTAGTTGTTTGAAGGCCATGCTATGGTTTATCGCCTGGAGATATTCCTCAAAATTCAAGGGGTATAGATAGAGAAACTCGACCCTGCCCACAGGAAAACTTTCTACCTCTTTCATTGCAAATTCGAGCAAAGATCCAGCAGCAACCACATGAAGCTCTGAAACCTCTTCATAAAAATACCGAAGCAATTGTATGGCTTTGGGCAGTTCCTGAATTTCGTCTATAAAGAGTAAAGTATTCCGCCGCTGGTCAGGAGTAATGTTGTTTGATAGGAATAAGGACTCTACAATGGTACTCACATCATCATAGGCTTCGAAAAACTCCTTGTCGGCAGCTTTTTCAAGATTCAATGAAATAAAAAAGTCATAGCTTTTAGCAAACTCGGTCACAAGGGTAGTCTTACCGACCTGTCTTGCGCCACGCAGTATCAATGGTTTCCTATTCTTACTGGCCTTCCAGTCCACCAAATAAGTAACTACATGCCTTTTAAAATTCATTCTTTAGCTATTTTGTAACAAAGTAAGGGTAATTTTTTCATTTTTTTGTAACAAGGTCAAGGTAATTTTTTAAAAAAATTGTAACAAAGTAAGGGTAAATATTGTACTAAAGATTAGTTTAGTATGCCGTATTGAAATTATGCTTGCATGCTGTACCAAAATTATGCCTGCGTGTAAATCATAGAAAAGATAGTCGAATACAATGAAAATGAAAATAGGTTTCTTCCTTCCCCCTACCCAATTATGATATAAGGTGCGTTTTAGAAAATCCTACCTAAAAAATAGGATGCCATAGAACACCTTCAAATATCGTTTCAAAATTATTCAATTGAAATCAAGAATTATTTAAACCCTTGATTTTCATATTTTTTAGCACTCAAATGGTATTGTTTGAGATCCTTTTGGTCGTCCCGGTTCCCCGAGAACCCAAATGTTAAAACTCTTTACTCACGGACGTTCGCTAAGTAGGGCATAAAAATAGGACACGTAATAGGACACGTTCGATATGAAATTTGGTTCGTTTTAGGCCGTTTTGCAGTAGTTTCGAAAAACATAAAAATCTGATAATCAATTGATTATCAGATTTTAAAATGTTAACAAAATGTTAAAGTCGGGGCGGCAGGAAGTGAATCCAATCGCATAACCCCTTTAAAATCAATATTTTATCTAAATTTTTTACAAACAGGACATCAAATAGGACATCTTCAACAGCGTTTTGATTCTTTCGATGTATAAATATAAGGTACTAATGTCAAATGAGTATAAATGGATTCAAATTTAATTGTATTCATCGTTTATTGGAACTTCACAATTGATTAAATCGTTCTTCCAATAAGGCATACTGGCTATCATTTAGCGGGTCTACACCATCAAACTTTTTACTTATAAAACGGAAAAAACAAGATGAAAAAGGGTAAAAATATTTTGAATAGTCATCCCCTTCAGATGAATTTTTAAATTCCATCAATGTTGTGTCTATTGGAAATTTTTTTAATTCGTCACTACCGCTGATATGCTACTCAATAGCCTTCATGTATTCTTTTAAATAACCTCAATTATTATAGATCCCTATCTAACCGCTAATCTTTTTGGACTGTATTATCTTCACCGAGATATCCTTTAAAGCAATGGGATTATTGGCCCCCTGTTAACATGTTAGAGAAATGTACCGATGACTCCATAGCAATCTTCCTGAGAATCATTTCAAGATCGATTTCTCCCGCTTCCTGATGCCAAATAAAACAAAAGTGATGCTCAATGTGGATATTTTTATGGGCGGCAGTAAATTCGACTATATTGGTGGCCATTACTTTAGGTTGGAATTTGCAGAAAGGTAGTAATTTATTATCTATAAAAGCCGGTGTACAATCTGTCCCGTAATGTAGAAATACCGACGGTAGTACCAACAGTCAAACTCAAGAAGAAGGTTAAAGAACAGATCAAACTGTTATCAAAAACATAAGTGGTAGTCTATGGTGCCATCTATGTAAAAACTGACGGGAAAACGATTTATTGCTGTCTTTAAAACAAAGGAGCTTTCAGACAGGAAGGAGTGGTTTTATTGTGAATATACAATGGGTAACACCCAGAAATGAATATTCCTGTGAAACTGGACACCCTATTCCTGTGTAAACTGGACAGTTTACTTTTGATGATTTTCTAGTACTGAATTTATGTAAATTATTTTAGTTGTTTTTCATTTTTTTTCTCATTGATTCTCCTTTGAGTTCGAACCGTAATGCAGAGTGTACAATTCGATCTAAAATAGCATCGGCCAGCATTTTTTCATCAAATAAATCATGCCAGTTTTTCACAGGTAGCTGAGAGCAAAAAATGGTGGATTTTTTATGATGCCTGTCCTCAATTAAATCCATCAGTATTTGCTGTCTTTCG
>JBGTNL010000048.1:0-37474 GCA_041743085.1 Flavobacteriaceae bacterium
TTGCTCATAAAAGTCCAAAAGACCTGTTTTTCCTTTATGGTCATTTTGGATGTTGTTGTATTTACTTTGATAAACTTCGGCTTTTCGAATAGCTAGAATCCGTTCTCCCAATTCCAGATTCTCCTTATTCTTTTTTCTTTCAGAAGGTGTTTCGGGTTCGGTAGTTAAATATCGGAAAACAAAATTTTAAGAAATTATCAAGTATCTAATATATAGTCATTTGCATCCAAATGAAATCAAATGATATTGGAATCTATTTGCCGATGCAAAAATTCGCAAAAATATTACTTAAAAGATCATCGGATGTTATTTCCCCGGTAATTTCTCCAAAATGATAAAGCGCCTGCCTGATATGAATGGCTATCAGATCGCCTGAAACGCCTTCATGAAGCCCTTTTTTTACCTTTTGGATATCTTCCAATGCCTTCAGCAGGGAATCATAATGCCTGGTATTGGTGACAATGGTTTCGTTGTTTCTCAGCGCCCCGGTATTTACAAATTCCAAAAGTTTGCTCTTTAACTCTTCTACCCCTTCTCCCGTTTTGGCAGAGAGCAATAAAAGATCTGTGATTTGAGATTTAAGATCTGAGATCGTATTTTCTTCCGTTTGATCAATTTTGTTTGCTACAACTACCAACGGTTTGTGGGGATATTTGATCCTGATATTTTCAATTTCAACCTGAAACCCTGAACCTGAAACCTCAAACTTTTCCGCGTCCAGCAGAAAAACAACCACCTGTGCCTGGGCTATTTTCTGAAATGTCTTCCTGATCCCAATATTTTCCACAGTGTCCCTGGTGTCCCTGATCCCCGCAGTATCTATAAACCGGAAACCGATGCCGCCTATTGTTATTTCGTCCTCAATACTGTCTCTTGTAGTCCCCGGAATGTGGGAAACTATGGCGCGATCTTCATTTAGAAGGGTATTCAGCAAAGTTGACTTGCCTACATTGGGTTCACCTACGATCGCTATTGGAAGACCATTTTTAATTACATTGCCGGTGGCGAAGGAATCTATAAGCCGTTTTAGAACTTCTTCAATTTTTGCCAACAAAACTTCAAATTTTGACCTATCCGCGAATTCAACGTCCTCCTCGGCAAAGTCAAGCTCCAACTCAATCAGGGAGGCAAAATTTAATAGTTCATCTCTTAGCTTTTTGATTTCAATGCTAAAGCCGCCCCGCATCTGCTGCATGGCGATTTGGTGAGAAGCTTCATTATCACTGGCAATAAGATCGGCTACGGCTTCGGCCTGACTCAGATCGAGCTTGCCATTGAGGAAGGCCCGCAACGTAAATTCCCCGCCATCCGCCATCCTGCATCCCCTTCTTATAAGCAACTGTATGATCTGCTGTTGTATATAAGGAGATCCATGGCAAGAAATCTCCACAACGTCTTCACCCGTATAGGAGTGAGGATCCCGGAAAACTGATACTAAAACCTTATCGAGTCTTCGGCCGTCCTCTTCAAGAAATCCCAAAAGAATGGTATGGCTTTTTTGAGCGGTAAGCTCTTTTCCTCCCATAGACCTAAAGCATCCTGAAACTATTGAAATAGCATCCTCTCCCGAAACACGGATAACAGAAATAGCCCCTGCCCCGGAGGGGGTTGCCAGGGCAACAATAGTGTCCTCTAAGATCATTGAACTGCATTTGATTGCAAAAATAGGGAAAACCCAAATAAAAGAGGACGTTAAATAAAGCAGACATTATCACGATAATGTGTATCTTAGGAATACGTATAATTACCAAATACAAAAAAATGAAAGGATATATAATCCCCATATTTTTTGCTTTTCTTTTGGCAGCAAATGGTTCTTATTCTCAGGAAACCGGCTCTGGGGTTGATTCGGTTCTCATAAAAGAAAGGGAAGCAAAGGAAAGGAAACAAATAGAAAAAAAAATAGAAAAAGCAGAAAAAAGAGCCAAAAAAGCGGAAAAGGAAGCCAAAAAGATCGAAAAGGAGGAAAAAAAGAGAAAAAAGCTGGAAGCTTCAATCAGGTCAAAACAGAAGTCTATTGACAGGGATGAAAAGAAAATGATAAGACTTGAGGAAAAACTACTACGGGACGATGCCAAAGGAAAGCTCTCTCCTGTGGATAAGGCAAAATTGAATTCCAGGATCCAGAAACTGAAGACCGGGATGGTAAAGGATAAAGAGAAACTGAAGAAGTTACGGAGAAAACAATAGATCCGCCTTCTTTGGTTAATAAATACTATTGTTGTCCGGTAATGCCAAAACTGCAAGTATATTGGGCGTTCCCATTATATTTGTTATCCAAGGCCTTTCTCTTCATGCAGTGCCAACAAGCACCTGAACCCAGCTATATGATTTTCAGTTGGTTACAATCAAGTCTTACGTCTTATGTCTTGTATCGCAGCGGTCTTACGTCTTTAGCCGGACAATAGTGAATAAATACCTGACTTAAAAATGAAGTGCGTCTGTAACATTTTTGGGAAAGTCTCTACTAATCAGTAGAAACCCCTAAAAAGTAGTTAAAAATGGAAGTCATCAATCAATCAACAACAATGCTAACCGACCGGCAACTGCTGGTTATCACACATCTTACCCAACTCCTACACTATGTGATTGGATTTGGCGGGTTCATTGCCCCGCTGATCATTTGGTTAACTACCAAAAACACAGTTTCGGATATGGACGAGCATGGAAAGTCAATCGTCAATTTTCAATTGAGTATGCTTGTGTACATTGTGTTAAGTATTCCGGCGATACTATTGCTTGGCCTTGGAATTCTAACTTTAATCGGAGTGGGTATTATAGGTTTTGTGATTCCGGTCATTAATGCCGTACGTGCAAGTAACGGCGAGCCTCCGAGTAACTTTTTAACAATTCGGTTTATTTCGTAGGCAACATTAATTTGGAACGGGTGTCTGGAAAGTACTTTCCGCCGAAATTACGAACGAAGTGAAGTAATCTTCCACTTTCTGTCAGAATCACAAGATTACTTCCAACTTTCTAGCCCCAATTTTAGCAAAAGGAAATAAGGTTAGTTATTTAACATCACCGGCATTACGAGCATCGTTACGTTTTCTCCTTCATCTAACCCATCAATAGGCGTTAAAATACCGGCTCTGTTGGGCAGGCTCATTTCCAGGGAAACTTCTTCAGAAGATAAATTGCTGAGCATTTCTAACAGGAATCGGGAGTTAAATCCAATTTGCATATCGTCCCCTTTGTAGGAACAGGTTAAACGCTCCTCTGCTTTATTGCTATAATCAATATCCTCCGCAGAAATATTTAATTCCGCCCCGGCAATTTTCAACCGAATCTGATGGGTGGTTTTATTGGAAAAAATAGAAACCCGTCTTACGGAACTCAGGAATTGATTTTTGGCAATCGTAAGCTTGTTCGGGTTTTCTTTTGGAATCACCGCTTCATAATTGGGATATTTTCCATCTATTAGCCTGCAGATCAGCTCTGTTTTATCAAAACTGAATTTTGCATTACTATCATTGTATTCTATTAAAACATCTTCCTCGCTTCCGGTTAAAATACCTTTCAAAAGATTCAAAGGTTTTTTTGGCATAATGAATTCGGCAACCTGCGTACTCGTAACGTCCGCACGCTGATATTTCACCAATTTATGAGCATCTGTAGCAACAAAGGTTAAATTCTCCGGGGAAAACTGAAAGAATACCCCACTCATCACAGGCCTTAAGTCGTCGTTCCCGGCCGCAAAAATAGTTTTATTAATAGCTGCTGCAAGAATATCTCCCATAATTGTCGTAGAACTGGGCGAGCCCAACTCCACAGCCTTTGGAAATTCTGCCCCGTCCGCATAAGCCAAGGCATATTTTCCATGATCGGAACTTATTTCGACGGTATTATTGTCTTCTACAACAAACGTCAAAGGTTGTTCCGGAAATGTTTTCAAAGTCTCCAGCAATAATCTTGCAGGCACTGCAATGGTGCCTTCATCATCGGAATCTACCTCTAGAACAGAGCTCATCGTAGTTTCCAGGTCGGAAGCCGAGACAGTCAGTCTGTTTTTACCAAGGTCAAATAAAAAATTATCCAAGATAGGAAGGGTATTACTGTTGTTTATTACTCCACCTAAAACTTGTAATTGTTTTAATAAATAAGTGCTGGATACTATAAATTTCATTCGTAGTTCTCTAATTTAGGCATGCAATATTAAAGGAATTGGTGTGATTTACCGTGGAATTGCAATAAAACAAATATATCCTAAATGTCCTATTCAATAAAACAAACTTATTAACACCTAATTGCTGTATTTTTTCTTTCTGAGAAAATTGAAGGTCAGCCCAAACAGGAGAGTTACGAAAACTGGAAGCCCAATGTTAATCAGTTGCCATTTTGTTTTTTGATCGGCGATTTTCTCCTGATCGAGCATTGGAATGGCCACTTTTTTATTCCGAATGTTTATAAGTCCGGTATCATCGAGCATATAATTTATGCAATTAACTAAAAATTCCTTGTTCCCATAAAAATTATTCGTCCATTTATCATAGCCGAGCTCCAGCGGCTTTCCATTCCTGATTTGATTTTCCACAATATCCCCATCTGCGATCACCAGCATTTTATTTGCCTTGCCTTTTTCTTTGGTTCCGCCTAATTTAACAGGCTTTATGCGGTTTGCATAAGATGAGGTGAAGTCACCTTCTATCAAAACGGCTAACGGCTGGTTGCCCTGTGTATAGACTTCTTTGTTAGGAGGTGAATTTAGAATATCGAGACTCAGCTGTTTGGGTGTGCCTTCTACCTTTGATAAAGGAGAACTCCAATATAGAATTGTTTTCCTGTAATCATTTTTCAGGGTATCAATGGTATTGGCAAACTGAAATCGGACAGCTTCCAGATTATTGGTTATGGGATGATTATTCCTGGAAAAAACCATGGGATTGTAATACCATGGCGCCGGATCGTATTGTGAATTGTTCCCCTCGCCTGACGCCAGAACGATCTGGGTAAAATAGAGATCATTAACCAATACCGGATTGATCCGGACACCGTAATTAAAGAAAAAATCGTTCAGGTTTAATTCCCTGGGATAGGCCAGGGCACTTCCTTTTGCATTAAAAAGGCTGTCGAGCTCAATGGCCACCTGGTCTATCAGCCAGATTGACCTCCCTCCATTCACTATGAACTGATCCAAAATATATTTTTCGGCATCCGTGAAGGCTTCTGTTGGTTTAGCTACAATTGCCAGGTCAAATCGCTTAAGATCATCTAATACCTTTTGAGGGTTGGCAGCAACAGAATCCAAGGTGATGGCCCCAATATTGTAATAATCACGGATGGTGGTGAGATAATCGGCAATGGCTATATCTGAAAGCTCTCCGTTGCCCTTGATCACCGCAACCCGTTTCTTCTCCTTAATGCCCAATTTTGTAAAAGCATCCGCAAATGCGTATTCAAGGCTCTGCACGGAATTATTAACCCGTTCTTCCGTTGTTGCGCCAAGTTTATTTTTTAGCAAGGGAACCCTCACAGTGTTAGCATTGTGATTGACCATGGCCCATGGAAAAAGAATTTCCTGCGATACTTTGCCCTTGTCTTCAACGGTAATATTAACTGGTTTTAATCCTATACCCTGTAATTGTGCCATTGTAGCTTCCGCCTGTGATGGGTCTTTAAGCGGATCGACAAAATTAAATTTGATGTTGCTGTTTTCCAATGCAAATTCCTCCAGCAGTTGCCTGGTCTCTTGCTTCAATTTAACAAATTCAGAGGGGAGCTCCTCTCCCTCGAGCAGTACATCTACGATAACGGGAGTATCAAATTTTGCAACCGACTGTAGTGCCGGCGCGGAAAGGGTATATCTTTTATCCTCGGTGAGATCAAGTCGGACGTAGAAATAACCCGACAGTATATTGATAAGCAGAAGGGAAATAAGGGCTGTTAAAACCGAAGTCAGTATTTTCCCTCTCATTATCTGGTGTGGTTATTAAGTTGAACAACGGAAAGAAAAAGAAAAAACAACCCAATAGTGAGGAAATACAGTACTTCCCTTGTGTCGATGACCCCTGCTGCAATACTCTCAAAGTGCGATTTCATCCCAAAATTCTTCACTAAAAGGGAAATGCCGCCGCCGGAAAATAGCGTGGACAGTGCTTCAAATCCATAGTAGAGGAAAAAACACAGTACAAGCCCAATGAGAAATGCCATAATCTGGTTGCCAGTCAATGTTGATGCGAAAATTCCAATAGCCGTATATGCAGCAATAAGGAAGATTAATCCAAAATACGAACCCCAGACAAGGCCGGTATCCAGATTTCCTGTAGTAGTTCCAAGTTCACTAACACTGTATACATAAAGTAAAGTTGGGACAATGGCAATTATTCCTAAAACGAAGGTTCCAAGAAATTTTCCCAGCACTGTCTGCCACACGGACAACGGTTTTATGAATAAGAGCTCCAAAGTCCCCATCTTTTTCTCTTCGGAAAAGCTTTTCATCGTTATGGCGGGAATTAGAAACAGAAAGACCCAGGGTGCCAGCAGAAAAAAATTCCCCAAATCCGCAAAGCCATATTCAAAGATGTTAAAGGGACCTCTGAATACCCATAAAAAGAGTCCATTTAAGAGGAGAAAAAGTCCAATAACCAGGTAACCTATAGGGGAAGCAAAGAAAGACAGCAGTTCTTTTTTCAAAATGGCCAGCATATCTTTTGTTTATGGGTTATTATGATTCACGGGTATACACTTAAATTGTATGATCACAATGGCTAAACCTTTTTTAAGCTCCAGGCTTTTGGGGTCTGCGCAAATAATTTTTTGGTTCTGCCCCAAACCTCCTCAAAAAAAGCGGATTTTCGGTAATTCTCCAGATCTTCTTCAGAATTCCAATGACTGTATGTAAAAAACAGGGAAGGATTTTCTCTATCCTGATACAGTTCTAAAAAAGTACATCCTTTGAAATTTCGTATACTACCCTTTGTTTCCTCAAACAGTTGCCCAAAACTAGCAATATTTTCCTTTTTGAAGGTAAGTTTTACAATCCGCACTATCATTTAGAGAAAATTAATGAGTATGGTATCCCGGTAATCGAGTCCCAACAGGCTCGAAGCCCCACCTACGGTATTAAGATCACTTTTGTAAATGGCAAGTTCAATGTAGTCTGAAGAATTGAAAAGGGCCAATAGGTCGCCCGGGCCCTTTCGTTGGCCTTTCTCAAGATCAAAGTTGATAATGTCGCTATAGGTATAATGGATTTCAGTGATCTTCCTGTTTCTTGCATTTATGGTGAACGCCCTGCTGCTTCTATATGCTTCAAACAAACTTTTTCTGATATTGGTGATCACATTGCCGTAGTTATCAATATAAATTACACTGCCTATAATGGCGCTGCCATTATCGGTTATCCTTGGAGAAAATTCTTTCAGTTCCCTGAGCTGGTTAAAAGGTTTGCCAACAACCTCTAACTTTCCTCCGCGGGCAATATGACATGCTACCTGAACGAACACATCTAAAACCGGAAAGGAGCCGTGCAAAGGATTGGGAATATTAATTTCAACTACTTTTTCCGGGGTTATCTCAGAGGTAATCAGACTTATCACCCCGTTATTGGCACTTATAAAATAATGCCCGTCCACAAGTAGGGCAATGTGTTGATTTTCGGCCGTGGGTTCTGAGTCTACGCCCACAATATGGATCGTACCTTCCGGGAATGCTTTATACGAATTCTTAAGAATGTAGGCACATTCATGAATATTGAAGGGACTAATGGCGTGAGAAATATCAACGATCCTCGCTTCTGCCAGCTCCCTGTAAATCGTTCCCTTAATGGCTCCTACAAAATGATCTTTCAGCCCGAAATCAGTAGTTAATGTTATTACTGCCATGCAACACTGTTGATATTTTTTACTTGAGTAGAGTGATTTTTTACTTAAGTTTGCTGGACAAAATTACACAAAAAAACAGGCGGCAAAAATTTAATCTTAGGCCGATCTTTAAACAAAGCTATTCTTTGAACGAACTGAAATTAGAACTTACCGAAATTAGTCCCAGAGAGTTTTTTGGGCATAGGAACGAGAATATAGATCTTTTAAAAAAGCACTTTCCCAAATTGAAGATTGTCGCCCGGGGCAGTAAGATCAAAGTGTACGGTGACGAGCGGTTATTAGAGGAATTTGACAGGCGCTTTCAAATGCTCACCGCACATTTTTCCAGATACAATAAACTGGATGAGAATACAATAGAAAGGGTGCTTACCGGTAATGGAACAGAAGACGATGAGTCTTCGGAGCAAAGCGGAGGGGTTTTGGTGCACGGCGTTAATGGGAAACTTATAAAAGCACAGACCCTTAACCAGCGAAAATTAGTGGATGCCATTGATAAGAATGATATGGTCTTTGCTATTGGCCCGGCCGGTACAGGCAAGACCTATACTGGAGTAGCGTTAGCTGTTAAAGCACTTAAAAACAAGGAAGTAAAGCGAATTATCTTAACAAGACCTGCGGTTGAAGCCGGTGAGAACCTGGGGTTCTTGCCAGGTGATCTCAAAGAAAAACTGGATCCCTATATGCAACCGTTGTACGATGCTTTAAGGGATATGATACCGGCCGAAAAGCTAATGCAATATATTGAAAATGGCACCATACAAATAGCCCCGCTTGCCTTTATGAGAGGGCGTACGCTGGACCATGCCTTCGTTATTCTGGATGAAGCTCAAAATACGACCCATGCCCAGATGAAAATGTTTTTGACCAGAATGGGTAAAAGTGCAAAATTCCTGGTGACGGGAGACCCGGGGCAGATAGACCTGCCCAGAAGGATCATTTCCGGATTAAAGGAAGCAATTTTAATACTGAAAGGCGTTGAGGGAATACAAATCATTTATCTGGATGAGAAAGATGTGATAAGACACACGCTAGTTAAGAAAGTTATTGATGCCTACAAAAAGATAGAGCATCAAAATTAAAATTGGGCATGGGCAATACATTAACCGGTACCGACTTTAAATTTCCCGGACAGCAGAGCATTTACCGGGGCAAGGTAAGGGAAGTTTACGCCTTGGAAAATAACCTTTTGGTTATGGTAGCCACGGACCGGCTGTCTGCTTTTGATGTCGTAATGCCAAGAGGGATCCCGTTTAAAGGTCAGATTCTGAATCAAATCGCTACTAAAATGATGAGGGACACTGCAGATATTGTTCCCAACTGGTTGCTTGCCACTCCGGATCCCAATGTGGCGGTAGGGGTGTCTTGTGAACCGTTTAAGGTGGAGATGGTGATCAGGGGTTATCTGTCAGGGCACGCCGCCAGGGAATATGCCGCAGGCCGGCGACAATTGTGTGGAGTTTCCCTGCCGCAGGGCATGATAGAGCATGATAGATTTCCGGAACCTATCATAACTCCCGCAACAAAGGCTGAACAAGGGGATCATGATGAGGATATCTCCAGAGAAGCAATTTTAAGCAGGGGCATAGTTTCCGTGAATGATTATCAGGTACTTGAGTCCTATACGAGATCCCTTTTTCAGAAAGGGACAGAAATTGCGGCAAGTCATGGTCTTATCCTGGTAGACACTAAATACGAATTTGGGAAAACAGTTGATGGCAAAATTGTATTGATAGATGAGATCCATACTCCGGACTCCTCGCGCTATTTCTATGCACACGGTTACGAGGAGCTTCAGGCCAGGGGAGCACCCCAAAAACAACTTTCCAAGGAGTTTGTAAGGCAATGGTTGATCAGCAAAGGCTTTCAGGGTCTAAAAGGTCAGACCGCGCCGGAAATGTCGGATAAATACATTGAATCAGTGTCGGAAAGGTATATCGAACTCTATGAGAATATAACAGGAGAATCCTTTGTAAAGGCAGATGTTTCCGATATGGAGAACAGGATAGCGCAGAATGTTCTGAATTATCTGCAAAATTGATATGGCATACGTGAGCCCGGACGGCCTGACTCGTATTCCCCGAACTTCTCTTTAGCGCCGCTTTTTATTCGTTTCTAACAACCAACCTGTAATGATAGGTATAGTGGGAATCTGTATAGATCTTAACTAAATATACTCCCGCCGGCAGGGTAGAGGTGGCCACTCTGTAAAGACCATCACGGATAAGTAGATCATTCGCTTTACTGTAGCCACTTACGAGGCTACCCTCCATGTCATAAATATGTATCTGTGAGATGGCCGTGGACGGCTCCAATGCTTCCGCATGTACAAAACCGTTAGCCGGATTGGGATGTAATTTTATGCCACTCCAGTCGAAACCTGAATACCCACTTACAAGAATATCATTGGTAGACGGTATACTGATAAATTCTTCCTCATCGTCTCCCGGATCAACTATAGTAAATTGTATGGAAACAGACTTTACAATTCTGCCTTCGCCCATGTCACCGCCGTATGCCACGGCCGACAGAGAATAACTTCCGGGGAGTAGTTTTTGACCTAAATAGTCGCCGGAAATATGTCCGAACAGGGTATAAGGTGTCGTATTTTCGATCCATTTCCCGTTTATCGGACCTGATAGATTCATTGCTACGCTCTCTACGTTTATTGCTTCCCAATTAGCCCTGATATTCAGGTCTTTACCATGGATTTTATCTAAATTTATGCTCATGTCGGGAGCAATATCCAACAGATCTGCATCGTTATGGGCGTCCACAATAGTAAAATTTGAAATACCGATGAGTTCCTGGACTCCCTCAACGGTCACAATAGCGGTATCTGTGAAATTTCCGTCCTCTGATCTTAGTGTAATGTTAGTGATGCCTTTTGAAATTGCCGTCACCTTACCTTTATCATCCACAATGGCTATCCCGGAATTATCGGTGGACCAAGCAATAGTCTGATTTGATGCATTTGAAGGTGAGATTTGTGAATTTAAAATGGCATTATCTCCTTTGTTTAGAAAAAGGGACTTGGGAGAAACGGTTATCCCGGTAACATTCGTGACTGTATTCTCCTCCTTTTTTATTAAGGCAACCCAATCCAAATCGGGATTATCAGGGGGAAAACCGATATTCACCGAAGCCCCACCCATGACATTCGTTACACTCCCATTAATAAGACCTCCTCCGTTCCTCGGATCATACCATAGAACAGTATAATTGCCATCAAAATTGTTAAGGTCCAGATGTGTAGAACCACCGTTCGGCAAATAAATGGCGTAGGCACTGCCCGGCAATGCCAAACAATAATCCGCAGTACCGGATGTCAGATCGTCATTGGTTTCCATCTTCCAAAAATCTAAATAGTCATCAAAAAAATCGAGCGCAATTTTGGCATCTTCCCATTTCGTTGCTCTACTTCTCCAGTTCTCGGATAACCAATCCGTTTCACCAGTTTCCGTACCAAAATAATATTCAGAACCGAAACCTCCCGCCATAAGGGTACCCCATAAAATCTTTTGCCTTACGGCATCCCTGTTATCCGGTTGAGTACCATGGTCCCCGTTAAAGTCTTCATCCACTGTAACACCTATCTTCCAATGACCCTGTTCGTCATTACTTACGATCCATTGCTGCCCGTTTATTTTAGATTCGTCAAGCCATTGTTTAACTTCCAGATGAACCAAATTTATATCCATTTGAAGGGATACTCCCGTAAGGCCGCTAGTAGTGCCGACTAAAGGGCGGTATAGATTTTCCTGTTGCCCGGGATAAGAATGTAAAACAACAAGGTGATCATAGGGATCCACTTCCTTTATATATGCAGATAAGGAGTTAACGACATCGGCATTATAAATATGAAATTCCTCCCCCAGATTCCAGTTGAGAGCCAGATGATGGCCAAACCTTGCGATGATCTCCCTGTAGTATAACTTCCGCTGAACTCCTAACAAACCCTCGTCCAATAGTTTGAGATTGCCTCTTTCCTGAGTTTTAAAATGCATGAACATGCCTTTGCTCTCGCCATGGCTGAATACTATTTCCCATTGTTCGAGTTTGGAAACATCATAGCGCATTCTACTATCAATGGAGGCAGCTCCCGATCCTTCCAAGAGATTAATATCTGTAGAAGACCAGGGCCAAATTGTCTTCTCGCCTCCACCGTTATTCGTTTTGGGATCGTCTAAATTGAAAATATTGAAGGAGTAAGCATTCATACCCTTGGAAGCCAAATAGTTGATGGCACCTATTAACCCTTTACCCTTATCCCCTTTCCAAACAGGATCTCCCATATTCCAATCTTCAAGGTGCGGAGTCCAAGCTTTATCGGTTACCGCGTTGTCAAAATCCTCATGAGCGAGTAAATTTTCAGGTGAATCCGCGCCGGCCTTTATGAAATAGGTATTCGTGCCTTCAAATTTCGGATAGCGGTGGCCAACATAATTCAATCGGCCTTTGGCTCTATTATCGGGCAATGATTTATCGGTGTGGGTTATGGTGAAATTTCCGGAGGTCCCGTCAAAAGAAATAGGAGTACCGGCATTTTGTTCCGGATTTATTGCTACCTCTTCGCCAGTCCTGAAGGAAGCAAAATAACTCCAGTTTCCGGTTTCATTCGGGGTGAATCGCACGGCCCATTTATTTCCCGATGCCGCACCTGTTTCTGCGGCATTGCCATCGACGGCATAGAATCCTGGGATAATGAATGTATTGCCGCCGGGCGCTGTAAAAGTTACGTTAAGCCTATAATTGAGAAATGGATTTTCTGCATTTTCTTCTGAGGTTTCGGGGCCATTGAAGAGAATAGTGACAGTGTGCCAAATTCGTTGTTCTCCGGAGAGTGCGGCCTGCGATAATGAGATCTGACTACAAAGTAGCGCTGAAATCAAATAAAGTTTGCAAAGGGGGGTGTACCTGGCATAATTTAAGTTCATATAGCTCGTTTCTCTGATGCCGTGTTCCCTGGCACAAGAAGAATTTAACGTAACCAATCGCATTTCCACAGGTAGTTTGATACAGTTATGGGAAAGATAAACTTAAGGATAAAAAGGATGTGCTTGATCGATTATTCGTTATTCGACAAAAATATTCGTCGTTTTGCTTCATTCTCAGCGAATTGCACTTACTAGATTAATCCTAAAATTTAAGGGTGTAGTATTAACCTTATATCTTTTTAAGAATTAAATTAGTGCCGCAGAGGAAGAATTTTCTGATATCCTTATAAAATTCAAGTGCGGAGCATCCCTGGGGGATATCCCGCACTATCAAAACATGGCAGACTTTTGACGTTTCTTATATTATTTTCAGAAAACGTTTATCGTACAATTAATTTACCGGTAAAAGATCGTTGTATACCTGCAGCCCGGACTATATACAGACCTCTTGCCATATTTTTTAGCAGCAGTTGGTACGTGCCATCTACGTTAATTATTTCTCCCTGAACGAGTTCTCCCGACATGGAAAATATCCCCAACCGGTAGGACCCTTTTTGAATACCTTCCAAAAGGATAGTGGTATTTGCCTTTGCCGGATTCGGAAATATATTTAATGGGGCATCCTCATCAATGATCGTAAGTGTGGCTGTCTCCGAGAAATTCAGAATTTCACCACTTTTTACTTCACTCACTCCAACCTTAAAAGTCTCGTTCTCCTCGGCAATTCCATCATTTCTGGTAGGGATACTTAACGTTTTGGAATATTCACCGGGCTCGAAGGTAATCGTCTCAGTCGCGGAAACATAGTCCTCATAACTTGCAGTATCATCAAAAGATGCAATAGCAAGAGTTATCGATTCAGTACTCTTTTTAGATAAAGTAAGAACAACATCAATATTTTCTCCTTCCAAGGCCGAGGAATCTTCAATACTCAGGATCGGTGCAAGATTTTTGGCAGGCCCGCAAGGGGTTTCAGCCAATGTGAGGTCGGTAGCGTCGGTAGCCTCTTTGCTTAAGACAATTCTATCTAACAAATGACCCTGGGATCGGCCTGATATCTCCATTGTGTAGCTTCCCGGAGCATCAAATTGAACATAGATGGCATGCGGGTCATTGTCGCTTGTCATCGTTGACCACGTCCAGTCCGCATTACTGTTCCGAAAAATTTTGAACCAGCCATCCGATCCTGCGCCATTGGGCCATGGATGTTTTTTTGCTCCCTTGGGATATATGACATTCCCATCGCTTCTTTTGGCATAAAAGTCGGCCGCATCCGGAAATCGAAGCCAACTATCGTCACTCTCGATAGTGCCCTTACCCTTACCTACCTTATTTCTCCACTGAAATAAATAAACACCGGCCTCTCTTATTTCTATTTGAGTTGTAATGACTCCGCTACCGGGCTTGGTAAATTGGTCACCTCCATTCCATTGAATGTATCCGTCTCCGGTATGACCATCCACTGAGGATTTAATTGACCAACCAGAGGGAATGTCCAGATGTTCGGCTTCAATCACAACAATATTATTGGTCTCTACGTAATCTCCGCTACATTCCTGCTCGGGCTCGGGCTCGGGCTCGGGTTGTGGATCGGGTTGCGGATCCGGTTCTGGTTGCGGATCGGGTTCGGGTTGCGGCTCCGGTTCTGGTTGTGGATCCGGTTCTGGTTGCGGATCGGGTTCGGGTACGATCTCCGGCATCACCTGTATAGTTGCGGTAGCCGTAAAATCACCATCTTCCGTTCTGGCGGTTATGATAGCACTCCCTTCCGATTTGGCCGTAACGGTGCCATTTGCGTTTACGGTTGCAATCCCGGTATCCGAAGATGACCACAATACTGATCTGTTAGTGGCATTGGCCGGAGCAATGGTAGTTGTTAGTGTGGCTGTATCCCCTTCAATCAGTGTAGATTCGTTGGGCGAGACAGAAATGCCGGTTACGGAAACCGTATTGTTTTGTGGATCCTGGCACAGCGCTTCCGGTAAGGAAAGATCAGTACCTTCGTTGAAGTTTCCGCTCAACACAATTCTATCTATTAAATGATGGTTGGATCTTCCTGATATTTCCATGGTATATACCCCCGGCGAATTGAAGGTAACATAGATCTGATGTGGATCGTTATCACTGGTGTTTGTCGCCCAGCTCCAGTTGAGAGAATTTACATAGACTTTGAACCATCCTCCGGAGCCCGCTCCGCTGGGAGTAGGGGATTGGCCGCTACCGTGGGGATAAACAATATGGCCATCGCTTTTTTGTCCAAAGAAATTTGATGCATCCGGAAATCGAAGCCAGGTATCATTGCTTTCCGTGTTATTGGTGCCCTGTCCTACTTTACTTCTCCACCGGAATAAATACGTACCGGGTTCATTAATTTTTATTGAGGTGCTTGTGGAGCCGCTTCCCGGAGTATTAAAACTATCCCCGCCTTCCCATTCCAGATATCCGGATCCTGTGTGCCCTGGAGAAAAAGCGTGTTTAGACCAGCCAGACCCGGTATTTAGATGTTCCGCTTCGATCACGACAATATCGTTGGTTTCCACATATTCTCCATCACATACGAAAGTTTGATCCGGTTCGGGTTGCGGATCGGGTTCAGGCTCCGGTTGAGGCTGCGGATCCGGTTCGGGTTGTGGATCGGGTTCAGGCTCCGGTTGAGGCTGCGGCTCCGGTTCGGGTTGTGGATCGGGTTCAGGCTCCGGTTCAGGGTGCGGCTCCGGTTCGGGTAAGGCCTCCGGCATTACCTGTATAGTGACGGTAGCCGTAAAATCACCATCTTCTGCTCTGACCGTTATGGTAGCAGTCCCTTCCGATTTGGCCGTAACAGTGCCGTTTGCGCTTACAGTTACAATTCCGGTATCCGAAGATGACCAGGATACTGTCCTGTTGGTGGCATTGGCTGGCGTAATGGTCGGTGTTAAATTGGCCGTATCCCCTTCAATTAATGTAGTTTCGTTAGGTGTAACTGAAATGCCGGTCACCGCAACTGTACTATTTTGCGGTTCCTCACACAGGGTTTCCGATAATGACAGATCTGTCCCTAAACTGGAATTTGAACTCAAAACGATTCTGTCTATTAAATGATGATCGGATCTTCCTGATACTTCCATGGTATATACCCCCGGCGAAGCAAAGGTAACATAGATCTTATGGGGATCGTCGTCACTTGTAGTTGTGGCCCAACTCCAGTTTAGGGAATTTACATATACTTTGAACCATCCTCCGGACCCGGCTCCGTTGGGAGTAGGGGATTTGCCGCTACCGTGGGGATAAACAATATGGCCATCGCTTTTTTGCCCAAAGAAGTCCGATGCATCCGGAAATCGAAGCCACGTATCATTGCTTTCCGTATTATTGGTGCCCTGTCCTACTTTATTTCTCCATCGGAATAAATAGGTGCCGGGCTCATTAATTTTTATCGAGGTGGTTGTCGTGCCGCTTCCAGGAGTATTAAAACTATCCCCGCCTTCCCATTCCAGATATCCGGATCCTGTGAACCCTGAGGACGAAGAATTATCAAACCATCCATCCGGTTTTTCTATGTTCTCGGCTTCTATAACCACAAGGCCATTCTGGGAGGCGAAGTCCGCATCACAACCGGTATTTCCCCCACTGTCATTCCCTGAACTACCTTCCACTTTCTTAACCAGGGCCACCCAGTCCGAGGAGCTATTTCCCGGGGGGTTTCCGATACTTTTATTTCCCCCAGCCGTGATTTCTGGGATGCTCCCATTTTTAAGGCTGCCCCCATTTCTGGGGTCGAACCATTGTACTGAGAAAGTACCATCGGCAGAAGATAAGTTAAGGTTGGTAGAGCCTCCTCCCGGTAAATAAATGGCATAAATTACGCCTGGTTTTGCAAAGCAGTAGTCACTGTCTGAGGAGGTGAGCTGGTCATTGGTATCCATATTCCAGTAGGATAGGTGTTGCTTGAAAAAATTCAGGGCAAGCCTGGCGTCGTCCCATTTTTTATTTCTGCTCCGCCAATCCTGTGCGCTCAGGTCTGTCTCGCCAGTTTGATAACCAAAGTAATATTCAACTCCTGCGCCACCGGCCATCAGGGTTCCCCAAAGTGTTTTGTGCCGCACTTCGGTTCTATTATCACCTTCAATGCCCTTATTGCCACTATAACCGGCATCGGTGGTGACACCTCTTTGATGGGTTCCCTGTTCATCATTTGAGACTACCCACTGCTTTCCGGCATTTTTGGAGGCAATGATCCATCTTTTGACATCCTTGTGTATATCACCTATTTGTATTTGCAAGGAAGGGCCTGTTATTTTGCCTGAAGTTCCCAGTAAGAGGTTGTAAAGATCGTCTTGCTTATTGGGATAGGAGTGGATCACAATATGGTGATCATAGGGATCAACAGATCTGATATAATTGGCATAGGAATTAATGAGGCCGGCATTGTAAATATCGAACTCTTCGCCCAAATTCCAGTTGAGGGCAAGATGATGGCCAAATCTGGCGATAAGTTCCCTGTAATACAACTTTCGCTGTGTGCCTAACTGGTTACCATCGAGGAGGTTTTTGTTTTCAGTTTCCTGTGTTTTAAAGTGCAGAAACATGCCTTTGGCGTCTGCGTGACTAAAGAGAATTTCCCATTGTGCCAATTTGGATACATCATAACGCGTTCTGTTGGCGGCATCCGAGCCCGAACTACCGTCAACATCACTATGATTGACCGCTGCCCATGGCCATACGTCCTTTCCATCACCAATCACGTTCATTGTAAGGAAAGAAAAGGCATTCATCCCCTTTCCTGACAAATAGTTAATTGCCCCAATGAGGCCTTTCCCTTTTCCATTCCCCCATGTGGGATTTCCTGAACTCCAATCCTGCTGGTGAGCTCCCCAACTTTTGCTATTGACCGTATTATCGAATTCGCCGTATCCCAATAAATTTTCCGGGGAATCTGCCCCGGCTTTAAGAAAGTAGTTTCCGGTTTCTTCAAATTTTAGATAGCGCTCCCCAACATAGCTTAACCTTCCCCTGGCCCTGTTATCCGGTACTGTTTTATTGGTTCCCGTGATCGTGAAATTGCCCGAGGTTCCGTTAAATGATGTGGAACTTCCTGCATTGGCATCCAGACTTATAGCCACATTACTGCCGGTTCTGAAAGAGGCCGTATAATTCCATAGCCCGGTTTGGTTAGGAATGAATTTAACAGCCCATTTGTTTCCGGAACTGGCCCCGGTATTTTGTGCATTGCCATCTGCGGCATAATAGCCGGGCACTACAAATGTGCTTCCATTTGGTCCGCTGAAAGTAACATTGAGGCGATAATCAAGGAACGGATTGGTTCCACTGTTTTCCGAGGTATTCGGCCCGTTGAACAAAATCGTAACTGTATGCCATTTTCGCAGTTCTCCCGATACGGTGGATTGGGATAAAAGGCCAATAAATGATAGCATCAGTACTGCTGAGAGGGAATTTCTAAGAAGGTGCATCTTGTAGGTTTAAGATTAGTTCATATTAGGATTTGGGCGCTATATTTTGGGCTGCATAGCTACAAAATCAATGTAAACTTGTCTTATGGAAGGCAATTTTCACCTCTTTTATCCGAAATTACACGGTTCTACTATTCAGGTCATTTAAGAACCCGAACACCACAGTCTGTTTCTTATGGCCTGAGCCATAAAAAATGAATATCTAGTAGAAGTGTAAGGAGCGCATTCGCGCGTGGATGAAGCGTAATTATATGCTGCCATGCATTATTGTTTACATAAGATTTGGACTACTATAATACTGATAATTCAAATTTATTGTTGAAATACTCATTTTTTCGATGAAATGCATCATAGCTAGTCCTTCGATTAAGGGCTAAAACGATCCGTTAAAACTGTGTAACCGCTAAACTCATTTAAGATTTAACAACAAAGGAAGAACCGTTATTGTAGTTTACAATAAGGTCATTATCTGAACTTGAACAAAAGGTTAAAATACTATGAGACAGAACTTTAAAAAATAGCATGTTGGAGTATGACAGCACCGAGATGTAGCTTAGCATTCAACTATCCACTTCAGTGGTCACAGTCGTTAGTTGAAACCCTGCCTAAAGCCGGCAGGCAGGTATGCACTTTAGTGGAAGACTTCCAGTTTCCAAAAACTTTTTTCGAATAGGTAATAGTTATTAGGTTATTGATTATTAAGTTATTAAGGCGTTCCGACTAAATAACGAACAAGTTGGTAACACAATAACCGTTGGCAATTTCATTGCTTTTCAAAACCTCCGCCATAGGACGGACAGGCATGGATTGCCAATCCATTGTTTAGTTTCTGAATTCTTCCCTCACCTTGGGAAATCTCCGGGCTATTTGATCTTCAATAATGATTTCAGCGTTATTTTTTCCTTTTTATTTAGGCGGGTAAGAATTTGCATAAACGCTACTGCTGTGATGTAAGCGTCTCCCAGGGCCGTATGTCTGTCCTTTTTTGTTATATCAAATTGGTCCGCGAGATCATCCAGGGAATATCGTTTTTTTTTCTGAAGTAAGGGTGAGGCTATCAAGGTCTTTCTATATAAGCTGTCGGTGTCCAGGGCGTTATTCTTTAAATGAGGTAAATCGTTACGTGCTAATGCCCGGTTGACCATAGTTATATCAAAATCAATATGGTGTCCTACAATAACCGCATTTCCAATATATTCCAGAAGCCCTTCAATAGCCTCGATTTCCGGAATGGCCAATTGTCCGGCACTTTTCAGAATGCCGTGTATTTTTGTGCTTTTTTGGTCATGGTACGTCTGTCGCAGGTAAACTTCAAAACATTGACTCACCTGTATACGGCCATCGTTAAGGCTCAGAGCGCCAATAGAGAGTATTCGATCTTTCTCATAGTTAAAGCCTGTTGTTTCGGTATCAAGGACCACAAATCTGGTGTTTTCGATTTCTGTAGCAGATTTTTCCCTAGAGGTGTTCGCGTAATTGCTCCAAAAATCCGGAAAGCGAGCCTTATTTTTATTGAATAATGCCATTACACCAAAAGATTAGGAACTTTGAAACGCAGTTTAAGCAATTCCTGCAATTCCTTTATTGTCTTGAAAGTTCTTTTGAGTTTAATTTTTTCTTCCTTTGTGAGCATATTGAGCGCAATAAACCTGCCGGGATCATTGTGCAGTAATCCTTGTTTGGCTCTAAACTTTAATAACGCCTTGGTGGCATATGAGCAAGACATAAACAGGTCCTTATTGTTAGTCTCCAACTCGGCCAGTTTTTCGAATCGATCGGGGGTATTGTTGATAGATTTGATATTATGACTTAGAATGAGTACCCGGGCGGCTTCAGTCAAGGGCATTAGCGCGCGTCTTTTAAGATCAAAAAAGTCTTTGTATTTCCCGTCCTGTTCAACTAAAAACTGCCTGAAAAATCCTGTTGGGGACGGATTTTGCAGGGCCCCGCCAGCCAGGTGCAGAAAGAAATTAGGATTTTCCCCAACTACACTAAATATATGTTCTGTTAATATATCTACGAGCTTTGTACTGCCATAAGTGGTGTTGTAATCAAAAAAAATGGATGACAACAAAACCTCGTCCTTACCGGGATTTTCGATCCAATGCGAGGTGAGATGCTTCCATTCGGACAGGCTAAGGCACCAATTGTCATTGGAAGCCATCATTTCGGCAGGGCAATATTCGTAACCGATGGCGCGTAATCCTTTGTTAACCTGTTTTGCAAATTTTAAAAAATAGGATTTGGTTTGCGCTGATTCCGATTCTTTCACATCCTCAAAAATAATGGCATTGTCCTGGTCCGTGAGCAATAATTGTTCTCCGCGACCCTGACTTCCCATTGCCAGCCACGCAAAATGAAGCGGAGGACTATAATTCATTTTTTTCAATGCAATCTGTAAGACCTGCTTCATACAAGCATCATTGAGTTCCGAAATAATTTTCAGAATAATCGACATGGGGATGTTGTTGTTCAAATAGCCCTGTAACAAATGTGTGATACTTTTTCTAATGGACTTTAGTGACTTAATTTTCCCGGATCTTTTGATTGCTTTCAGGAGAACTGTAGGGTTATTTCCCATGGCCAGCATAACATCGTGTTTGGATACTATTCCTACGGCTTTCGTATTGGGAGTACCATCCACCGTAAGGCAAAGGTGGCTGATATTGCTTTTCATCATAGCCATTTGGGCCTGGGTAACCGTCAGTTTTTTGGGATACGTAATTACAGGAGAAGTCATAATTTTATCAGCCGAAGCTGTAACGGGGAATTTCCCCGAGACAATCCGGTTACGCAGATCTTTATCTGTTATTATGCCAATAGGTAATCCATTTTTTAGCACAAGAACAGAGCCTACTTTTTTTTTGGTCATAGTTCCGGCAATTACGTTTGCCGCCGTTTTCGGGGAGCAGGTCACAATCTTTTTTGAACATTTTATGGATTGAAAATCTAAAAGGCGACCCGCATTTTGGACGGAAAGGTTTTCTGCAGGGGAACCCAATAATTTCCCATTTAAGTCTTTTGCATAGGGGTTACGTGTATTTGAAGCAAAACTCTCAATAAGAAAATTCCCGATTTCTTTATAGGTCTGGGTATAAACTCTGAAAACCGAAACCGGAATGGCGTAAAGGATACTCTCTTCATGTGCTTTTGCCTGTAATCTGTAATTTTCATAGGCCATCAATGGACGCAGGCCGAAAATATCCCCTTCATCACAAATATCCATTATTTCATTTTCCCGGGTATTATGCAGGCTCACGGCACCCTTGTGTACCACGTAAAAGTGCTCATGGGCGGCTTCCGATTCTGAGAATATTACACTTCCTTTTTCCTTATAAATAATTAAAATCTCCACTGAAAGGGCTAAAATATCCTTTTCAAGCATTTCATTAAAAGGTGGATAATTTTTTAAAAAATCGGCTACCCTTTCAGAGATACTATTTCTCATTATCCGTAATTTGGACATAAAGGTAATTTTATCGGGAAGGTATTAAAAGAAAAAATATCGAATTTGTACTAAGGCCGTCAGGAATTGGTAGCAAGGTCATTTTAAAGAATGAATTTTCTGTCCCTGGCACTTTTAAGGTCTTTCGGGCTTTATGGCTTCCGTTTTCGGTACGAAATATCTCGGTAAGTGCGATCACCCACGGCCGCTTTTTCATTATTGGCAATGATCCTGCTCTCGAGATTTGAAGAATGACCAACGCAGATTTTGCGGAACTTCTTACTTTACAGGACATAGGCGGTGAACATGGACATAGAGGCAAAAAAACCTTTCAAAGTTATGAAAGAGTCTTTGTAGCGAAAGGGAGACTAAAACTCCTGACCTTAGGGCAAAGAACAAGAAAGCCTGTAAAGAGCAGCGAAGTATCACGGTCGGTGATAAGAAACTAAAGGAAATAAAAGGGCGTAACAGGAAATGGGTGGGAGAGCAGGACCAGCGTCCAGGAGCGGGCAACAAGGGCTCTAAGTATTCCAGGAATAAACACATTATAAAGTAGGGAATAGCTATGGTCGGTGCAAAGAGCAACCGTATTGATGATTAACGAACCGCCGTATACGAGACCCGTATCCCGAGAATTCGGGAGTGGTGTGAGAGGCGCACTCTCCTCACTTATGGGGAGAGCCGTCCACTCGATTGTGCGTTCGTTTTTTACTGCGGTATTTCTTCCACCAAAATTTTCTTGCCCGCCTTGCTGAAGTATGTACAAGTCATTTCATCCATACAAACAGCCCATTTCTCGATGCCCAATTTTGCAGCGTCATTGCAGAATGTTGGATAATCGGTTTTACCTTCCTGATGGGCTTTCAAATCAGACTTGAATCGTTCTTCGTTAGCTACTTCTGAAACTGGTAAAAAAGCATACTTTACAGGTGAAGTTATTTTGTAGTCGTTTGCACCGCAATAATCTGTGTGTCCGTCCGAGACAAAAGTTTCGTAATACGTAACACCCAATTTTTTAAGGTCTTGAATGTAGGCAGGAAAGTCTGCACCCGATTTCACTTTGCTGTGAGCTTCCTTGATTTGCTCTACTGTAAACATTGTTTCTTGATTTTTAATTGTTACACGATTCGTTGAATTACACGGAACCATAATGTTCAAACCTGTTAAAATGATTGTCGATTTTAATCGAAAAGAATACCTCGCAGCTTGCTGTGGAAATGTCATTCCCGCAAAAGCGGGAATCCAAATGACGGAATTTCGTTTTTCGACCTTTAGTCGAAATAAATGGCATTAAACCCCAGGGCAAGCCCTGGACCCAATAGAAGGAATCGACCCAAGGGTCGAGGTATTAAACCTAGACCCCGCTGAAAATGCGGGGTTGGTTCAACCATTCATTTTAATAATCCCGCTTTTTAGCGGGAGCGGTTAAAATGGGGTTTCACTAATAAAACCGGCGAAACCTGTGCCGGGCCTCTCGAGGTATACCCCTGTAGCTTGCTCTGGGCCGGCAGGCTTCGCAAACACGCCCAAGCCTTTAAATTTAGCACTTTATGCCCTATTTGCTATAGCATTGTTGTGGTGTCGTTAAGACATTGGATTCACTTGAATTTGTCCTCCAATCGCTTTTAAAACTTTCATTATCGTCGCAAATTGAGGTTTGGCTCCGTCTGACAAAGCTTTGTACAAACTCGGTCTGCTCAATCCAGTTTCTTCAGATATTTTGGTCATTCCAATCGCTTTTGCAATATGTCCAATCGCATGGATTACGTCGGCGTTGTCTCCTTCTTCCAAAACAGTATTGAGATACTCTGCGATCATTTCTTTGCTGTCCAGATAATCCGCTATGTCAAATTTTGAAGTTCCCATTTTTTCTATTTGTTTAAATTTTTCCAGATTTTTTTCGCTTTCTTAATGTCTTTTTGTTGGGATGACTTATCTCCCCCAATGAGCAGAATAATTATTTTTCCGTCTTTTTCTTTGAAATAAACCTTTAACCTTTAGCAAAATTAACTCTCAATTCCCTAATTCCGTCGCCTGCAGGTTTACAATCTCCAAAGTGCCCGTCGTTTTCTATTTTCTGAATTCTAAAGAGAATTTTCGCCTTGGCTTTCAAATCCTTTAGCTTTATAAGCCACTTATCAAATTCAGTTGTTTTCTCGATAAAGAACATAAGTATTGTATCTACTTGGATACAAATTTACACCTTTTTTTGGAATAAATGCAGTTGGTTTTTAAATCTCAGTAGAGTGAGCATAATGCACCACAACGCCTGAGCATCGAGTAGGCAAGGGGAATTTCACCCCAAGCCTCTCACAGAACCGACCCCCGCATCAAGTGCGGGGCAGGCTGTGATAGTCTCCCATCATACGGCTCTTCTAACTTGATATACGAAGATAGCCCATCTTTTTTCAAGTTGGCAGACTGTACATCAAATCAGCCCATCCCTTTGCTCCATTTCCATTGCGGAAACCTTATCGTTACTACGGATGGATCCGCCAATGCATAATATATCGGTATTCTACCTCTAAGTTGCTCTTATTGTGCATTTCCGTTGGCATTTGTATGCAGTTTCCCGAGTTCCGTAACCAAGCCCGGATAAAGTTCTTGCCATCTGAATGACGCCGGCCTTACGGAAAATAAATGGGCTATCTCTGCAATTAGTGTTATAAACACCACCACTTTTCACTCCGTATCATACTTCGTAGCTTTTGGCTGGATGTACGCAACTTCCCGACACCTCGTCAATGGTTCGCTAAAGTTTACCCTGAGCCTGTCGAAGGGTTCATCTCCTTTATCCGTACCGGACCATGCTCTTGTCATGGCCGTTTCCCAAACGCTCGATACCATTGCTCTTTACAACAGCACCTTTGGGTGGTTTAGGGCCATCGCCTATACAACGACCCTGATGGACTTACCATCATCCTGTTTACAGTATGCAGCCTTTTATTGCCGTGGCTGCTTCCTGGCACACTATGGGCAGTGCGGGGACAGGGAAACCCTTTCGTTTCCGTCTACGCACATAGCAAAACCTTTTTGCCCGCCCGAACGTGCCGTTCGGTACGGGCGGGTTTTATTTTTTCTTTCACCAGATAAAAGCAAAATCCAATCCCGATAGTTATCGGGATGGCGGACCTGCAGACAGGCTTCATAAACATACGGAAACCCAGCGAACTAGCCCTAAACCCGTATTGTTAATAGGTTTTGTTGTAGCAAGTGTTTTTCCTCAAGCTATGCTTTTTGTAATAGATTAAGTCCAGAAAGTTCCTGTCCGATTTGATGTATTCCCGCCAATATTTTGTCGGTTTGCTTTTCCGACGGCTTTTTGTGTCCTTGAACATACTGGGAAAGCAAGGTTGCATTCATTCCGATTTTTTCGGCCAGGAATTTAGCGTTCAACACTTTGTAATATTTAAAGAACTGTTGGAGATCGATTTCAAATCCTATGTCGCTGTGGGTCAATTTTACGTCCTGTTCCTCATAGCACAGTTCCGCTGCCTCAAAGGCATTGTTTATAAGTTCGGGAATTGTCTTTCCGGTCGTATAAATCGAATCTTTGTCCGAATAAGCGGAAAATCCGGTGTCCGTTTTCTCCACGGTCATTGTTATCTTTTTCTTTTTTGCCATTGCCCTATTTTTTGATTCGAGCGTCCTTTATCTATTTCTTGGCTACCGTGGTTTGGAAAAATGATAATTCCTTTTTTCGTATCGTGTTTCATTTTTACGTGCGAGCCTTTCTGGGAAACTGCATACCAATCGTCTTTGGTCAGAATTCGATATAATTGCGAACATTTCATTCAGTCCTCGATTGGTATTTAAACCCTAAAGGTAAATAATAATTTACTTTTCAGCAAAGTATTTCGTTGAACTGAGGAATTTTTGTCGCATTTGCTACACGGTCCGGCTATGATTTCGGTCTGGGAAATCCGGCTTGCCACGTTTCACGTGGTAGGATTTTTCGGTTTCGGAATCGAGCCGGGCCGAAGGTAGGAATTCCCGGTTTTCTAGAAGGGAAGACAGAATTATAGGTATTGTGTGTGCCCAGCAACAATAATCACATTTTAATAAGATTATGGAGTAAAAATATTGTTAGGAGGAATGAAAAGGATTAAAAATCACATTATACTGTGATAATGGTAAGTTTTCCGATTCGGAATTTAGTGCCCAATACTTTGCGGTAGACCCTAATTTTCCATATGTATATGGGATTCGATAATAAAGGGAATAATAGGCATTGATACGTGAGAGTTCTTTTTGAAGGAATCGATATGTAGACTTGTTTTACTGATATTATGTAGTTCAGGGCAAAATTCTAAAACTATATTTCGGCGACAAATCTAACTTAGTGACAGAATATAGTCTTGATAAAAAATTTCTTCAAAAAAAAGGTTAATTTACGGGAATACTAGTAGAGACCACTTAATAGGACACTTCTGGGTATTGTTTGATGAAGTTGCAGTATAGTCGGATAAAACGGCAATTTATGCATTCATGATATTGATTAAAATACCATAATTTAGTAATGAACATATGGAAAAAAATATGATGAATGTTTATATTTCCGCATTGTGCGTGATGCGATAAAAACGGATAGGAGCTTGGTAAGAAATAGAAATGAAAAAGGTTGGAAGAAATGATCCTTGTCCTTGTGGGAGTGGAAAAAAGTTCAAAAAATGTTGTACATATGTTGTACAGAAGTAAAAAACCCAAGATTTTCACCTCGGGTTTTTCATCATCAAAAGGTAGCGTGAGGGGGACTTGAACCCCCGGCCTCTGGGTTATGAATCCAACGCTCTAACCAGCTGAGCTACCACGCCAAAACAAATTTTAATTCCTAAATGCTGTTAGCCTTCTAACTTGTTTTTCCGCCCACTGTCGAATACCTCGCCAATTGCCCTGAAAACGGCTGCAAATATAAAATTTAATTTCCTGTCCGTCAAAAATAGGCCTTCTGAAAATATTCTGACGGTTTTATTTTTTTATCATATATAAATATATATATTGCCCACCGTAAACTACATGTGGAATGAAGGATAAGGTAAAGTTTGAACTAGAGTTTGTAATACAGTCTTCACCCCAATTGTTATATCAATATCTTTCAACACCGTCGGGGCTTTCCGAATGGTTTGCAGATAATGTAAATTCTCGCGGCGAAACTTTTAATTTTATCTGGGACGATTCGGAAGAGCAGGCCAAACTGTTGAAAAGGAAGAGTGACGAATTTGTGAAATTTGCCTGGAAGGAGAATGAGGATGAAAGTTATTTTGAGATGAAGATCATTGTGGATGAAATTACCAAGGATGTTTCTTTATTCATAACGGATTTTGCCGAGGAGGACGAAATTGATGAGTCCAAAATGCTATGGGAAAACCAGGTGTCCGATCTTAAACAGGTTCTTGGCTCCAAGTAAAGCAACTTAAATAATTTTATCTTTGGCCTTGAATTTTTCAAGGCTTTTTCATGAACTCATTTCGGGTGATGCCATTGGCTGCAAAATCCATGTTAAAACGACCCACAGGCACTTCAGGGTTACTAAAACGAGCTTGTTAAGATGAAGGCGGTGATCAATTTTAACGGACAACTACTACCTGCTGAATCGGCGTTCTTAAATCATGAGAACAGGGGGATAAAATACGGAGACTGCCTGTTCGAAACCATAAGGGCCACCGGCAACGGGATTTTCTTTCTGGAAGATCATTATTTACGGCTGATGTCCTCTATGCGGATTTTGAGGATGGAGATACCTATGGACTTTACCATGGAGTTCATAAAAGGGCAAATTGAAGAAGTGCTGCAGGCAAATCACCTCCGGGAAGAACCGGCCCGCGTTCGATTTACCGTCTTCAGAAAAAATGGGGGGCGCTATCTGCCCGCGGGGAATGATGTTTCTTATATCATTGAATGCCATTCACTGAACTCCCCGTATTACACCTTTGGCGAAAATCCCTATGAGGTGGAGCTTTTTAAGGATTTTTATGTTAACGAGGACATGCTTTCCAATCTAAAGACCAATAACAGGGCGATCAATATTGTGGGCAGCATTTATGCAGGCGAGAACGGATATGATAATTGCCTGTTGCTGAACCAGTCAAAGCATGTTGTTGAGGCATTGAATGCCAACCTTTTTGTTGTCCTGAATGAGCAAATTAAAACAGCACCCTTAAAGGACGGATGCATAAACGGGATAATTAGAAAGAAATTGATAGAAATAATTAAAAAGAAAAATAACTACACCTTAAAAGAAGAATCCATTTCTCCCTTTGAACTTCAGAAAGCAGATGAGATGTTCATTACGAACATCATTTGCGGGGTACAACCCATTACAAAATACAGAAAGGCACAATACGGAAATTCCGTTTCTTCATCTCTACTGGAAAGTTTGAATATTATGGTAAAAGAACTTAGTTGAGGCTTGGATTTTCGGGGGCGTTGGACCACAACAGATAATCCCCACCCAATTCAATCATTTTTTCCTTCCAGAAAGCGCTGGCTGGCTTTTGGATTATGTCGCTTTCATACTTGTTTTTTACAAGGATCCAAGATTTTGAATGTAGTTCCTGATCTAACTGCAATGAGGCCCAGCCCGAGTAACCAAGAAAAAAACGTATATCCTTGTCTGTAATTGTTTTGGTATTGATAAGATCAATTGTCTTTTCAAAATCGCCTCCCCAGTAGATCCCATCGGAGATCTCTATGCTGTTATCAATGAGATGCGGAACTTTGTGGATAAAATAAAGGTTGTCTTGTTCTACGGGCCCCCCGTTGAATACCCGAAATGGGACAGCAATATCGGGTACAAGGTCACTTATATCATAGTCCAGGGGTTTGTTCAGAATAAATCCTACAGAGCCTTCTTCGTTGTGTTCTGCCAGAAGAACAACGGATCTGTTAAACGATACATCACCTGTCAAGGCAGGTTCCGCAATTAAAAGTATCCCCTTATTTGGTTTCAGTCCTATCATGCCCTATAGCTTCAACTAAAAATAAGATATTTCTCCTAAAAAACAAGCATGCACTAAACTAAAAAAAGCACCTCCGTTTCGGAGGTGCTTTTTATATATTTTTCAAGGAGGGGCTAGTTTACGGAATCGGCCAAATCAGAACCTGCCTTAAACTTAACTACATTTTTAGCCTTAATTTGAATAGTTTTTCCCGTGGAAGGGTTTCTTCCTTCTCTGGCATTTCTTCTAGATACAGACCAAGATCCGAAACCTACCAAAGAAACTCTGTTTCCTTTTTTTAGAGATTTTTCAACATTTCCTAAAAAAGATTCCAATGACTTCTTAGCGGCTGCTTTTGTGATGCCAGCATCTGCTGCCATAGCATCGATTAATTCTGTTTTGTTCATAATTCAATTAAATTAATTGTTGTTAAATAATTTCAAAGCTTCAACAAATTTATAGGGATTTGCGGTTAACACAAGTAAAATAGGGGGAAATCAGCGATTTTGTTAATAACTTGAAATGTTTGTTGATAAAGTGGGGCATTTTTTACGTTTCTCGCAGCCCAATGATTGTCGGGGTTCAGGACATATGGGCCAAATTCTCCAATTTTAGTCCATTTAGGACTTCATTTATTTGCATTCTTCTTTTTCCCGCTAACTGAATTTCCAACAATTTGATGAATCCTCCCGGAGCCGCAACTTTAAGCTCGTTTTTGTTAAGCACTATTGTTCCGTTTTCTAGATCTTGGGCTGCATATTCTATTTTGGAGGCATATACCTTCAAGAGTGTTGAATCATCGCCGTTAATTAAATTTGTCCAGGCTGTGGGGTAGGGACTAAGGCCTCTAATGTGGTTATAAATTTTTTCAACAGGTACATCCCAATCAATTCTACAAGTCTCCCTGTGAATTTTATATGCAGACTTTAAAACGATTTCTTCATCGTCGGGTTGTTCTTTATTCTCTAATTTGGCTTCTTCTATTAACCGAACTGTTTTCAAAACCAACTCTGCGCCCTGCACCATTAGCCTGTCATGGAGGGTGCCGGCCGTATCATCGCTAGTGATTTTCGTTTTCTCCTGAAGGATTACTGCACCCGTATCTATTTTTTCATCAATAAAAAAGGTGGTAACCCCGGTCTGTGTTTCCCCGTTGATAATTGCCCAATTAATCGGAGCGGCACCCCTGTAATCGGGGAGGAGAGAGGCATGAAGGTTAAAAGTGCCAAAACGGGGCATTTGCCAAACCGCTTTAGGCAACATTCTGAAGGCCACTACAATTTGCAGGTTGGCTTTAAGGGAGGCTAGCTTTTTCAAAAAAAAAGGATGCTTTAAATTGGTAGGTTGCAGAATGTTAAGGGCGTATTTTTTTGCATATTTTTTAACTGCGGATTCCTGCAATTTGCGTCCCCTGCCCGCCGGTTTATCCGGGCCCGTAATCACTCCAACAATAGTATAGTCATGCGCTATCAGCTTTGCCAGACTGGTTACGGCAAAATCCGGAGTTCCCATAAATACAATCCGTAAATCTCTCATTTAACCAATTCTAGATCTTTAATTAGTGAAACCCCATTTTAATAATCCCGCTTTTTAGCGGGAGCGGTTAAAATGGATGGTTGAACCAACCCCGCTTTTTCAGCGGGATCCAGGTTTAATACCTCGACCCTTGGGTCGATTCCCTCTATTGGGTCCAGGGCTTGCCCTGGGGTTTAATGCCATTTATTAAGGTATGCACTTTTAGTACAGAGTGTTTCATTTATACGAATATTTTCCATTTTTAGAGTTACCCTATATGCAGGTGTAGCTTATTCCTGTCCCGGGCGGTCCGGCAGGTTCGGATTTTAAGTTCATAACGGTTTGGTTAAGATATATTCGTTTCTGGAATTCACCTCGATTGTGCCTTTTTCCAGAAGAATTTGCAACGCTTCAAGAACTTTTGGTCCCTCATAGGGCAACAATTCAATCAATCTTCTCGAAGATAATTCCGTAGTCCCTAATTGTTGTATTATAGCCGAAATTACCCCTGGCTGTAGATTATCTCTCGTTTTATTATTCTTCACACAAACATCGCAGGTGCCACAGTTTTCATTTTTATTTTCACCAAAGTAATGGAGTAACTGTCGATTTCTACATTTCTTATCATTATTTATAAAAGCTAGCATACTCGTCACATTATCCCTTTTAACTTTTTGATAGGCCTCAATCCTATCGGCAAAGGAATTGATGGTAAGATCATCTTCCCGGGGTACCAGCAATGTAATTTCCAGATCACCCTGTTGTTCCTGGAAATCTATAATTTCATCCGTGCTGAGCTGTTTCAAGATCCCAAGGATCAGCTCCTCTTTAAGACCTGCCTTTTTTGCGATTAACAGTGTATTAATTTTAGTTTCGTAATCAAAAACACCCCCATACGTGCGCAAAATGACCTGCACTACCTCTACAAGTGGTTTATTATTCCTAAGATAATCCAGCATCTGGCTTTTTGATGCCAGGAAACGAACTTTGGTATGCCGGGAGAAAGACTGGGAAAGGGCAAGGACGGAATTCTGATCCAGAACGCTAAGACCATTGTAAGTAAGTATGGGGTTCAGATCATATTGCTGACAGAACTCGTTTAAGCGAAACTGAAAACGTTCATTGTTTCCTCCGCTGTAGGGAATCTGAAAATAGGCATTCAATTTCTTATACAACAGCTTTAAAAAGGGAACATTGGGTAAAACACTCAGGAATTGCCTGTTTACCTGGACTTCGTCATTTTTATTAAGGACTATTACGGCCTCCGCCGGGCCCCCATCTCTCCCGGCCCTCCCGGATTCCTGAAAATAGTTCTCCAGGCTATCCGGGATCTGGTAGTGCAGCACAAGAGAAACATCCGGTTTATCCACGCCCATACCAAAAGCGTTGGTTGCAACCATGATCTTTATGCCATCTGATAACCATTGTTTAAGCTTCTGCGTTTTTTCGTTTTTGGATATTCCGCCATGGAAATGATCGGCAGAAACACCATTCTTGTTTAAGAAGCTACTCAACTCTTCTGCAGATCTTCTTGTTCTTACATATACAATCCCGCTTTTTGGGGTATCCGAACAAAGTCGCTTTAGCCTATATAATTTGTCTTCTTCCCTCAGTACTTTGTAGGCGATGTTGTCTCTGGAGAAAGAATCTTTAAAGATGAGTACCTCATGCAGTTTCAAATTTTCAACAATGTCGGCACTTACAACAGACGTAGCGGTCGCTGTGAGGGCTATTATTGGGATATCCGGCTTTAATTCCCGTAAAACCGAGCAATTTAAATAAGCGGGCCTGAAGTCATTTCCCCATTGCGAAATGCAGTGTGCCTCATCTATTGCTGCCAGGTTGATATTCATTTGAGCTATTCTTTCCTGCACTACATCTTGTTGGAGCCTTTCCGGGGATAAATAGAGAAACTTATAACCACCATAAACCGCATTATCCAAAATGTCAATGACTTCTTCAAAAGGTATGCCGCCTGTTAACGCGAGCGCCTTAATTCCCTTGCTCTTCAGGTTATCTATCTGGTCATGGATCAGGGCGATTAACGGAGATACCACAATGCAAAGCCCCTCCCTGGTCAGGGCCGGGATCTGATAGCAAACAGATTTTCCCCCTCCGGTTGGGAGCAAGGCCAAGACATCAGTACCGGCCAGAACGGCTTCAATTATTTTCTCCTGCGATCCTTTAAAGGACGAAAAACCCCAGTATTCCTGTAAAATTTCTTTTGGATCCTTTATCACTACTCCGGCCTTAGTACTTTTAATATATGACTTATTCGCGCGTCAACAGTCCCTTCGGCAATAATATAGGGATGGTATCCAAAACTTTTATAGACTTCCTCCAGATGTCCATTTATTTCCAAAGCCTCCTGAAAGTTCTCCAATCTTTCATTATCCGAAATGTAAATATCCTTCCAGGGCGGTAATAGCAATACTTCATCATACCTGTAATCCATACAAGCCTTTATAAACTCATCGCCATACTCCTGTTTAAAATAGTTCATGTATGCCAACACATCCGGAATGCCGCGGTCATAAAAAAGAATAGATCTATCCCTGCCAACTGCGTCTTTAAATTGCGCTACCCTACCTTTCAGGAGTTCCTGGTTAAACGAATAGGGATCGGGGACAAATGCCAGCGGATTTGAAATAAAGTGTTCGGAGTTACCTTCTTTTTTTGCATCCAGGGTCATATTTCGTATAATTTCATGAAAACAAAAAAATCCGAGTCTTTCCAATTCGATGATGATCGAGGTCTTTCCCGTTCCCGGACCGCCGGTAATAACAACTCTTTTGGAATCCAAGTAGTATTCTTTTATACCGGCAAAAGTAATCAATACGAATAAGGCTAAAAAATTCTGGTTGAACGCTTATATTTGCAAAAACCCTTTTTAATGGAGAGTGAAAAGTCTGAAGAATTTTATAGTAGACTAAAGGAAGAATTACTTCAAAATACCGCCTGGCCATCAGATTATCTATACAAATTCATAATTCCGACAGATACCGATAAGGTGAATAGGATACACGAAATTTTCGACAATACCGGCGCCGTGATAGAATCCAAGCAATCACGAAAAGGGAAATACACCAGTATTTCGGTTACTGTTCACCTCGAAAACCCTGATAAGGTCATTGAGAAATACAAGGAGGTTGGAAAAATTGAAGGCGTAATATCCCTATAAACTGGGATTTGTGGTATAATTTTGCTAATTTGCAGACTTTAACAAAGTACTTCCTTTTTCTCCTAATACTATAATCATAACACAAATACATTTGAATACAGTAGAAAACTTAGAATACAACACGGAGCGGCCAAAGCTAATCATTCCCGAATATGGTCGTCATTTTCAAAAAATGGTAGATCATGCCGTTTCCATTGAAGACGATGCCGAACGCAACAGGATTGCACAATCCATCATTAGCGTTATGGGCAACCTGCAGCCGCATCTTAGGGATGTTCCGGATTTCCAGCATAAATTATGGGATCAGCTGTTTATCATGTCCGATTTCAAGTTAGACGTGGAATCGCCTTTTCCGATAACAAGTAAGGAAGTGCTTCAGCAAAGGCCGGAAGCACTGGAATACCCACAGAATCATCCTAAATATCGCTTTTACGGTAACAATATAAAAAGAATGATAGATGTGGCCATAAAATGGGAAAAGGGCGATATGAGGGACGGATTGGAATACGCCATAGCCAATCACATGAAAAAATGTTATCTCAACTGGAACATGGATACCGTAGACGACAAAGTCGTATTTAAACATCTTCACGAACTCAGCCACGGGGAAATAGATTTGGCTTCCGAGGGCGAAAATCTTACGGAAAGCGGGCAGTTTCTTAAAAACAGACCCACTAAATCAAATAGGAGCACATCTAACAAGAAACCCCAAAGAACTAATAACCGAAGCAAAAAGCGGTACTAATTTTTCATCATTAAATGGGAACATTTAAAATTGAAGGAGGCCATAAACTTCATGGTGAAATTACCCCGCAAGGTGCCAAAAATGAAGCCCTCCAGATTCTTTGCGCAGTTCTTCTAACTTCAGAGGAAGTTACTATTCACAACATTCCGGATATCGTAGACGTTAACAAGCTTATTGCGTTATTGCAGGAACTTGGTGTAGAAATCAATAAGCTCGGAAAAGGATCCTATAGTTTTAAGGCAGATAAAGTACATCTGGATTATCTTCAATCCGATAAATTCAAGGTTGATGGAAGCGGCTTAAGAGGATCCATTATGTTAGTAGGGCCTCTATTGGCACGTTTTGGCAAAGGATATATCCCTAAACCCGGCGGGGATAAAATAGGCCGCCGCAGGCTGGATACCCATTTTGAAGGTTTTATTAAACTGGGAGCAGAATTCAGATACAATGATGAGGAACACTTTTATGGAGTGGAAGCTGAAAAACTTCAGGGCGCCTACATGCTTCTGGATGAGGCTTCCGTAACCGGTACCGCGAATATTGTTATGGCTGCTGTTTTGGCGGAAGGTGAAACAACTATTTACAATGCGGCCTGCGAACCCTATCTTCAGCAATTGTGTAAAATGCTTAACAGGATGGGCGCCAAAATCTCCGGAATAGGTTCTAACTTATTGGTTATTAAGGGTGTTGAGCGTATTGGAGGTACTGATCATACCATGCTGCCCGATATGATTGAGATAGGAAGCTGGATTGGGCTGGCAGCCATGACCCAAAGCGAACTGACCATTAAAAATGTAAGCTGGGAAGATCTGGGGCAAATACCGACAGTTTTTAAAAAATTAGGGGTTCAGCTAGAGCGCAGAGACGATGACATCTATATACCGGAGCACACGGATGGCTATGAGATTCAGAATTATATTGACGGTTCCATCCTTACGGTCGCGGACGCCCCCTGGCCGGGACTTACCCCCGATCTCTTAAGCATTATCCTGGTTATGAGCACCCAGGCAAAAGGCGAGGTGGTAATCCATCAGAAAATGTTTGAAAGCCGTTTGTTTTTTGTGGATAAATTGATAGACATGGGCGCCAAGATCATTCTTTGTGATCCTCACCGGGCAACTGTCATAGGGCATAATTTTAAATCAGCACTACGGGCAACCACCATGGTTTCACCGGATATCAGGGCCGGGGTATCTTTATTAATAGCCGCCTTATCTGCCAACGGAACCTCCATCATCCACAACATAGAGCAGATAGACAGAGGTTATGAAGACATTGACACCCGTCTTAGAGCCATAGGAGCCAGGATTACCAGGGTCTGATCTCCAATCAGAAGAGTATTATTCAATCAGAATATCTATTTCTTTCCGGTTTGCTGAAATCAAAAATTTTGGCAGTTTTCTCATTGCAAATCCAACCACGATCAGTGGTAACGCCACAGCAAGGTATTGATCATTTGTCAGAACCATTAATTCGGCTTCGTCATCCTCAAAATTCGTATTGTGCTACTTTTCAACCCGTTTACCATCCGGATATTTCGCAAAGCGGCCTTTATCCCTGGAATGCACATTATCCGGAGGGGGCCATGGCCATAGCAACTTCGTTTTCGGGATCCGCTGCCCATGAGTCAGGTGCCGGTGCAGTCGCACTTTGTCCCTCAAAATTTCCGGCGATAATCTTAATTTTAAGTCCCTCCCTCGCAATTACGGGAATATTTTCGTGCCAAAGCATCTTAAAATGCGGAGCTACGAATTTTTTAGCCTTAGGGAGATTGAGCCAGATTTGAAATAATTCGAGTGGATTATCCTCCTCTGTCTTTAAAAGCGGAAACATCTCTGAATGCTGTACCCCGCGGCCTGCAATCATCCATTGTACATCGCCTAAACCGAATCTCCCGGCGGCACCAAGGGAATCAGAATGGTCGCAAAATCCTTTGTTGACTATGGTAATCGTCTCAAAACCCCTGTGCGGATGATAGGGAAAGCCCGGAACAGTGTGGCCGTGGTACATGCGCCATCCATCTTTGATGGTGAAATCATTACCGAGATCTCTCCCGTCAAGGGACGCAGCCGGACCCATATCTTCATTTCCCCTGGGGTAATGGTCCAGATGATACCCACAAAATAAAAATGGATCTTGTGTTTCCCAGGGAAAACCCAACGGAAAAATACGTTTAATTGACACCTTCATAAAAAGCTATTTAAGCATAAAAATACGCTTTAAACATTCCTGACAGTCCTATGGGTTTGTTAACGGAATTTGGTCAGCAACACTAGTGGATTGCCGTATTGATCTCTATCCAGTTGTTTTCAGGATCTTTAATGTAGATCTGTTTTATCCCATCTGCACGGTCAGTAATTGCGTTCTCCTTCCCGGGCCAGTCCCAAAAAGTTATTTTTTTTTCATTGAGATGCTTGATAAATTCATACAGGTTTTGCGTTGCAAGGCATAGATGGACGCTTTTGCTGTGCTCCATGGCCACACTGTCCTTTCCTATCAAATGCAACTGGGAGTTCCCATGAACCCTGAACCACCGGAAACCGGAGGTGGCCGAGGGATGTGGTATTTCCTCCAATTTAAGGATATCGGCATAGAAATCCCCTGTTTTTTTAAGGTCTTTTACGATAAAAGAGTAGTGATCGTATTGAAAATCAAAGGATTGGGCGGTTGTCAGTAAGCAATGGCCCATGAACAGCAGGCAGATAATTTTTTTCATTTCCGGATGTGTAAATTAGTGCAATGTTAAATGTACATATTAATTTTCTTTATCGGCCAAAGGGAGAATGTGTAGGCACCATATATTGTACCGCAAACGAACTCAATCCCGGTAATCCGGACGAACTTCTTTATTGTTGGCAAAACATACGTTTCCCTCCACAGTATCTTTTGACTCATACCTTAGGTTCAATTGCCAGGATACCCCGAATTTATCCCGGATACAACCAAACTTCTTACTGAAATCATCTTTATGGAGGGGTACAAGGACTTTTCCTCCATCTGATAATCTATCAAAAAGTCGGTCTAGTTCTTCTTCGGAATTGCAATCTGCAAATAGCGATAGGGCAGGGGTAGAGGTAAAATGGCCTCCCTCATTACTGTCGGAGCTCATATATTCCCTTCCGTTCATCGTAAACAGGGCTCTCATAACCTTTCCTTCTTTCTCACAACCTTCTGAGTTATATTTGATGATCTGTTTGATCTCTGAATTTTGAAACAAGGAAATATAAAATTGCATAGCCTCTTCGGCCTGCCCGTTGAAGATTAGCAATGGGGTTATCTTTTTTGTCATATATGTGGCTTTTAATCTAAGTAATTCCCCTATGGCTTTGCCTAGGGGTTTCCGATTTACCTCTCCTCTTGCATCCGACGAACGAAGAGAGAGGAATGCACAGGGTCGGAACTGCTTTTTAAGCAGTTCCGGGCGGGGTAAAATACAAAATTTC
>JBGTNL010000049.1:0-101492 GCA_041743085.1 Flavobacteriaceae bacterium
ACTTTGGAACCCAAACAATATGATAATCACACTTGTAAACGACATGGCTAAGTTTCCTATATTTACTCATGTCACAAAAATAGGCATAGCCATCAGAACATGACCACCTGCAAAGCAGGTGGATTTTCAAGGTAAATTAAATTCGGGATGAATTAAACAGAGTCTGAAATTCCCGGAAGCCTCGGGAACAGAGTAAAAACACTAAATCATGAAAAAAGCAACAACACTATGTTTGGCACTGTTCGTAATAGCAGTAGCTAACGCTCAATGGAAAAAAGTAAAGGGAAACGGCAATGTAGTGACCGTAGAAAGATCAACAGGCAGCTATGATGGGGTGTCGGTATCGGGATTCTTTGATGTAGATCTTGTGGATGGTAACGAAGGGGAATTGACCCTGAGGGGTGAAGAAAACCTCCTGGAGCATATAGTAACGGAGGTAAGAGCGGGTAAACTTGTAATAAAAGTGGAAAAAGGTCTTAATCTGCAGCCATCCAACTGGAAGGACGGAATTCATATAACCGTTCCGGTTGAAAGTATCAGCGAGGTGGTCCTATCGGGTTCGGGAGATATCGTAGGGAAAAAGAAAATAAAGTCGGCCGATTTCAAAGCAAGCATGTCCGGATCGGGGGATATTACGCTTCAGGTAGAGGCAAACACTATGAGCGCTTCCATGTCCGGGTCAGGAGATATCAACCTAAGCGGTAAAACGGGAGATTTTGAAGTGAATATTTCAGGTTCCGGAGACATAAAAGCATATGAACTGGAGGCCGAAAATGTGGATGCCGTGGTATCGGGTTCCGCGGATATAAAGGTAACTGTTAATGGAATGCTGAAGGCAAGGGTTTCCGGTTCCGGGGATATTCATTACAGGGGCAACCCCTCAAAAATTGACAGCAAGACCTCCGGATCGGGAGATATTTCCAGGGGATAATATTAATCAATCAAAAAGGTACTGAGCCAGGTCTGTTTATAATCAAATAATACTTTGAACGGATTTTACAACATGTTCAGTACACAGCGAACAGCAATCAAAGCCCTGTCCTTCCCAGGACCGGGCTTTTTTTGTTAACCCTGGTTAACAGCACTCCCCCCACTATAAAAAACAGGCCAAGGAAAATAGTGGCATCCCGCATACTGCCAGTAAATTGCGCCACGAAGCCATAGAGGAATGTACCTATCACAATTCCGATTTTTTCTGCCACATCATAGAAGCTAAAAAATGAGGCGGTATCCTTTGTTTCCGGGAGGAATTTGGAATAGGTGGATCTGGATAAGGCCTGGATTCCTCCCATGACAATACCCACACAGCCCGCCGCAATATAAAAATCCATTGGTGTATTCAGGAAATACGCATAAATACAAATGAAAACCCAAAGAAGGTTGATCACAATGAGCGTTTTTATATTCCCGAAAGCCTTAGAGGCACGGGCAGTAACCGTGGCGCCCAGAATGGCGACGATCTGTATTACTAAAATGCTCACAATTAGCCCTGTGGTACGCTCACTGTCAGAACTCCACATAATCTCTTCCTCCCCAAAATAAGTAGCAATGAGCATTACGGTCTGCACCGCCATGCTATACACAAAAAATGCCCCGAGATAGCGTTTTAGACGAACTTCCTTACCCAGTTGGCGCCAAACGCTTTTAAGCTCTCTAAAGCCATTGAGAATAATATTTGTTCTTTCTCCTTCTTTCTGAAAACCCCTCGGCAGATGGAAAAAAGTGTATTGACTAAATAAAATCCACCAGACCCCAACAGAAACAAAGGAATACTTCATTGCTTTGATCTCGGCAGCTTCCATTGCGTCAGATGCTATACCAAAAAAATCAGGTTTCATGATCATGGCCAGATTGAATAACATCAAAATAACACTTCCCAGGTATCCCAGGGAAAAACCCCTGGCGCTGATGCGATCTTGTTGTTCAGGGAAGGCAATATCCGGTAGGTAGGAGTTGCTGATGGCAAAACTGACCCAGAAGCCAACGAGTCCGAAAAAATAGCAGACAAGCCCAAAATAAATATTTTCCAGTGAGAACCAATACAATCCTATACAGGAGATACCGCCCAGATAGCAGAAAAATTTCATGAATATTTTCTTGTTCCCCAGATAATCCGCAATTCCGGACAGGAGGGGGGTAATCATGGCAATGAATAGAAAAGCAGCCGACGTTACGTAGCTTATAAGCGGCGCTCTGGCAATTTCTCCCCCGAAAATGGCAATCTTTTCAATTTGTGCAACCCGGAAAAGTGCACCATAAAAAATAGGAAAGATGGCCGAGGCAATAACAAGGCTGTACACAGAGTTGGCCCAATCATAAAAGGCCCAGGCATTTAATAATTTTTTGCTTCCCTTGATCGCCAATGCTTTTACCATATTTAAAAATAAAAGCTGTCCGCCAGATGGCGGACAGCTCTCAAATTACAATAATTAAATGTAAACAGGATTCCTCAACTTATTATTCAAAGGAGGTAACACCAAATTTCGCAGCTTCCTGTTTGGCCAGAGGCGCCCATTTCTCTAAGTTGTTTATCCTTGTATCGTTGGAGGGGTGCGTACTAAGGAATTCCGGCGGAGCACTGCCTCCGGCTTTTGCCTTCATTCGTTTCCACAACTCCGCGGCCTCAACAGGATTATATCCGGCTATGGCCATTATCTGCAGGCCAATCCGGTCTGCTTCGGTCTCATGGCTTCTGCTAAACGGAAGCATAACTCCGACCGTAGATCCCACGCCATAGGCCTGATTGAAAAGATTCCTCTTCTGCGGATCCTGAATGGCAATATTTCCGGCTACGGCTCCAAGTTGTTGTAAGGTACCGGCACTCATCCGTTGTGCCCCGTGATCCGCAAGGGCATGGGCAACTTCATGACCCATTACTACCGCGACACCCGTTTCTGTTTGGGTGATAGGCAGTATTCCTGTATAAAAGACTATCTTACCACCCGGCATTGCCCATGCATTCATCAAGGTATCTTTTACCAGATGGTATTCCCATTTGTAATCCTTCAGATATCCGGGATATCCGTTAGCGGTCAGCCAGCGTTCGGCCGCAGAAGATATCCTCTGTCCAACCTTGGTAATCATCCTGGCTTCCGAAGTGCCGTCAACCACGTTATTTTCCTCAAGAAATTGATCATATTGTGCAAATGCCATCGGAAAAATCTGGCTGTTCGGATAAAAATTTAAGACCTTTTTACCCGTAAACGGGTTTGTCTTGCACGCGGCAACTGCCACGAATAGGGCTAAAATTAATACTAGCTTTCTCATTTTCTCTATTATTAGTGTTTCGTTCTGTAAAATATAAATATTATTTCCCTGTTAAATGTAATTCAGTAAAATCCTTTTTTACCTCAATCGTATTTTCTCCATTTAATTTTACGTCTTTTAAAGCCACCTTAACATTATCCACCTCTATGGAACCAATTTTAAATGGCAGCCCAATTAAATTTAAGGTAAACGTCTCGTACGAGGTAATAAAAGTACCATCCTTAAATTGTTGGATAATCAATTCATTCTTTTTTCCGTTCAATTTAAATTTTCTAAGGCTAAAATTTCCTTTTTTATAATCGTAACCATTCTGATCATCTTCATACACGGTAGAATCTTCTATGCCAAGTTTATAATAAACATTCAGAGTTAATTCTTTTATTTCCAACTCACCTACATATTGTTGAACCGGGTATTTTGGTATGATTGCCCCTTCTTTTATGAAGATCGGAATTTTGTCCAATCCGGCATCCACCCATTTTTCCATTCCACCTTCTACAATCTCTCCATTCCAAAAGTTATGCCATTTTCCGATCGGCAAATACATTCGCCTGCCCTGAGCATTGGGCTCCTGTATAGGGCACACTAATATTTGGTCCCCGAAAACAAACTCATCTGTCCTGAAGTGGGTCTGTACATCTTCCTGATCATAGTACACCAGGGGTTTTATCATTGGTACCTGTTCATTTACATATTTCCAGAACATTGTGTAGAGATAGGGCAATAGCTGATACCTCAATTCTATAAATTTTCGAACAATGTCCGTAACCTCACTGTCAAATGACCAGGGTTCCTGATCCCCATGATCACCACTGGAGTGTACCCGGCAAAAAGGGTGAAAAATTCCGAGCTGTATCCAACGCGCAAACAATTCTCCATTCGGTTGTTCCGCAAACCCGCCGATATCGGACCCTACAAAAGACATTCCGCTCATGCACATGCGTTGGACCTGTACATTGGCGATCCACAGGTGTTCCCATGTGGCAACATTATCTCCCGTCCATGTAGAGGTATAGCGCTGTGCCCCGGCATAGGCAGCCCGTGTTATTACAAATGGCCGTTTTGGATATACATACTTTTTTATTCCTTCGTAGGTAGCCCTTACCATTTGCGTGCCGTAAACATTATGTGCCTTTCGGTGGCTGCAGGGGTGACCGTCATAATTGTGCCGGGTATCCAAAGGAGCCGTTTTACCCGGGACTTCCATAACGGCGGGCTCGTTCATATCGTTCCAAACGGCATGTACACCATCCTTGGTTATCAGGTCTTTATATAAGCCGGCCCACCATTCCCTGACTTTGGGATTGGTAAAATCAGGAAAACTGCACTCTCCCGGCCATACCTTACCCCTCATTAACGGGCCATCACCTCTTTTGCAGAAGTAATCATTGTCCCTGGCCTCCCGATACACCCAATAGTCCCGGTCTACCTTAATACCGGGATCTATCATGACAACTGTTTTAAAACCATCCTCATACAGCTCATCTATCATGCCTTTCGGATCGGGGAATCTGCTTTTATCCCAGGTAAAGCACCGAAAACCATCCATATAGTCTATATCCAGGTAAATTGCATCACAGGGTATGCGTAAATCCCTGAATTTCCTTGCCAGTTGTTTCACCTGACTATCAGGATAATAACTCCATTTCGACTGGTGGTATCCAAGAGCCCAAAGCGGAGGTAATTCCGGGGTTCCCGTTAAATCGGTATATGCCCTTATTACCCGCGAAATCTGCGGGCCGTAGAAAAAGTAGTAGTTCATCTCGCCACCCTCAGCCCAAAAACTGGTTACATTTCTCCGCTCATGGGCAAAATCAAAATAGGTTCTAAACGTGTTATCAAAGAAAATACCATACGCGATATTTTTATGGAGCCCTATGAAGAAAGGGATGGCCTTGTATAAGGGATCCTGATCCTTTCCAAAGGCATACTGATCCGTTACCCAGTTGTTTACTCGTTTTCCCTTTAAATTGGAATGCGTAGGTTTGTCCCCCATCCCATAAAAACTTTCGGCAGCCTGAGTTATCTTGCTCATTTTTACGGTATTACCTCCATAGGCATAATTCTCTTCCCAGTGAAAACCAAGTTCGTCCTCATTAATAATATTACCTCCCAGATCTGAAATCTGGATGCGCAGCGTTTTTTTGTCTATCAGCACCTTTATTTTGGAGGTTTCAATCCAGTATTCCGTTTTGGTTTCGCTGGTTTCCAGACGATTATAGCCCCTGCTTGAATTTTCGTTTATTGCGTATGAAAAATCAGGTTCAAATACATGTTCGGTAGCATATCGGAAACGGACTGCACTATTACGAAGCACGGTTATCTCTAGGATGACACCATTCTCAGTAGTGAAGTAAAATTTATCGGTATCCCTTTTGAACTCTGCTATGCGGTTAGGGTACAGATTGCCCTTATATTCCAGTTCGGTATTGGTAATCATAGTTGGTCTTTAATTAAAAGAGGCAAATTGCCTTCAGAAATCTTTACATTCATTGGATGAAACCAACAAAAAAAAGACATTAGAACGTAATATGGAAATGATATTATTACAATTGTAAACTATAACGTTTGAGTGGAAACCATCAGGAGATAATGATTACACCTAACGGAGGAATTGTAATTTCAACGGATTTTTCATATCCGTGCCACGGGATTTTTGTGGTCTTTATGTTGGTATTTTTAACTCCGCCACCTCCATAACGGGTATCATCGCTATTAAATATTTCTTTCAACCTTCCTTTTTTCGGGATCCCAATGCGATAGTTTTCCCTTATGACCGGCGTGAAATTACAGGCAACAATAAGGTCATTCTTGGCATCGTGACCTTTCCGTATATATGTCAGCACGGAGTTTTCATGATCTCCATAGTCGATCCATTGAAACCCGGCCGGACTAAATTGTTTTTCATACAAGGCCGGGTATGATTTATAAATGCCATTGAGATCTTTGACAGCTTCCTGAATTCCCTTGTGATAATCGTATTGGGTTAAATGCCAATCCAGGCTTTGCTGAAAATTCCATTCGGAGGATTGTCCGAATTCACCGCCCATAAAAATAAGGTTGGTTCCGGGATGCGTGAACATATAGCCGAACATCAGTCTTAAATTAGCAAAGCGCTGCCATTCATCTCCCGGCATCCTGTAAAGCAACGATTGCTTGCCATATACCACCTCATCGTGAGAAAGGGGAAGCATAAAGTTCTCAGTAAAGGCATACGTCATACTAAATGTAAGATCATTCTGGTGGTGTTTTCGGTAAATGGGTTCTTTTTTAAAGTATTCCAGGGTGTCGTGCATCCAGCCCATCATCCATTTCATACCGAAACCCAGACCACCCAGATCCACAGGTCTTGAGACCCCGGTGAACGCAGTGGATTCTTCCGCTATGGTCTGAATACCTTTAAAACTATTAAACACCTCGGTATTGAGTTCCCTGATAAAAGAAATAGCTTCCAGATTTTCATTATTCCCGAACACATTTGGTTCCCATTCCCCTTCGTTCCTGGAATAATCCAGATAAAGTATGGAAGCCACGGCATCCACCCGCAAGCCGTCCACATGGAACTGATCTAACCAAAAAAGGGCATTACTAATTAAAAAAGCGCGAACCTCATTACGGCCGTAATTGAAAATCAAACTCTTCCAATCCGGGTGGTAACCCTTTCTCCTGTCAGGATTTTCATAAAGATGGGAGCCGTCAAAAAATCCCAATCCGTGTGCATCTTCCGGAAAGTGCGATGGCACCCAGTCGAGAATCACACCAATGTCGCTCTGGTGCAATTTATCCACAAGAAGTTTAAAATCTTCGGGTTTACCAAATCTACTCGTAGGTGCAAAATAGCCGGTAAGCTGATAGCCCCATGAAGGATCATAGGGATACTCCATGATCGGCATGAACTCCACATGGGTAAAATTCATCTCCTTTACATAATTCACCAGTTCATCCGCCAGTTCGGTATAGGACATAAATTCATTGTCGTTCTTACGCTTCCAGGATCCCAGGTGCACCTCATAGACAGAATAAGGCCTGTCCAGACCATTCTTTTCTGCACGGTAGCCCATCCATGCATCATCTTTCCATTTATAATTTCCATGCCAAACTACGGACGCTGTATTGGGCGGATGTTCACAGTACCTGGCAAAGGGATCGGCTTTTTCAGTTAAAATATTCTGGTTGTTCGAAAGAATTTTGTATTTGTATTTGGCCCCGATTTCAACCCCCGGAATAAACCCTTCCCAAATGCCACTTGCGTCCCAGCGTACATTTAATTTATGATCTCCTTCCAACCAATAGTTAAAGTCGCCAACGACCGAAACCGATCTTGCCGTAGGCGCCCAAACCGCAAAATAGGTACCTTTTTCCCCATCCACTTCCATGGGATGGGATCCCAGTTTATCGTACAACCGATAATGTTTTCCCGCTTTGAAAAGGTTAATGTCGAAATCCGAGAATAAACTGTGCCCCACAACTTTGCCCATATTTTTAGTTAGTTTTTTTCGTTAATAATACCCATTATACCCTCCAATGGAATAACCGCCCACCTGGGTCTTGAATTCATTTCATAACCCAGTTCGTAAACGGCCTTCTCCAACATGCAGTACTTTAGGAGGAAGATACGCTCCTGGTTATACCCGATATTTAAATTATGCCTCTGAACAAGGCTTACATAGTCCTCCAGAAAGACTCCGATAAAGTAGCGGTACAGCAGTTCACCGGCCGTAAACAAATCTTCCTGGGAATACGGGTAATTTTCTCCCTGATTAAAGATAGTGGCATAAACTGCATAATGAAAGGACCTGAAAATACCGGCAATATCCTTTAACGGGGGTTGTTTTACTTTTCGGTCCCTGATCGTACTTTCCGGCTCCCCCTCAAAGTCGAGCAAATAAAAGTCATCCTTTTTAACCAGGATTTGCCCCAGATGATAGTCTCCATGTACACGTATCCGTTCCCCCTTCAGTTTTGTCCAGTCGAAAGCTACAAATCTTTTCCTTATTTCATTTTTGCGTTCCAAGAATTCATTGGCCAGCTCCAGAGCCCTTCCCTCCAGGCGATGCAAACTGTTCTCAACCATGTTGAGGCGGTTTTGAAACTGATATAAAAGCCGGTTTTTCAGCCAAACTTCGTAATCACCGTTAAAATGGGTAGGTGTAAAACCGGTATCTTCAATTTCGGAACCCAATGCAATATGCATTTCGGCAGTTCTTTTAGCCAAAACCTGTAGTCTCAAAAAAATATTCAGTCCTGCCCAATCAATGATCTCGGGGGGTACATCTTGTATCTTAAGTCTTTGGAACATAGGTGTTGAGGGTAATCTATCCACGGCAATATGTTTGTATTCCAGATTGCTGAAAATTTTGTGCAGTTCTTTAAGCAGGTACTCCCAGGCATCTCCCTGATTGGGGACCAATTCCTGCATCAGTGCTATAGTGATATTCACGCCATCGGCATCAATGATGCTTAGACTTCCCTGATAGGCAGGGGTATTCTTGTATCCCTTTCGTTCCGATAAAAACCGGCTCATTTCATAGTCGGGATTCTTGTCGGCATAAATTCTTCTGAAAAATTTGATGACCGATTTATCATTTATGATAACGGAGGTGTTGCTTTGCTCCAAGCCCATAAATTTTGAAGATATGTATTCCGTATCGCTAAAATTCAGGCTCTTATGATATTGTACCTTGGTAGTATCGTTAGGCTCCGCATTAATAATTCTTTCGAAAACAAGTTTTCGAAAAGATTCGAGATTTATAGCATCGATTATAAAGCCCTGCTGCCCTTTAACGGTCAAAGGCAAGATCCGGTCCTTTTCGGCAAAACTTTCATCGGAAACGAAAGCTATGGGTAAAAAATAATGCTGATAAAAAGCCTCTTCAAAATTTACCTCCAACAGCAAGCCATAATATACTTCCTCGTTTTGCTGAATTCTGAAATATTCCTGTAACTCAATGTATTTAAGCTTGCTCGATTTTCCACCGTACCATCGCTGCAACACCACATATTTCTCCAACACATCCGACAGGAAGATCTTTACAAAACTGTTGTCCTCCAACAATTCCTCCCAGGCAACGTCGAAGATGTAGGGAGGTTGTAATATAGAATCCTGCTTTTTTTTGGACATGCCTATTTCTTAATGTGGAAAAGATGAAAGGGTAATGCGGGGTGAAGTTCTATAAAATTCCATTCACTATTCCAAATATACCCATTATTGGTGATAAGATCATAAACTTCTATCGGATGTCCATTGCCTCTCCCGATGGCATCCACTGCCAATTGCACTTGTCCCCGCTGGGAATAATAGGGGTCCAGGCTAATGATGATCAAGAGCTCGTCTGTTTTAGCATCGTTCCATTTGTAAAACGCAATCAATTGCTCGTTCTCAATGGTACAGAAACGGATATTATTTGTCTGTTGCAAGGCCGGGTGTTCCTTCCTTGCCTCATTAATTTTAGCAATCACATAAGTGAGTTTGTTTTCCTTTCTCCAGTCCCAATGCCTTACTTCGTATTTCTCGCAATTAAGGTACTCCTCTTTACCCGGTAAAGCATCCGTTTCCATAAATTCGAACACAGGGCCGTAAATTCCAAGATTTCCACATAAAGTCGCGGCCAGGCTATATCTGATAAGATGCATGGCCTCATTGGCACCCTGAAGGTGATATGGGTTAATATCCGGGGTGTTGGGCCAGAAATTGGGACGGTAATATTCCTTCATTTCGCTCTGTGTAAGCTCAACCATATATTCGATTATTTCATGCTTATGGTCCCTCCAGGTGAAATAGGTGTAGGATTGGGAAAAACCCTGCTTAGCCAGTTGTTGCATCACTTTTGGCCTTGAGAAAGCTTCGGCCAGAAAGAGAACATCGGGATTATTCTTTTTGACCTCCCCAATTAACCAGTTCCAGAAAAAGTAGGGTTTGGTATGTGGATTATCCACTCGAAAAATAGTAATTCCCATTTTTACCCAGTACAAAGTAACGTCTAACAGTTCTTCCCACAATTCCTTATGGGTTTTGGTCTCGAAGTAAAAATTGACAATATCCTGGTATTTCTTTGGTGGATTTTCCGCATATTGAATGGTGCCGTCCGGCCGTTTTCTGAACCATTCGGGGTGTTCCTTTATGTAGGGGTGGTCCGGGGCAGCCTGAAAGGCGAGGTCCATTGCTATTTCAATCCCATGACCCTTGGCTTTTTTTATAAGCGCCTTAAAGTCCTTTTCCGTGCCTAGTTCCGGGTGTATGGATTTATGCCCTCCCAGTTGTGAACCTATGGCCCAGGGAACCCCGGAATCTTCCTCCTGGGACAGGGTAGCATTGTTCTTCCCTTTTCTATTGACTTCCCCGATCGGATGGATAGGTGGAAAGTAGAGCACATCGAATCCCATATCCGCTATCCTTGGCAACAACCCTTCGCAGTCTTTGAAAGTACCGTGTTTTCCGGGTTCCGGGGAAGACGAACGTGGAAAAAGTTCGTACCAGGTACTGAAATTGGCCTTTTTACGGTCAACATATACCTGAAGTGTTTTACCGGTATGAACCAGGTGGCGCTGGGGATATTTTACAAACAAGTGGTGCAATCTTTCCAAAGTAGCCACCTTTACGGCAGCATCATATTGGGTTTCATCTTTAAATTCCGCTATCCATTGCTGAAGGTCCGCCTTCTCTTTGACGGAACACTTTGTCAGAAGGTATTTCAGATATTGTACCCCGTCCAGCAGTTCACTTTTCAAATGCTGACCGTCCTTGAGTTTTGCCTCAACACCGTGCTGCCAGTTCAGGGCATGATCCACCCATCCCTGTACTTTATACTCATAAAAACCCTGCTTATCTACAATAAAGGATGCCGTATGGACATCCTGTCCCAGGTGCTCCATACGGATTTCCGAATATTTTTTTTCACTTTCGTGTTTATAGACGACTTCCGCCTGGATCACATCATGGCCATCGGGCAGCACATCGGCATATACCTTAACAGTCTCACCTGTGACTCTTTTAATAAAATAGGAACCACACTGTAATTGTGGTGAAACATTTTCTATGATTACCCGTTGTTGTCTCAGCATATGGTTGGTTACTTTCGTGAAGGTTAAATGTAGGGAATTCTCCTTAAAATCAGGAAGCTTAAAAATATATTGGCCATCAATTTATGCAATTTTATCCTCTCGGGCTTCTTTTGGAACGCTTTTTGAACAGGACATTACAATGGCCCAATAAGCCTTTATCCAAAGGCCGGGCATTTAACCCTTAAATTACGTTTTTATGAAAAGCACGGTATTATTATTCAGCGCTCTTTTAACATTGTTTTTTATCTCTTGTGAAGGACCACAGGGGCCTCCGGGATTTGATGGATTCGACGGTGCAGATGGTCAGGATGGCCTGGATGGGGTCAATATTTTAGGAAAGGTCCTTGAAATTGAAGGGGATTTCAATGCGGGAAACGACTATTCTATCTTCTTTGAATTTCCACAAACGGTGGAAGTATTTGAATCTGATGTTGTTTTGGTTTATCTCTTATGGGATCAAACAGAAGATAGCAATGGGGAAGCCGTAGATATATGGAGGTTATTGCCTCAAACCCGTATTTTGGATCAGGGCTTGTTGCAATACAATTTTGATCATACGTTTCTGGATGTAAACATCTTTCTGGAGTCTGATTTTGATCTGGCAACATTACAGGCCGGTGATACGGAAAACCAGGTGTTCAGAATAGCGATTTTGCCTGCAGATTTTGTATCGAGTGCTAAAACGGATACCGGTAATATAGATGCGGTTATGCGCAGTTTGAATGTAACTGAAAGCGATATTCAGCGAATACGGTTAAACTAATTTCAATCAAACTTTTGTCGGTGAAGTCCTGCCACGCCTTTCACTATAGGCCGTTTTTCCGACGTGGGGCAAAAAGCTTAGGATGAATAGCAAAAAATTGATGTCTCCACTTAAAGGCCAGGGATTTTCCCCTATTCCCCGAGTGGGACATTAAAACTCATCACAACATTTTCCGAGGCAGTTTGTGGGGGAATTTTTTTAATTTGATTCCCTACTTTTGATAGTATTTTAAAGTGGTTACGTCTAAATCAAAAAAAAATATGACAAAATATATGATTTTCATGGCATGCATCCTTTTATTTGGGTGCAAAGGAGTTTCTCAGGAAAAAGAAATGGCAGAAGACGCTACTACGGATAAAGAAAAGACATTTCCGGTAACCAAATCCGATGAAGAATGGCGAAAGGAACTGACCGATATGGAGTTCTATATCCTAAGGAAAGCGGGTACTGAAAATCCCGGTTCCAGCGAGTTGCTCGATAATAAGGAGAAGGGGACCTACGTATGTGCAGCATGTGCTACCCCGCTCTTTAAAAGTGAGGATAAATTTGATTCCGGTACAGGCTGGCCCAGTTTTGACAGGGGAATTGAAGGGAACATTGACTATGACGTAGACTACAAGGTAGGTTACAAGCGAACCGAGGAACATTGCGCCGTATGTGGAGGTCATCTGGGGCATGTGTTTGATGACGGCCCTAAGGAAACTACCGGAAAAAGACATTGTATTAACGGGGCTGCGCTGGATTTTGTACCAGAATCGTAATACAAGGTTGACAGTCGCACTATCTCTAAGCGGTATACAGTGAGCGGTTGTTGACTGCCTTGAACTCCTGAAGGGGGGAATTCTAACGAATTAAAAATTTCTTGAAATTTTACCCGCCTCTGGCGGGCAACTATCCCTGCCTGCAGGCTCAAGGCAGAGCCCCGCCCGAACGTGTCGTTCGGATACGGGCGGGCATAGGGGAATTACTTAGATTATAACACTTGGGAATTTCAGGGAATTGGCAAGCCCGTCTTACAATTAGCCTTAAGGGCTAAATAGGCGCGTTTTACCAGATCCCCCACCTCTCCGTGGCAAGGTTTTTTATGTCTTAAACCGTTCCATCCAACTTCTGGTAGGCGCTCAGGTGACAACTACATGATAAAAGAATGTTCGGGAAATAGTGGATGGAATGAAATAGGCAGTTGGCAGAGGCAACAGGGGGTCAGCCTTTAGACTGTCGGCAGTAAAGCAATAAGCATGGTCTCCACCCTAATGATCCTCTCTGTAATCTTTAGATACACTACTATTCTTTTTCGATTTAGCTGTTGAATCCTGGGAGCTACCATGTGCTAAAGCCATGGCGGGGGGAAGCCTCGGACCAGCCAGATGTTGCGGGCTCTAACTACCCCCCCCGGGTGCCGCCGGTAATTCCCTTTTTAAATAGGACTATGGGATTTGATCTTTGAATTTTGAATTACTATAATTAGGTTTTGTAACTTTGCCACTTCACTTTTAGGCGATCAAATATTATAGATGTATGAGCACTTTTGATGTTATAGTACTAGGTAGTGGGCCGGGAGGCTATGTTACGGCTATCAGGGCCTCACAGCTGGGTTTAAAGACGGCAATCATTGAAAAAGAAAGCCTTGGCGGAGTATGCTTAAACTGGGGATGTATCCCTACCAAAGCCTTGCTGAAATCCGCACAGGTTTTTGAATACCTGCAGCATGCCTCGGATTATGGCTTGAAGGTTGACGGAGCCGATAAGGATTTTGAGGCGGTTGTTAAAAGAAGCAGAAATGTGGCTGACGGGATGAGCAAAGGTGTTCAATTTCTAATGAAAAAGAACGAAATCGAGGTGATCAAAGGTTTTGGAAAACTCAAGCCCGGGAAAAAGATTACGGTCAAAGGCGATGATGACAAAGAGACCGAACATAATGCCGAACACATAATAATTGCCACCGGGGCGAGGAGCAGGGAGTTGCCAAGCCTGCCCCAGGACGGGAAAAAAATCATAGGATATCGTGAGGCAATGAGCCTGGATGTGCAACCCAAGAGCATGATCGTAGTTGGCAGCGGCGCTATTGGGATAGAATTTGCCTATTTCTATAATGCGATAGGAACAGAGGTTACAGTAGTTGAATTCCTGCCCAACATAGTCCCGGTGGAGGATGAAGAAGTCTCCAAACAACTTGAAAGAAGCCTAAAAAAGTCAGGTATTAAGATCATGACTTCCTCCGAAGTAACAAAGGCCGATACTTCGGGTGAAGGGGTGAAGACGACTGTAAAAACATCCAAAGGCGAAGAAGTTCTCGAGGCGGAAATTGTATTATCGGCAGTGGGAATAAAAACGAATATCGAAGACATTGGCCTGGAAGATGTGGGGATTACAACAGACAAAGACAAGATTGTAGTAAACGACTATTATCTTACCAATGTTCCCGGATACTATGCTATTGGAGACGTGACCCCCGGGCCCGCCCTGGCACACGTGGCATCGGCCGAAGGAATTCTCTGTGTTGAAAAAATTGCAGGAATGCACGTGGAACCCCTCGACTACGGAAATATTCCCGGATGTACCTATTGCCTGCCCGAAGTGGCATCTGTGGGTATGACGGAAAAACAAGCCAGAGAGAAGGGATATGACATCAAGATTGGGAAGTTTCCATTTTCGGCCAGCGGGAAGGCCAAGGCAGCCGGAAATTCGGAGGGCTTTGTAAAAGTGATTTTTGATGCGAAATACGGGGAATGGCTGGGTTGCCACATGATTGGCGCCGGCGTTACAGATATGATCGCGGAGGCGGTCGTTGCCAGAAAATTAGAAACCACCGGGCATGAAGTATTGAAGGCTGTCCATCCCCACCCAACCATGAGTGAGGCCGTAATGGAGGCCGTTGCCGATGCATATGATGAGGTGATACATTTATAGGTCCATCTTTTTGGTGTTTATCGCCTTGGTTTATTTTTTACCTCGAGACGGCACCTAATACCAGGCTTAAAAACTAAAAATGCTTAATGCTTTTAGGATAACTGCAATACTCGAAGGAATTTCTTACCTCCTGCTTTTCGGTTTAAGTATGCCTTTAAAATATTGGGCTAAAATTCCGGAGCCAAACATTTACATAGGGTATGCCCACGGATTTTTGTTTATTGGCTTTCTTGTGCTGGCCATAGTGTTCTGCATGGAAAAGAAGTGGGGCTTAAAACGTTTCATCATTTTGTTTATAGCTTCCCTCCTGCCCTTTGGAACCTTCTATATAGACCAAAAATACCTACGCCCCTTATCGCTTGAAAAGGGATAGGATCGCGAATAAATTGCCGTAGGTTAGAAATTCAGAGGTTTTTTAAGCGCGATGAAATATAATATATATTGAGTGAGTGTACGACAAATTTTCCAAAATCCAATAATTTGGTCCCAAACAGACCCCTCCCTAACCCTCCCCGAACCCGAAGGGGAGGGAACTTGTTTTCGTTGCAATGAAGGTGTCCGTAATCTATAACCTGTCAACCCCAAGGAGCGAAATATTTTTAGCCCCGGGTCTTCGGGGAACCAACGATTGACTGAGACACTATATCCGTCTAGTTTTCCTCAAACTTATAGATAGAGCCGTTAAAGGTACATACATATAATTCGTTATTGCCATCTGTACCAAAAGAAGAAATATTAAAGTCGGTGTCCATCAAGAGTTCGTTACTCAGATCGGTACCAAGGTCAGTAGTCAATGCCCATACGCGCCCCGAAATAAAATCGGCATAGATATAGCGGCCTTTTAAGGATTCAGCCGTTTCCCCCCTGTATACGTATCCCCCGGTTACAGACTCGTTGTCGTTTTCATGGGTATACTCAAAGACCGGAAACACCAAATTTTCCCGGTCGCAGTCATCCGCTCCAAAACAAGCAGTGCCCTCCATGATATTCCAGCCATAGTTGTTGCCGGCCTCAATGATATCTATTTCTTCCAGATTATCCTGCCCTACATCGGCAGCCCATAATACCCCTGTTTGTTGGTCGAAACTAATTCTCCAGGGATTCCGCAACCCATAGGCAAATATTTCACCCCTGGCTTCCGTATTGGTAACAAAGGGATTGTCGTTGGGAATTGCGTAATTACAATCCGGGGAAGTAGCATTTACATCAATTCTCAATATAGCTCCGAGAAGCGTTGAAATATTCTGACCGTTTCCCATAGGATCACCTGCGTCTCCCCCGTCTCCGCTGGAAATATATAAAAACCCATCCGGGCCAAATGTTAGTTGTCCGCCATTATGATTGGTAAAGGGCTGGGAATATTCCAGCAAAACGGTTTCACTGTTCGGATCCGCAACATCGGGATCAGATGAAGAAACCTGGAATTTCGAAATTCTTGTTAAAGTTTGTGATGGATTGTAATTGACATAGAAAAAGCCATTTGAATCAAAATCGGGATGAAAAGCCAAGCCTAATAATCCCTGTTCATTGGCAGAATCATCCACATCGTTTTCGATGTTAAGGAAAATGGTAGCCTCACCCGCCTCGGATGCATTGGCAAAGGTTCTGATTGTTCCACTTTGTTCAACCACAAATATGCGGTCGGTTCCGTCATCCGGACTTTGGAAATCTACCGGACGGTCAAAAGTTAAGTTAGGGAATGCATTGACAAGGTTTAATTCTACTACTTCCATCTCCCCCTCTCCGGGATCTGCCGGGTCATTGCCTGAATCAACGGGAGGTTGATCGTTGTCACAGCCGCAGGCAGTGCCGATAAACAAAAGCACAACGAATAGTTTTATAAACAAATTTTTCATAGCGATTAATTAAGGGATATTAAAAAATAAATACTTAGCGAGGATACCATCGGCACTAATGCCCAATAATTGGAAACACTCCTAAAATTAACACTATTTACCCGTTAAATAGAAGCACAACTGGGCTCATAACGATATTTTATTGCCCTAAAAAACTTTGAATGGCCAGATCATAGCCCTGAAGTCCGAAACCGAAGATAACTCCCTTTGCAGCCGAAGAAATATAGGATACTTGTCTAAAATCCTCTCTCTTATGAATATTGGATATATGCACCTCCACAACCGGACTTTCAACAGCTTTCACGGCATCTCCAATTCCCACTGAGGTATGGGTATAAGCCGCTGCATTTAAGATTATTCCGTCATATGAAAATCCTACCTCCTGTATTTTATCAATGAGCTCACCTTCTATGTTAGATTGATAATATTCCAGTTGTACCTCTTTAAACTTAAATTGCAATGTGGTGAAGTAATCCTCAAAAGTCTCGCCACCATACACCTCCGGTTCCCGTTTCCCGAGAAGATTAAGGTTAGGTCCGTTGATGATGATAATTTTTATCTCTTTCAAAATATTCTTTTAAATTTCAGATCCGTTATGAGAGGACGGGAAGTACCGGGCCCGGTCGTGGCTTAATTCACGCTTTAAAAATAGCGAATTGTCATCCATAAAAAAAGTGAGCTCCCTTACTTCCGGAAAGAGCCATTGGAATGTCCTGAAAAACGCACACCTAAATGTCCATTTTATTTACCGGGAATGCCTATAGCGTAAATAACAGACCCAGGTTTACGGAGGACCATAATTCGTCATCCACCTTTATTCCCGTTTAGGACAAATTCAATTCGGTAGCCGGGCCAATAAATATGCGACCAAGGGCCGGTAATAAAGTCCGCCGTCGTTGCCTTTATTTAATCCGAAACCCTGACCGGCGTCAACCCCAATGGAGCTTGAATTCGATGGCCATATTCTTACCGAAGCGGCAAGGGGTATAAACTGTACATGAGGGAGATCGGTAAGGGCAGTCTCGCCTGGAAACTTTTCGGGAAACCCGTTCAAAAAACCGGTTGCAACGCCAAGATCAACTACTTCTCCCAGTGCAACCATATACCCCGCATCCAGACCAACCACCAGGCCAACCCTGTTACTATTTAATAGCATGCTCTTCCTGAATGACCTTTCCCTACAACCAAAAAAAAGCGGAAGAAAAATTTTCCGCTTTTCGAATATTTTATGTACAAAGCTCCTAATTAAAGGCATAACGAAAACCCAAACCAAATCTTGCCGGTTCAAAAGTGCTTCCATTTTCAAAAAAGAGGGATGGCCTCCAATCAAAAGAAAAAGCCAGAGGTGCACCATTTATTTTGTAATCCAATCCTACCAGAGGTCTGAGCCCTATCGCTGAATCCCCGGAGCCAATTGCAAAAGAAGGACCAATACCGGCATACCATTGAAGGCCCTCGGCCCCATTAAAGGCCCCATGGTATTCATACAGGAATTGGATGAAGGTTACGCTATTACCAAATAAGACTTCTGCCTGGGCGGCGTGTTCATCGGTAAAGAAAAATTTTCCCGACGGGCCAACCAGAGTCACACCGTCACCGAAGTCCAGACCAAGACCAACAGCGCCGGTGTAACTTCTTTGTGCGTTAGATTCCATAACCCCAAATGCAGTAATTGCCAATACGATAGTTAGTAGTTTTTTCATGTTCGTTGTTTTTTAGATTACTAAGTGTTAATCAAATTTAACAGATTGGGAACAATTATAAACTACCTTATGCGAGAAAATTTTAACACAATAAGAATTGCTTATTAGAACATATAGGCGGCACCTACCATAATGTTCTGTGCCTTCACCTTAAGTAACCCGGATCCCGGTACATCCGTAATATCAATAGAACCAATACCGGTATATATATTTTTTCCGAACGCATTCGTAATTCCTATGGCTATACCGGCAATAAAACTATCGGCCACAGCCCAATGGTAAAGCGCATCAACACCAATGCTAAAGCCAGATACGTCCCCGGCATCGCCTACGGGCAATCCAAGGTTAATACCCGCTTTAAATCCCTCCTGGGCATTTACACCGAGGGAGCAGATGGCCAGGCCCGCAATGATTGCAAAATTTCCCATAATTTAGAGTTTAAATGATGTTTATAATGGTGTCAAACGTAAAACGCCATACCTAAGCGAAATAATGATAGTTGTATAAAACCGCTCATTTTGTTGTTAAAACCGGGGAATTGACGGTTTAACCGGTTGGGCCACAGCCTTTTTTTTTAATAATGGGGGAGCAACCTATTCTAAAATAAAATAACCCACGGCCACGTCATTCATTTGGCATAAGGTATCTTTAAACCATGAATTGGGACCAGGCACTTCAGGACTACCGGCATTATCTGCATATTGAAAGAGGGTTGTCCTATAATTCCATTCAGAACTACGCAGGGGATGTCAAAAAATTATGGGATTTTATTGAATCCAGGGAGTTAAGGGAGCATCCCCTGAATATAGACAGGGAAACCATTCAATTATTTATTCATGAAGTGGCAAAATCTGTAAATCCACGATCACAGGCACGTATAATTTCCGGCCTGAAGAGTTTTTTTAATTATTTGGTTTTTGAGGATTATCGCAGGGACAACCCCATGGATTTGGTAGAATCCCCAAAAATCGGCCGGAAATTACCGGATACACTATCGACCACAGAAATTAACGGGCTTATACGGGTCATTGATCTTTCCAAACCTGAGGGTGAACGCAACCGGGCTATGCTGGAGACCCTATACGGATGTGGACTCCGGGTTTCCGAATTGATCGGATTGCGAATATCGGACCTCTTCTTCGATGAAGATTTTATAAAGGTAACCGGTAAGGGAGACAAACAACGGTTTGTGCCTATCAGTACGGTCAATAAAAAGTACATTTCCATCTACAGAAATGAGGTAAGGGTTCACCAAAACGTCCAAAAAGGATTTGAAGATATCCTGTTTCTCAACCGGAGGGGAAAGCAGCTGACCCGCGCCATGGTTTTTACTATTGTCAAACAATTAGCACATAAAATAGGGCTTCACAAGACCATAAGCCCACATACCTTCAGACATTCCTTCGCCACCCACCTTCTGGAAAATGGCGCTGATCTCAGGGCTATTCAACAAATGCTGGGCCACGAGAGCATCACTACAACAGAAGTTTATATGCATGTAGACCGCAGACACCTTGCCGAGGTGGTGAACAGATACCATCCTCGTAAAGAAAATGCTGATTGATCACAATGGCGGACAGGCAACAGATCCCAAAGTAAAAATTGGTCTGAAAATAACCAATAGTATTGCTCGGTTTGCCGTTAACATTTGGTTTCACAAGAGGGCAGTCATTTAAATCATGACCTATTCCGACATCACACTGATCTGCCGCGGTTCCTGTTCAAAAATTTCATAATTTGGAGCACATTGCTTCATCCGGAAAAAATTATATTTATACTCCGAAATGCTTCGTGCCTTATGATTGAAAATCGAAAATGGTGGAAAGAAGGAGTGGTCTATCAAATATATCCGAGAAGTTTCCAGGACAGCAATGGAGACGGAATCGGTGATATCCCGGGGATCATCCAACGTTTGGATTACATTAAAAGCCTTGGGGTGGATATTGTATGGCTAAACCCAATTTATAAGTCGCCCAACGATGATAACGGCTATGACATAAGTGATTACACGGGGATCATGGAAGATTTCGGAAACATGCAAGACTTTCACCGCCTGCTTTCCGGAATGAAGGAGCGGGGACTGAAATTGGTTATGGATCTGGTTGTAAACCACAGCAGTGATGAACATGAATGGTTTGTAGCTTCCAGATCGGCAAGAAACAATCCTTACCGGGATTATTACCACTGGTGGCCGGCAGAAAATGGCACGCCCCCTAGGAGATGGAGTTATTTTGATGTAGAAGGAAATGCCTGGCAATACGAGAAGAACACTGATGCCTATTACCTGCATTATTTTTCTAAAAAACAACCCGATTTAAAGTGGGAAAATCCAAAGGTCCGGGAAGAAATATACGAAATGATGAAATTCTGGTTCGAGAAAGGCGTGGATGGTTTTCGTATGGATGTTATTTCATTTCTTTCAAAAGATACCGGTTATCCTGAATTACCGGAAAAATACAAGGGGGATTTTGCCGCCTATTATGCAGATGGTCCAAAACTGCACGAATATTTACGGGAGATGCACAGGGAAGTTTTGAGTAAGTACGACATAATCACCGTTGGAGAGGCACCCGGGGTAAAAGTTCATCAGGCCCTTCCTTTTGTGGATGAAGAACGAAAGGAACTGAATATGTTTTTCCATTTTGATTTAATGGCCCTTGACAGGAAAGAAGACGCCGTATCTCAGATGCGCAATGCGCGCTGGAAACTTACGGAGTTTAAAAATATCTTTTCCAAATGGGATGCCGTTTTTGCCAATAAAGGATGGGGTAGCCTTTTCCTGAACAATCATGATTATCCCAGGGCTGTCAGCCGTTGGGGCAATGACTCCGGAATGCATTGGTACAATTCAGCCACGATGCTTCAGACGTTTCTGCTAACCATGCGGGGCACCCCCTTTTTTTATTACGGCGACGAAATTGGAATGACAAACATCGGGTTGGATGCCATAGAGGACTACAGGGATATCAATTCCTTAATCAAATTTGAGGCCGCAAGAAGAAATGGTGAAGATTTAAGTGCTGTACTTAAAAATGAAAAACAAACCAGTCGGGACAATGCACGGACACCCATGCAGTGGGATACAACTACATACGCAGGTTTTTCCGAAAATAGACCCTGGCTCAGGGTAAACGAGAATTATAAGAACGGTATCAGTGTTTCAACTCAGGATGCGGATAAGGATTCGGTACTCAATTATTTCAGAAAAATGGTGCAGATCAGGAAAGAGCATCGAACGCTCGTATATGGCCAATACCAGTTACTCCTGGAGGCCGATGAGCAGGTATATTCGTATACCAGAATTTTAGAAAATGACCGTTATCTGATCGTATTAAATTTTTCGGCAGGAAGAATTACGGTAAAAATCCCCCTTCAATTCCAAAAGGCCAGATTATTGATCTCCAACGATGAAGACAGGGCTGATGCCTTAAAAGAAACACCTGATTTTACGCTGGAACCCTATCAGTCAATGGTATACAAACTTTTCTGAAAGGAGCCTCCGGGTCATTTTTCCTTTTTATATATTTATGACCTGATAAAATTATCAAATATAAAAGCCCATAACCTACCAATGGCAGGCAGGTGGGCATTAAATAAAGAATGGTCGATACCAACCGACATAAATAAGGGAAATGGGGATGGCCGGTAAAATTTTATATAGATGAAAAATAGATTCCTTGTTGTAATTCTACTGCTTTTTTGCAGTATATCCCTGAATGCCCAAAAAAAGATAGACGACGTCCTGAAAAAATTAGATTCCAGAACTGATACTTATGGCACAATAGCCCACAATATTTGGGAATTTGCAGAGATGGGTTATTTGGAAGAGGAAAGTACTGCTCTCCTGCAGAAAACCCTTAGTGATGAGGGTTTCTCTGTTAAGGCCGGAGTGGCAGGCATTCCAACTGCCTTTATAGCTGAATACGGGAGCGGAGCACCTGTAATAGCGATCCTGGGGGAATACGATGCGCTGCCGGGGCTCTCTCAGAAAGCCGTGCCGGAGAAAATTTCCGCGGGAAAATCGGCCGGGCATGCGTGTGGGCACCACCTGTTTGGTACCGCCTCCACAGCCGCCGCTATTGCAGTAAAGGATTGGATGAAAGCGACCAACACCAAGGGAACGGTCAGATTTTATGGTTGCCCCGCGGAAGAAGGCGGCTCCGGCAAGGTATATATGGTCCGCGATGGCCTGTTCAATGATGTCGATGTGGCATTGCACTGGCATCCGGGGGCTCAAAACGCTGCCAGCGAAGGTGCCGCCCTGGCGAATAAATCGGCTAAATTTCGTTTTTACGGGATATCCGCACATGCGGCCGGTTCGCCTGAAAAAGGCAGGTCTTCCCTAGATGCCGTTGAAGCGATGAATGCCATGGTAAACATGATGCGCGAACATATTCCGGAAAAGGCCAGAATTCATTACGTCATAACCGATGGGGGGAAGGCGCCTAATGTGGTGCCCGATTTTGCGGAAGTCTATTACTATGCACGGCATAACCAAAGGGATGTGGTCATCGATATTTTTGAGCGTATCGTCAAAGCAGCTGAGGGAGCGGCTCTCGGTACGGGAACCACCATGGATTACGAAATGATAGGAGGCACTCATGAACTTCTTCCAAATACAACGCTTCAAAAAATAATGCATACCAACCTGTCGGAAGTGGGCGGTATGACCTATACCAGTGAAGAGCGGGAATTTGCCGATAAGATAGCTAAGAGCCTGGGCAATGAAAAAGCCGATATGGTGATGGCGAAAACTGTGCAACCTTACTCCAGTGATCCGAAGGCATATGGCTCAACCGACGTAGGCGATGTGAGTTTTGCAGTCCCCACCGTGGGGATGGGCACGGCTACATGGGTGCCGGGAACACCCGCTCACAGCTGGCAGGCCGTGGCAGCAGGGGGAACATCTATTGGCACTAAAGGGATGATGATCGCCGCAAAAACCTTGACCCTGACGGCAATAGATTTGCTTTCAAATAAAGATCTTGTGTCCAAGGCCAGGAGCGAATTTAATGAGCGAAGGGGACCTGATTTTGAATACATTCCCCTTTTGGGTGACAGGCCTCCGGCGCTGGACTACAGAAAGTAACAATTGTTATCATTGAGAATTCCTATTCGGGACAGGAATGCCGCCCGCTGTTGCCATGGTCAACAGATCGCTCGTCACTTGCTCCTTACGATGACGATAACTTAGTACTTTTTCTCACACACATGTGTAACAAATAAGTCACATACGCTACTAACCAGTTATAACCACTAGCCTAAAACGTGAACAAGGAACTGGAACACAAATTCGTTGCGGAACTTGAGAGCAATCAGAATATTGTTCACAAAATATGTACTTTATATACCAATGACAGGCATTCGCACAAGGATCTTTTTCAGGAAATAACCATTCAGCTTTGGAAGGCCTACCCCAAGTTCAGAGGAGATTCCAAATTCAGCACATGGATGTACAGGGTTGCCCTGAATACGGCTATTACCCTTTACAGAAAATCTAAGAAAAGCGTGAAAACGCAGGGTTACGATTCTGTAATTTTTAAAATAAAGGCCAACGAATACGATGAAACCCAGGAACAACAATTGAAGTTGCTTTATAACGCGGTAAGGCAACTAGGAGATATTGACAAAGCGCTGGTTTTTCTTTATCTGGAAGACAAGGATTACACCGAAATAGCTGAAACATTAGGTATTACGGAAGTAAACGCACGCGTAAAAATGAATCGTATTAAAAATAAATTGAGAACCATACTTAATCCATAAGGGCATGATGGACGAATTGGAATTGCTAAAAAAGGATTGGCAAAAAAAGGAAAAACATCTTCCAAAATTGTCTTTTGATGAAATTTATAAAATGATCTGGAAGAAATCTTCTTCCATTGTAAAGTGGATCTTTTATATCAGTATCCTGGAATTTGTGCTTTGGGCCACGTTAAACCTTATTTCATACAATCAGGAACATCTGCAAGTTGAAAAAGAATGGCATATTTATGAATTATCCGCCGTTTTGAACGTAGTGTATTATTTCGTACTTGTATATTTTATCTACAAATTTTACCAGAACTACCGGCAAATTACTGTAACAGACTCTTCGTCAAAACTCATGAAATCCATTTTAAAAGTAAAGCGAACAGTTACCCAATACGTGTGGTTCAACATTGCGATCTTTACCGTTTCCTTTCTTATGCTACTGTACGGCTCCCTGAAGTACGGGGACGAGAGTGAAAAAATACTCAATGCTGCCGCAAATGCCGGTAATGAACTTGTGTTCTGGGTAATGTTTGCAGTAATATGCCTGGTTATTATTGGAATTATTCTCACCCTCATCTGGCTTTTTTACAAGCTCATTTACGGGATACTGCTAAAACGGTTACGGGAAAATTACCGGGAACTTCAAAAACTGGAAGTCTAACTTTTCTTGCGCCATTTGCGTTTTTTGTTCTCCTCCTCAAATGCCAGGAGTTCCTCTTTTGGGATAACTTTCAGGAAAGAGGGATGCTGCTCAATGGCGTACTCCAATTTCTCAATGATGGAATCCACAGACTCATTTTCATAATCAATTTCCAAGGGCTCCTTTATTACCAGCGATTGAAGAATACCCTTCTTTTTAACCCGCAGTCCCTGCTTATCAAAAGATCGCCTAAATCCATCAATGACAACAGGGACAACCACAGGTTTATACTTTTTTATAATATGTGCCGTACCCTTGCGCAGGGGTTTCCAGGGCGTTGTGGTTCCTTGGGGAAAAGTAATGACCCAACCATCCCGCAGCGCAATTCCTATATTGGTGATATCGCTGAACTTTACCTGCCTGTTTACTTCTTTCCCTTTTGCACGCCAGGTGCGTTCTATGCTGATAGAGCCCACATATGCTAACATCTTCGTGAGCAGGCTTTTTTTCATTGTCTCAGCGGCCGCCACATAGTACACGTTTAGCTTGGGGTTCCATAAATACCCTATATTCTTGATAGAATCGTCCCTACCCTTTAAACTGGCGTTAAAAACGTGGAACATGGCAACTACATCTGCAAAATAGGTCTGGTGGTTGCTTACAAAAAGGACGTTGGTCTCCGGGAGCTCACGAATAATTTCCGAACCCTCGATCTCAAGGGTATTGAATCCCTTGTACCTCTGATGGGTAATAAGACCCAGAAGACGTATGAGCCACTTTTTAAGAAAAAGTATATGTCCAAATGGATTCCTTTTAAATAACGCCATAGGTTACTAATTTACAAAATATGCCTTAGAAGGCCCTATTAAAGATTTCTCTAATTTCACTCAGCATCATTGCCGTTGCTCCCCAAACAGTATACCCTTTTAATCGGAAGGCCGGCACTTCCAAATCGTTGGCATATGAGGTAGTCAGTTTCTGGGTTATCAAATTCCTGTCGTCCATAAAATCGGCCACAGGAACTTCAATAAGGGCTTCCACCTCCACTTCCTGGGGCACAAAAGGGTGTTCTTTTCTATAGAGCCCTATGAATGGTTGTACTTCAAAATTACTCGGAGGTATAAACACTTTGGTAAGCGCACGAACAACCTCGATATTTTTTGGTAATGCCCCCACTTCCTCATGGGTTTCTCTCAGGGCGGTTTCCATGATGTCTTTATCCTGCCTCTCCATTTTACCGCCTGGAAAGCCAATCTGATCGGAATGTATTCCGGGATAGGTCTTCCTGTGTATAAACAACAAATGCGTAATATAACCCTCATCCGGATAAAAAAGTGCCATTACTCCGGCTTTTTTTGGCTCTTTTGCTGTTTTAAAACCGGCCTTAAGTTCTTTGATCCTGATCTCGGGAGCCATTTTATAGTGCGAAGCCACACCGGGTAGTGGTAGATTTTTTATTTTTGCAATCTGTCGTGAAAAATTATCATAATCCATGCTGATCAAAAAAATCACCTGTCTTGCAATAATAGCACTATTTTTTTTAGTCGCCTGTAAGGAATCCCGTAGGGAGAAAACAGATCCTCAGGACCAATCCAACACGGTGGCCGATACTGCCGTAACCGACACCGTAGTTCCCGAGGAGGAAGAAGAACCGTTTGTGTTAACGGAGGAGAATGCCATTGATTTCTTCTTCGATTATCAGAAAGGTCTTAAAGAAAACCGGGTGAAGCTAACAACGAATCTGGGCAGTTTTACGGTGCAGTTATATGACAATGTTCCTTATCATAAAGCAAATTTTATTTACCTTACCAGAAAAGGATATTTTGACAACACCATGTTCCATAGGGTAGTAAAAGATTTTATCATACAGGGAGGAAATGCCGACAACAGGGAAACAGCCAGAAAAAGAAGCGATATCGGCAGATATTTACTACCACCGGACACCCGGAAAGGTCACAAGCATCATAGAGGTACCATTTCCATGCCAAGCAGTGAGATGGACAATCCACATATGCTTGCCTCCCCCTTTGAATTTTTTGTTGTTGTTACAGACCCGGGATCTTATCATCTGGATGGTGATTATACACCCTTTGGCAAAGTCATTGAGGGCATGGACGTAGTGGACAAAATTAATTCTCAACCGGTTGGAGACGGCGACTGGCCGCTAGAGAATATTTATATAGAAAAGGCTGAGGTTGTTAATTAGCGAACAGCTTGCAGGGGGCCGGTGGCTCCCATTTTTTAATAAAAACCGGACGGTGCGGAGTTATTCTTTCTGAGACCTGTAAATATTAGGAAGTCCTATCTTGAACTTCACCGCCAATAACCTTATCCCAATAACCATCAGAATAGCCGCTATATAGGCATATTCATTATCGAAGGGAAGTTTTCACAATAAAAAATATCCCGCACCTCCCAGCAGACAGGCTGTGGCATAGATCTCTTTTCTGAAGATCACCGGGATCTCATTGCAAAGAATATCACGGATAACCCCTCCAAAGCTGGCGGTAATGGTACCAAGTGCAATGCACATGATCGGCAATAGTCCGGCATTCAGTCCCTTTTCGATACCTACCATGGTGTATAAACCAATACCAATGGTATCAAATAAAAAGAGGGAAGTCCTGAGGTATTTCAACTGGGTCCTGAAAAAAATGGCAAGCACAACTGTGGCAAGAATAGTAAATACATAGACCGAATCGCGCATCCAAACAGCAGGTGTATCGCCTATAAGGAGATCCCTCAACGTTCCACCTCCCACGGCGGTTACAAAGGCAATTATGAATACGCCGAACATGTCGAGCTTCTTTTCCATGGCCACCAGAACCCCTGAAATGGCAAAGGCAATGGTACCCAGAATATCAATTGCGAAGTAGAACAAAAATTACAGTTTTTGAGTATAAAAATTATAATCCTTTAAAACAGTGTCCAGATATTGCACGTCGTACAAATCGGAGTTGGAAGCCAATATACCTTCCACTTTATCACGGAGCACTTTCATGGTCTTGTAATCCTCACTGTTTCTTGCAATTCTGTAGGTGTCTTTTATTAAACGTACATCCTTATCTGTCAACATAGTGACATTGGTAAAGCTGGGAACATAGGACTCCGAAACCTCTTCCAGAATAGTGTGTGAAACCTTTGTGTTGTTTTTGGTGCTAATGACCACAGTTCCGGCAGCTGCATCGCCCAATCGTTGCCGTTTTTCAGAAAATAGTATGGTGAGTAAGCCGATAGCGCCCAAAAATATCCAGATGTCTACCAAACGCAGCATCCACCGCACAAGATAATTGCTCCAATGAACTGGCGAGCCATCAACCTTCACCACCCGCATCTTTAGCAGTAACTTGCCCACCGTACGGCCATTGAACAGGCTGTGCATTATTAAACTATAGCACATGGCCGGCAAAAATATAAGGCCCATTAAACCTCTTTGGTTCCAGGTGTCTTCATAAATATAACCAATAGCCTCACCTATGTATTGTACCAGAATCGCATACAGGTAAAGGATAAAACCATCTATAAAGAAAGCCACAATTCGTTCCCCAACACTGACTATTTTATAATCTAAATGGACATTTTGCGTTGTATTGATTTGAAGGTTGGACATATTAATATTAATTTTAACCGTGAAACCAAATTACCATAATGCGCGAAGCCGCTTTTGTAAAGCAAAATAAAGAAAAATGGATAGCATTTGAAAAGGCTATTGCCCATAATTCCAACCTGAGTCCGGATGAACTGGCCGATGGCTATATTCACCTTACCAATGATCTGGCATACGCGCAAACCTATTACGCAGAAAGTAAAACATTATTGTATCTGAATTCACTTGCCTCCCAGGCGCACCAGAAGATTTACAGGAATAAGAAAGAGAGCCGTAACCGCATTTTGGATTTCTGGATGACCGAATTTCCGCTATTTTTCAGACAGTACCATAAGACTTTAGGGGTGGCTTTTTTAATTTTTGCCGCTGCAAGCGCCATAGGCAGTATTTCGGCGCTAAATGACAGCAGCTTTGTCCGACTCATTCTCGGTGATGCCTACGTCAATGAAACACTGAACAATATAGCGGAAGGAGATCCCACTGCCATTTACAAAGGTGGGAGTGAAATAGGCTCATTCCTGGGCATTACCGTTAATAACATCCGGGTAGCCTTTTTAGCCTTTTCCTTTGGTGTGATCACTAGTTTGGGTACGGCTTATATACTCTTTAGCAACGGCGTAATGCTTGGGGCATTTATCACCTTCTTTTATACAAAGGATGTTTTTTTTGAAGCGAACAAGCAGATATGGCTGCACGGGACCATTGAAATTTGGGTAATTATTGTAGCTGGGTGTGCCGGGCTTATCATGGGAAACAGTATCCTGTTCCCAAAAACATTCTCCAGACGGGTTTCCTTTATGAAAGGTGCCAGGGATGGTCTTAAGGTGGTCGTAAGTACCCTTCCTTTTTTTATCCTTGCCGGCTTTATTGAAGGGTTTATAACCCGCTATTCGAACATGCCGGATTGGCTGGCCTTTCTCATTATTGGTTTTTCACTGGCCCTGATCCTCTTTTATTATGTTTTTTATCCCGTTATTTTAAATAAAATTGATGCACCACAGCACACAGGACGATTTTCTGGAACTTAAGGTTAACCGTGATTTTGGAGATATCATCACGGTATATTTTGAGTTCCTGAAACAGAATCTCAAAAAATTCACCAATGTATTCTTAAGTTATAACGGCATTTTTTTAATTGCTTTGCTCATTGTTAGTTACCTGCTGGTATCAGGCTTTATCGGGATGATCACGTATGCCAGCAATGCCGCAGTTGTTGGTGCCACTGCGGGCGAAGAGGATTATATCATATACCTTGTAGTAGGGGGTATTTTGTACTTCCTGGTTTTTATAGCAGTGGCTATTCTGAATTACAGCCTGGCAGGTTCTTATATGATCTTGTACGAAGAGAAAAAGGGAAATCAATTTGATAAAAAGGAGGTTTGGAACCTGTTTAAAGACCGCCTCGGGAGCATATTTTTGTTTGTATTGCTGCTTATCCTCATCTATATGGGGGTATCTCTTGCAGGGTTCGTGGTTATGCTGATACCCATATTGGGGATCTTCGCATATTATGTTGTCCTATTTTTTGTCCTTGCCTGGTTTGGGGTTTCCTTTTTTTGCATGTTACACGAAAAAAAGGGAGTAACAGAGGCTTTCGGTGAGGGGTGGAACCTGGTATATAAAAGTTTCTGGATGTCGGTCGGGGTAAATTTTATTCTGGGCCTTCTCAACGCTATACTGGTCTTTATCGTGATGGTAATTCCGGGGGTTATTGTAGGTCTTTATACATTTCATGTAGTGGAAAACAACGTAGACGTGGAGGCCGGCATCACCCCAACGATCATTTACACTCTTGGAACGTGTTTGTTTTTGGTCGTAGGCATTTACGGTCAATGCCTTTCACAATTTGTCAATGGTGTGCTTTATTATTCGCTACATGAAAAGGCCTACAATACGAATACCAGAAGCAAGATAGACCAAATAGGAAATTCCGGACAGTGATAAAATATTTTCTCAGCGGCTTATTATTTTTAATATCCTTCGTCGGTATTTCGCAAGTGGGAGCAGATACCCTGAGGCTAAAAGAGGAGAATGATCCGGGAATAAACAGGCGTTATTTTGAGGAAGAACTTACCGACAAGTACCAGGGAGAAGAATTTAATTACGAGATAAATGACGGGGAAGCACAAAATCTGATACAACGGTTTTTAAACTGGTTTTTTCAGACCCTTAAGGATAAGTTAGGAATCGATATTTCTCCCGAAGCCCTCGGTGTTATAGAATATCCCATCTACATTTTAATGGGTATTCTTGTGCTCTATTTACTGGTGCGATTTTTTATTGGCGAAGATCTATCATCCGTATTCACAAAGGATGCGACCGGCCTGACGGATGTTAATCTTTCTGAAGAACATATAGGGGACGTAGACCTGGAAGCGCTCTTAGAAACGGCTTTAGAGCAAAAGGACTTTCGCTTGGCCATTCGGTACCAATATCTAAGGGCTTTAAAATTACTCTCCCAAAAAAGTATTATTGACTGGCACTATGAAAAAACCAATCTGGATTATCAAAACGAAATAAGTACTCCTGCAATCAAGTCAATTTTTAAAGAGCTCTCTTACCTCTATGATTACATCTGGTACGGAGAGCAGTTTATAGATGAAATGAAGTACGAAGCTGCGGAGGTAAGATTTGCAGCGCTAAAAGATCTAATTCTTAAATAAAGTGGACAGGCGGTCTAAAATAGTTATAGGTATGTTCATAGCAGTGCTCGCCGGAATAGTCATTACGGAGATTGTACGGCCAAAACCCTTGAACTGGAGGCCTTCCTACACAGCAAGTGATACAATACCGTACGGATGTTTCGTGCTGTTTGAAGAACTTCGCACTCTCTTCCCAGATAACAGTGTAGAACGTATAGACGAAACCCCATACAGCACAATTACCGAAAGGTATCCCGAGGAGAAAACCAATTACTTATTTATTAATACCAACCTTGATTTTGATGAACAGGAAACGAACCAGATATTGCGTTTTGTGAAGGAGGGTAACGACGTGTTTGTGGCAGCTACTTTCTTTGGATACTACCTTTCTGACACCCTTAATATCGGCGTCAGCTCAGATTATTCAGTTCAGCGGGACACCATACACCTAAGCCTTACGAATACCAGCTTTAAAAATGAAAGTTATACCATGCACGGCGGGCACTATAAAACCCACTTCAGCAGTGTGGATACGCTAAACACTACCGTTCTGGGCTATTTGAAATATTCCGATACCGATTTTCCGAACAAAGAGGATGCGGTCCCTGACAGAGTTAATTTTATCCGGGTAAAATTTGGAAAGGGTAATTTTTACATGAACACCACTCCGCAGGCCTTTACCAATTATTACATGCTCAAAAAAAATCGGCAATACGTTGCGGGCACACTTTCCTATCTGGATAATAATGCCCTCCTATGGGACAATTATAAAAAGGCAGGACGAATAATTATTGACTCCCCTATGCGCTTTGTCTTAAATCAGCCGGCACTGAAATGGGCTTATTATCTTACCATAATAGGGTTACTGGTTTTTGTTATTTTTCGTGCCAAAAGAGAACAACGCATTATACCGGTTATTAGGCCCCTGCCAAATACTTCCGTTGACTTTGCGCAAACTATAGGAGGTTTGTATTATCAACATGGGGATTACACCAATCTAATTTCCAAAAAACTGAACTATTTTATGGAATACATCCGAAGCCATTATTATCTGAATATCACTACAATTAGCAGTAAAACCTCTGGTGACCTTGCCGCCAGGTCGGGAAAATCCATAACCGAGACAAAGGCATTATTGGATTTTATCCTCTACCTGAATAATAAGAAGACCCATTCAGAAAAAGACATCATAGAATTAAACAAAAAAATAGCATCATTTAAGCATTAACCAAATGGAAGAAAAGGAGCAACCAAATACACCGGAAAACAATTCTCTGGAATTTGCCAGCAGAGTAGATCTGAGCAAATTGCAAACTGCTGTAACAGAGATAAAAGAAGAATTGGGAAAAGTGATAATAGGACAGCAAGACATGATTGAATTATTGATTATTTCAATCCTTGCAGACGGTCATTCCCTCATAGAAGGTGTTCCCGGGGTAGCCAAAACAGTAACCGCAAAACTTTTGGCCAGAACAATGGATGTGGATTTCAGCAGAATCCAATTTACGCCGGATCTAATGCCAAGCGATATATTGGGAACTTCTGTCTTTAATGTAAAGACTTCGGAATTTGAATTCAAAAAAGGTCCTTTGTTCTCCAATATCATCCTTATCGATGAGATAAACCGTGCTCCGGCCAAAACACAGGCCGCCCTTTTTGAGGCCATGGCCGAACGGCAGATCACCATGGACGGCATCCGGTACGATATGAAACCTCCTTTCCTGGTATTTGCTACCCAGAACCCCATTGAGCAGGAGGGCACTTACAGGCTCCCCGAAGCTCAACTAGACCGGTTTCTTTTTAAGGTAAAGGTAAAATATCCAACCCTGGAGGAAGAGATAAGGATACTGGAAAGTAAACATCATCAAAAGAACCGGGAGGTAGGATCATTGGTCAGCCCGGTGCTCACGGCGAAGAAAATTGCCGAATACCAAAATAATATCAAGGAGATCATCGCGGAGGATAATTTACTAAAGTATATCGCTGCCATAGTAGATAATACCCGCACCAATGCGAACCTGTACCTTGGAGCATCACCCAGGGCATCAATTGCAATTATGGATGCCTCTAAAGCATTGGCCGCGATCCGGGGAAGGGACTTTATTACACCGGATGATATCAAGAAAGTGGCAGAGCCCGTTTTGTGCCACCGAATCATCCTTACCCCGGAACGGGAAATGGAAGGGTTTACAGCAGAAAAGATCGTACAGCAGATCCTGGATAGTATTGAGGTGCCGAGGTAAATAAGGTTGAAGAATTTAAGATCAAAATATAGCCAGAAATCTAATAGCTCCCCTTTTCCGGAGGAGGTGGAACTCGCAAGACGGGAGACCCAGCGAAATTTACGTGCAGGAATTTGCATCCCCCTGAATGCCCTCCGATTCTCCTGCGCAACGCTTCGGAAGACAGGTGCGCACGGGGTAAGACGATAATGCAGACAGTCCAAAAGGCCAAATTTGGGTCTTGGCCTGCGGAAAACATAAGTAAGATATTGAGCCATAATGAAATACATTTTTAAAAACACTTACCTGCAAAAACGGTTTTTCATCATTTTGGTGGTAATCGTCCTCGGGTTTATGGTATCCTACATTTTCCAAAATATTTTTGGGGTGGTCAAGTATCTGTGTTATGTAACCATCGCACTGCTCCTGATCGATTTACTTTTGATCTTTTCCAACAGGAAAGGGATTTACGGGGAGCGCCTGGTGCCGGATAAACTTTCCAACGGAGATGGTAATGGCATTAAAATACGGATTATCAACAATTATCCGTTCCGTGCCGAGGTAAGGATCATCGATGAAATCCCGCACCAGTTCCAGATAAGGGACTTTGGGATAACCGCCGTATTGGAAAAGGGTGAGAACAGGTTTTTTAATTATGAGTTGCGGCCAACCGAAAGGGGTCTTTATGCCTTCGGAAACCTCAATGTGTTCGCCGGTTCCCCGCTGGGTTTAGCGGCCAGAAAATATACCTTCGATAAAGCCTGGGAAGTGCCTGTATACCCTTCATTCTTACAATTAAGGAAATATGATTTAATCGCTTTTACCAATCACTTATTCCAGTACGGGCTAAAAAAAATTCGTCGCATTGGACATACCATGGAGTTTGAACAAATAAAAGAATATGTTCAGGGCGATGATATCCGAAACATTAACTGGAAAGCCACGGCTAAGAAAAACCAGTTAATGGTGAATCAGTACCAGGACGAAAAATCGCAACCTGTATATTCAGTCATTGATAAAGGCAGGGTTATGAAAATGCCTTTTGAAGAATTGAGTTTACTGGATTATGCCATCAATTCCTCCCTTGTTATAAGTAATATTGTAATAAAGAAGGGAGATAAGGCCGGTATGTTTTCATTCGGCAATACGGTTGAAAACAGGGTCGTAGCCGAGCGGCGCAGTTCACAGATGAACTTAATTTTAGAAACTTTATACAACTTACAAACCAATTTTGTCGAAAGTGATTTCAGCAGGTTATATATAGATATAAAGAGAAATATAAATCACAGAAGTTTGCTTCTTTTGTATTCCAACTTTGAAACCCTTGATGCCCTGCATCGTCAACTTCCTTACTTACAGGCTATAAGCAAACAGCATTTATTGGTTGTTATTTTCTTTGAAAATACAGAACTTACCGAGTTTGCAGAAAAGCAGGCGGGGACAGTTCACCGGATCTTTCAGCAAACCATTGCCGAAAAGTTTGTGTACGAGAAAAAACTCATCGTCAATGAATTGCGAAAATATGGGATTCAGACGATCCTTACCAGGCCACAGGATCTTACAATCAATACCATTAACAAATATTTGGAGATAAAGGCGCGCGGGTTGTTATGATTTTGAATAAAATAAAAATGGATCAAAAACTAAAATGCATTTTACTTGTCGACGATGATGAAGCCACAAACTTCATCCATAAAATGGTACTCAGGCAGGCGGGTTGTGCAGAAAACATTGCCACTGCCAATAACGGGGCCACGGCTTTGGAATTTTTGAAGACCTCCAATAAAGGTGAATTTCCACGGCCGGATATTATTTTACTTGACATTAACATGCCCGTAATGAATGGTTGGGAGTTTCTTGAACACTACCGAAACCTGGATCCGGCACTTCACGGAAAAAAAATCATCCTAATGTTGACAACATCGCTACCTCCCGAAGACATGGTGAAAGCGGAAGGGATTAGTTGTATCAACGGGTTTATGAACAAGCCTATGACCGCTGGAATGGCTAAAGGACTTTTGCAAAAATATTTTGAAAAACCCCTGCCAGATTAAATCGGAAAATTATGAAATGGAAGGCTTTTACCGCTTCGCTTTTTTTACTTATTTCCATAGCCGTGAGTTCTCAAAATTCACCTCTTGTCAATCAGGACAGACTGGAAAAAATGATCTTAAAATTAGCCACTTTTGGTCAAAAAGAGAACGGAGAAACCCATAGGGTGGCATTTAGTGATGCGGATGTCGCAGGAAGAAGTTACGTAATGGACTTGATGCAGGATGCCGGAATGAAGGTGTCCGTAGATGTGGCAGGCAATATCATCGGTCGGAAAAAAGGGAAGGATGCAACTAAAAAACCTATCGCCTTCGGTTCACATATAGATATGGTACCCAATGGAGGTAATTATGACGGTTGTGTGGGTTCTATGGCCGCCATAGAAATAATGAAGACATTTCAGGAAAATGACATAATTACCGAACATCCCCTGGAGATAATTATCTTTTCGAACGAAGAGGGAGGCGTTATGGGCAGTAGGGCATTGGCGGGAGAATTGGGTGCCGCTGCCTTAAGCGTGGTAAACAGTACGGGGTATTCCATGGCTGAAGGGATAAACAGGATAGGAGGAGATGCTTCAAAAATTTCGGAGGCTTCACGTTCCAAGGACGATCTGGCGGCCTTTCTGGAATTACACATAGAACAGGGTGGCATTTTAGAACAGGAAAACAAAGACATCGGTGTTGTGGAAGGTATTGTCGGTATCAAATGGTGGGATGTTGAGATATCCGGATTTGCGAACCACGCCGGCACTACTGCGATGGATATGCGGCAGGATGCGCTCCTGGCAGCCGCCCGGTTTATCATCGCTGTAAATGAGGCGACCAATAGTTATGAGGGCAAGCAGGTCGGCACCGTTGGCAAGATCAGCGCAGAACCCGGAGCACCTAATGTAATTCCGGGAAAGGTGAACCTAAGCCTGGAAATACGGGATCTTTCTTCGGATAAAATAAATTCCCTGTTCGAGGATATAAAGCAACGAGCCGATAAAATAGCCCGGACAGCCGGCACGGAATTTACTTTTACTCCTATAGACGCTACCGCCAAACCGGCCCTCACGAATAAAATGATACAGCAAAAAATTGCAGCATCAGCCAAAAAGTTAGGATTGACAAACATGCAAATGCAGAGCGGTGCCGGTCATGACGCTCAGGATATGGCCTTAATTGCTCCTACAGGGATGATCTTTGTGCCCAGTAAGGGCGGTATCAGCCATTCCCCAAAGGAGTTTACCTCGGCTGAAGATATGGCTAACGGGGCCAATGTATTACTTCATACCATCCTGGGGTTGGATAAAGATCTCAAGAATTGACTGTATTGCAATTGCTGAAGTTAAGTCTCGGCAGGCACAGTATTGATAGTTAATTTCCCCTGAAATACCTCTTGGTCCTAAATACATAAATTTGGTACCTTCATGAAATAAAATCCAACTGCTATGACGCGTCTTTACCTTACCTGGCTATTGTCTTTTTCCGTAACCCTGTCTTTTGCGCAAAAACTAAGAGTAAGTGAAAACCACCGGTGCCTGGTCACGGAACAGGGCGTTCCCTTTTTCTGGATGGCCGATACGGCCTGGGAGCTTTTCCACCGCTGTACTATGGAAGAAGCTGCCATGTATCTGACAAAACGTGCACAACAGGGATTTAATGTGGTCCAGGCGGTGGCACTGGCCGAATTGGACGGACTAAACACACCAAATCCCTATGGAGAAACCCCTTTGCTGAACAATGATCCCCTGCAGCCCAATGAAAAATATTTTGAACATGTTGATGGTATAATCAAAAAAGCCGATGAACTGGGAATTTATATAGCGCTTTTGCCCACATGGGGCGATAAACTTTTTAAAAATACCTGGGGCGTGGGACCCGAGATATTTAACACGGGGAATGCGGCCTTTTATGGAGATTGGATCGGAAATCGATACAAAGATTATGACAATATCATCTGGATCCTCGGGGGAGACCGGAATCCAAGGAAAGGAAGTGAAGATGTGGCCGTCTGGAACGCTATGGCCGAAGCCATTGCAAATGCATCCGGGGGTTATGAACAAACCCTTATGAGCTACCATCCCCAGCCCAGGGAAGGCGGAGGTTCTTCGGCCTGGTTTCATGAGGAGCCCTGGCTCGACTTCAATATGCACCAGACAGGGCATTGTGCCGGTCAGGGGACCTACAACCACATCTCCCACGACTATCTCTTAAGCCCTACAAAACCCGTTCTGGACGGAGAGCCGCTCTATGAGGACCATCCCAATTGTTTTAATGCGAAAGAATTGGGGTATAGTATCCCTGAAGATATCCGCCGTATTATGTACTGGAATGTCTTTGCAGGCGCCTTCGGGCAAACCTATGGTTGCCATGATGTCTGGCAAATGTTTACCCCTGATAAAAAAGGGATCAATAATCCTCTGCGCCCCTGGACGGTTGCGCTCAATTTACCAATGGCCAATCAGATGAAGCATCTCAAAAATCTACTGTTGTCAAGGCCAGTCCTAAGCCGTATCCCGGACCAGTCTATGATCATGGGGGCGCAGGAGGACACTTCCGACTATGTAATCGCTACCCGTGATTCAGCCGGTTCCTATGCCATGATCTATTTTCCGAGCGGGAAAAGCACACAAATCGACCTTTCAAAACTCCATGGTGAGACCCTGAACAGCTGGTGGTATGACCCAAGAACCGGGGCAGCCTTTAAGGGGTCGCAATTAAGAACTATTTCATTGGCAGTTGTTCCACCTACCGCAGGACAAGGACAGGATTGGGTGTTAGTGGTGGATGATGCATCAAAAGAGTTCGCGGCACCAGGTAAAAACAACTAGGGGTGTTAATACTAAACGAAAATCATGGATTTTTTGATGATTTTTTCGGATTTCGAGGCTGTTTTTGCCAAACATAGCACGCTACGTGTGCTAAAAGGAACGAAAAAATACGGAAAAAGGGCGAAAAAGCCATTTTTAGGCTTAGTGTTGGCACGCCCTAAATCAGAGGTTCTGTTTAACCAAAAAATTGGTATCTTCCCTCCCATATTTATCAGGAAAAATTCAATCTAAATGACAAGAATATTTATTACGCTCTTAATCGCTTTTACAGTAAACCTTTGCCCCGCGCAATCAATTACAGGCTTTAAACCGGAAAACGCCAAAAAACAGATGGATCTGGAAAATGATTATGAGACCAGGCTTTCAGCCGATAATCTGGACGCTTGGATGAAACGCATGGCTGCAGAACCCCACTGGGTTGGAACGGAATATGGAAAGGAAAACGCGGAATGGATGGCAAAACAATTTAAATTATGGGGTTATGACACTGAGATAGAAACCTATCAGGTGCTCTTCCCCTACCCCAAGGTGAGGGTTTTGGAACTCACCTCCCCCACAACTTACAAAGCCAGGTTAATGGCGGTGCCCGTGGAAGGTGATGAATATACTGAGCAAGGCGACGCATTGCTACCCAGTTATAATGCATTTTCAACGGATGGCGATGTTGAGGCCGAACTGGTTTTTGTCAACTATGGAATACCTGCGGATTACGAGGAATTAGAGAAGTTGGGCATAGATGTTAAGGGAAAGATAGTTATCGCAAAATACTATGGCTCCTGGCGGGGAATAAAGCCTAAACTTGCTGCCGAAAAAGGGGCAATTGGTTGCATCATATATTCTGATCCCGAAGATGACGGATACGTACAGGGCGACGTATATCCGAAAGGGGCCTTTAAAAATAAAACCGGGGTACAACGGGGTTCGGTGATGGATATGCCCCTTTATCCGGGCGATGTGCTTACACCGGGCTATGCGGCTACAAAAGATGCAAAAAGGCTGGATCAAAAGGATGCCCCAACAATTACAAAAATTCCTGTTCTGCCTATTTCCTATGAAGACGCACTACCCCTTTTGGAGGCGCTTGAAGGCGCGGTAGCTCCCGATTCCTGGCGCGGTGGATTACCCATCACCTACCACATCGGTCCCGGTCCGGCTAAAGTTCATCTAAAACTGGAATTCGATTGGCAGTTAAAACCGGCCCATAATGTAATTGCGAAATTAAAAGGCACAGAATATCCCGACCAATGGGTGCTGCGTGGCAACCATCATGATGCCTGGGTGCACGGGGCATCAGATCCGGTCAGCGGAATGGTCGCCCTGATGGAGGAAGCCAGGGTCGTAGGAGAATTGGCAAAGGACGGCCATTACCCTAAGAGAACCCTGGTCTATTGTGCCTGGGATGCCGAAGAACCCGGACTGATCGGTTCAACAGAATGGGTAGAAGATCATATAAAAGAATTGCAGGAAAAGGCGGTAGCTTATATCAATACCGATGGGAATGGCAGGGGGTTTCTGAGCGCCGGCGGGTCGCATACCCTGCAGGTTATGGTGGGCGAGGTTGCTGAACAGGTAACGGATCCTCAGAAAGACGTGTCGGTCAAAGAACGGAAAATTGCCCGGGATCTGGTCAACGGGGGCACTGAAGAATTTCAATTGTATGCGCTGGGTTCGGGTTCGGATTATACCCCTTTTATTCAGCACGCGGGAATTGCTTCTCTCAACCTGGGTTTTGGCGGAGAGGATTCCGGTGGCGAATATCATACCATTTACGATACCTATACCCACTATAAAAAATTCAAAGATCCGGAATTGGCCTATGGCATTGCCCTGGCCGAAATGGCCGGAAGGACCGTACTCAGGATTGCCAATGCGGATGTTCTTCCCTTCGAATTTAAGGATTGGCATACCACTGTAGCCAAATATCTGGAGGAAATTATAAAGGAGGCAAACGAAATGCGGAGCGAAGCAGAAAAACATAACGAAATGTTGGAGAAAAATGCTTTCGAACTGGCTGCCGACCCCACCAAACCATTTACAGATCCTCCTAAAAAGGAGGTCGTGCCGTTCCTGGATTTTTCCCCGTTACAAAACCAACTGGCCACGCTTAAGACCAGCATAGAAAAATTTTCATCAATTGATTTTACTGCACTTTCCAAGGAGAAACAAGACCTACTGAATAAGGAACTCATGAAAGCCGAGCAAGCTTTGACAGATCCTAAGGGACTTCCCCGGAGAGGTTGGTACAAACACCAGATCTATGCCCCCGGGTTTTATACCGGTTACGGAGTTAAAACCCTGCCGGCAGTAAGAGAAGCTATTGAACAAAAAGACTGGAAGGAAGCTCAGGAGCAGATTAAAGTCCTTGCCGGCACTCTCGAAAGATTCAATACCCTCATCCGTGAAATGAATAAACTTGCAAATTAACAGAAAGCCGTTTTAATTGAGGCTCAATAAAAGAGAAATGAATTATGGATTCTAATTATAAAAAGATATTTAGTGGAAATATTTTTAAAACCCAACAAGTTACCGCCAAATTACAGGAAATAGGTATAGAGGCCATAGTAAAGGACGAATCGGAATCGGCAAGGCTGGCAGGATTTGCCGCAAACGATCTCGCGGTTAAGGAAATATATGTCCATCAGGATGAAATAACCAAGGCTACAGAAGTACTAAACGATGTGATGAAAGACATGAACGGAAAGTAAATAACTTATAAAGTTCCTCTCTGCAACAGGATTTTAAAATTGATCGGATCTTTAAATTAAATAATTCGTAAACCATGAAAATAAATACCTTCGGGGGGTTAGTCCTAGGGGCCATAGGCGTTTTTACAATCTTCGTTGCCTGTGAGCGAAAATCGGACATCCCTAAAGAAACCCCGCTGACCATTGAACAGGATTCCGCAATGGGAATCCGAATGGCAAAACAAAACAGGGAAAATATCGCGCCAAAGATAGCGGAGGGCCTGGAACTTACCCTTTGGGCTTCAGATTCCCTGGCGCCTGATCCCATTGCCCTGGACATTGATGACGAGGGAAGTGTATATCTTACCAGAACCAACCGCCAAAAAAATTCGGAATTCGATATTCGGGGGTACCGCGAATGGATGACGCCTTCAATCTCATTCCAATCCGTGGAAGACAGGCGTAAATTTTTAAGAACGACTTTTGCCGAGGATAAGAGTAAGGAAAACGAATGGTTAGCAGATCTGAATAATGACAGTATCCACGACTGGCAGGATCTTGCCGTTGAGAAGGAAGAGGTATGGAAGCTACAGGACCTCAATAATGACGGGATAGCAGACATCTCTACGCGCATTCTGGAGGATTTTAACGAAGAGATAACCGATGTAGCAGGCGCATTGCTGGTACGCGATGAGGACATGTTTGTAGGAGTAGGTCCGGATATGTGGCGTGTATGGGACGCTAATGGGGATGGTGTAATGGATAGCAAGGAGTCCCTTGCCCATGGTTTTGCCGTGCATATTGGTTTTGGAGGGCACGGAATGTCCGGTGCAATTCAAGGCCCCGATGGGAAAATATACTGGGGTATAGGAGATATTGGTGCAAGCATTACCGCCAATAATGGGGAAAAACACCACTATCCCAACCAGGGGGTCATTGTCCGTTCCAACCCAGATGGAAGCGACTTTGAGGTTTTTGCCCGAGGGCTCCGAAATACGCACGAATTTGTTTTTGATGAATATGGAAATATCATATCATCCGACAATGACGGAGACCACCAAGGAGAGAGTGAACGCCTGGTGCACATAGTGGAAGGTTCGGATGCCGGGTGGAGGGCCAACTGGCAATACGGCAAGTACACCGATCCCAAAAATAACGACTATAAAGTGTGGATGGATGAAAAATTGTATGTGCCGCGGTGGGAAGGCCAGGCAGCGTATATTATCCCTCCTATACAGAACTTTCACAACGGGCCTACAGGGATGGTCTATAATCCGGGAACCGCTCTGGGCAAAGATTGGCTTCACAAATTCTTTCTCGTGGAATTTGTAGGTGACCCAAGTTTGTCCCATATCTGGAGTTTCGGCTTAAAACCAAAGGGGGCTAGTTTTGAATTGGACGGTGAAACCGATGTGCTGAGTGGCGTACTTCCTACAGGGATACGGTTTGGTCCGGATGGCGCGCTCTATCTGGCTGACTGGATCAACGGATGGAATACCAAGAACTACGGGCGGGTGTGGAAGCTCGATGTAGTGGAAGGAAAAAACGACCTGGATAAAGAACGTAAAGAGACCCAGCAGCTAATGACCCTGGTTTACAGCGATGAATCCACCAATGAGCTTGTAGCGCAGCTCCGTTATCCCGACATGCGCATACGTCAAAAAGCACAATTTGAACTCGCTACCAGAACTTTTTGGGGCTATAGGGCTTTAAAGGATGTGATTAATGAAGAAAAGGATCAATTGGCAAGGATCCATGCTATTTGGGCGATTGGCCAGATCTCCAACGGGGATGCAGGAAAAGCAGCACCGCTTGTTGAACTATTATCGGACAGCGATCCGGAAATAGTGGCGCAGGCCGCCAAAGTGTTAGGCGATATCAAATACGGAGAAGCCGGTAAAAATTTGGTTCCCCTGTTGGCGCATGAGAATGCCAGGGTTAAGTTTTTCGCAGCCCAGGCCCTGGGAAGGATAACCTATAAAGATGCCGTACAACCCCTTCTGGATATGATTGCCGCTAATAAAGATGAAGATATGTACTTGAGGCATGCAGGAGTACTGGCACTGACCCGAATTGGTGAGGCAGCACCCATAGTTGCCCTTTCGGGCAGTCCCGATAGCAGTCTTCGGATGGCAGCTGTATTGGTGCTGCGCCGTTTGCAACACCCCGAAGTGGCAAAATTCCTGGCCGATAAGGATGAGTATATCGTGGCGGAGGCAGCAAGAGCTATTAATGATGATTGGTCTATTGAGCCCGCCTTGCCGGCCCTGGCAGCGCTTCTCAAAGAAGATAGATTTACCTCCGAACCCATCCTGAGACGAAGTATAAACGCAGCCCTGCGGGTTGGCGGGGACGAAGAACTTGGAAATCTTGTGGCATTCGCTAAAAGATCTGATGTCCCGGCCGCCTTGCGAGGTGAGGCCCTGGCCACAATCGGCACCTGGGCGTCACCTTCCGTCCTGGATAGGGTTGATGGCCGCTTAAGAGGTGAAATTAAAAGGGATTCCCTGGAAGTAAAACAAAAAATTGAAAAAGATATTCCTGAATTTTTACAGGATAAGGATGAGGATATTCTAATAGGTGTCTCAAAAATTCTGGGAAATCTTGGCATTGAAAATTTTAATAGCGAACTGAACAATTTGTTTAACACTAACAGATCGCCGGCGGTACGTGCCGCAATTTTGGAAACTTTAGGGAAATTGAACTATGACAATATTGCCGGAATAATGCAAAAAGGCATGCGCGACAGTGATCAGCAAGTACGTTCCGCTGCGGTCGGACTTATTCCGAAGCTGGATCTTGATAAAGAAAATCTGGTAGCGATCGTAAGGCCCATTTTCAATAACGGATCTACCCGCGAACAGCAGACGATGCTCGATGTCCTCGGCGAAATGCCACTTGATAAAAGTGAAGCGGTGTTAGCGGATTTAATAACCCGCGCCGGCAATGCACAACTGGAACAAGGGGTGTTACTCGATCTGATTGAAGCGGTTGAAGCCACAGAGTCCGAATCGCTTATCGCAGGGTTGGAATCCATAAAGAAAAGCGGCCAAGCCGTGGATGCCTATAAGGAAACCCTTTATGGCGGCAGTTGGTGGCCCGGGGCTACCGTTTTCAAAAACAATCCTACCGCCCAGTGTGTACGGTGTCATTCCCTGGACGGGGCCGGTGGAAAAATTGGCCCTCCTATGGACAATATTGGAAATATTCTGAGCAGGGAGCAACTATTGGAATCGCTTATAGAACCGGGAGCAAGGTTAGCGCCCGGGTACGGCAGTGTGCATCTTACGCTTAAGGACGGACAGGAAGTAACGGGCTTACTTGTTGAAGAAAGCAAAGACGAAATAATCCTAAGAACCTCGGACGCGGAACCACTGGAAGTAGCGATTTCCAGGATAGAAAAGCGGGAAAATCTGCCTTCGGCAATGCCCGCAATGGGGCGCCTTATTTCAAAAAGAGAGCTTCGCGACCTTATCGAATTTCTAGCCAACCTGAAGAAAGACGAAAAGAAAGGGGAAGTAGTAGGAAGTTAAACACCTTGGTTACTTTTGCAACCTCACGAGGTGGGGATACCATATGTATTCAAGAGCGCAACATATTTTTGGTTTATGAATAAAATCGAGTCCTTTCTCAAGACTCAGGTAGGGATGGATTCGTCCCGATCTCCTTCACCTTTGATGCGGTGGCTAAATCCGACGCTTATCAGTGTTGAGGAAGGCGCCCTGGAATTCTCATACGTTGTTCGCGATGAAATGACCAACCCCTTTAAGATTTTACATGGAGGGACCACGGCAGCGCTCATTGATGACGCCCTTGGAGCCACCATTTTTACACTTGGCAGGGCTCACTTATATACTACGGTGAATTTGGCAGTAGATTACTTTAGTACTGCCAGGGCCGGCGATACTATTATTGCTACAACCACCATGGTGAAAAAGGGGGATAAGATCGTGAATGCCCAATGTGAAGTCTGGAATGCGGATAAAACCAGAATGATCGCCAAAGGGTATTCCAATCTTATAAAAACAAACACGAAAGTGGGGTGACCGGTCCCAGTGTATAGGCTTCCCAGGCCGGTGTATTAAATTTGACCTGGGGATCTACCCTTACTTTTTGGAAAATTTAGTATATTAGCCGGTAATTTTTCCTGCCGCAAACACTTCCCCCGGCAGGCATGCGCTTCCCCCATTTTTTTAAATATAATAGGTCACTTAATCTTTACATTATGAGAACAAAATTGCAATATGCCCTCGTAACAATAGTGCTATGCGTTATTATTTACTTTATTCCGGGAGCTTCCGAAAATGAATCAAAACGTACCCAAATAGCCTCATTTGGTTCCATCAAATGTACGGTAGCCAAATATATGTTGTCGAATGTGGACACTACAAAGCAAATATCGCCGCTATTTGAGAATTTAGGGGATCTTCATTATCCTATCAGTACAAAAGAAAAGATGGCGCAGACCTTCTTTGATCAGGGCCTGAAACTTACTTACGCTTTCAATCACGCAGAAGCACATCGCTCGTTTATGGAGGCCTCGCGTTTAGATCCCGGATCTGCAATGACTTTTTGGGGACAGGCATATGCCCTTGGCCCCAACATAAATGACCCCTTACCGGATGATGAGCGAAAAGCAAAATGCAATGAGGCCCTGGCAAGGGCTAAAAAATTGACTTCTAAAGCGGATCCCAGGGAACAGGCCTTGATAGGGGCCTTGGCAGCAAGATATGATGAGGATCTTACAAAAGATATTGCGGAACTCAATATGGCTTATATGGAAGCTATGGCCAAAGTAATGGAGAAATATCCCGATGATGCCAACATACAAACATTGTATGCAGCTGCAGTCATGAATACGATGCCCTGGAATTACTGGGACAATGAAGGTAATCCTGCCGCTAATACCCTTAAAGGAAAACAGGCCCTGGAACGTGCTATGGATATAGATCCCGATCATCCCGGCGCACATCACTACTACATTCATATGGTAGAACTTCCCAAGCCGGACCTCGCAGTTCCCAGCGCCGAAAAATTAGGGTCCCTTATGCCTGCGGCCGGCCATATTGTTCATATGCCATCTCATATATTTATACGTGTTGGTAGATATATGGACGCTGTAGAGGCGAATGAAAAAGCTATCCTTGCAGATGAGGATTATATCTCGCAATGTTATTCCCAGGGTATGTATCCCCTGGGGTATTATCCTCACAACCTGCACTTCTTATGGTCGGCCTCAAGTCTCTTAGGGGCAAGCGATAAAGCCATAGACGCGGCAAAAAAAACCGCCGAGAAGGTACCTGTGGGAGAATTGAAGACCTTACCGTTTCTACAGGATTTCGCATCAACTCCCTTGTTGGCTTATACCCGCTTCGGGAAGTGGAACCAGATCCTGACCATTCCGTATCCGGGAGATGATTACAAACATCTGAAATTGATCTGGCATTATGCAAGGGGTATTGCATTCCTTCGGAAGGATAATGTTAAGGAAGCCAGGGAAGAACAGGAAGCCATATCACAGATGGTGAAGGATCCCGAACTTGAAACTATAATTGCCAATTACACCAACCCGACCTCAGCTATAGCCTTAGTGGCTCTAGAGGTTCTGAACGGAGAGATTGCAATGGCGGAAGGCAACCGATCAAAGGCTACGGAACATTTTACAAAAGCCATAGCACTTGAAGACAAATTGGTATACAGTGAACCGGCTGCATGGCACATTCCCGTGAGACAGACCCTCGGGGCCTTCCTCCTGCAAGGCGAGGAGTACGCGGAAGCCGAAAAGGTTTACAGGGAGGATCTGGAGAAGCTCCGTCAAAATGGGTGGTCCTTAATGGGATTATACAAAAGTTTGATGGGACAAGGTAAAACTGTCGAGGCAGAAAAGATCAAGGAAGAATATGAAAAAGCCTGGAAGCATGCGGATATTAAAATAGAGACATCCCTTCTTTAATCTGAAACGGGTTATAATTGAAATCCGGGGATATTCTTATTTTGCAATAAGCAAACAATCCATAATGAAGAAACTAAATATTCTCCTGCTATTTCTAGTAGTTTTTATTAACTGTAAAGAAGAGAAAAAAGCAGGCGGTACTGAAGTCGTCCAAAAGTCTTCCTTGTCTTATCCCGTATTGCAGGAGGGAAGTATTGAAGCCGATAGTGAACAACTATGGTCGATCATTTCTAAAGATGCAAAAATAGAAATACTTGCAGACGGACATGACTGGACGGAAGGGCCTTTATGGGTGGAAGATCAAAGCATGTTACTCTACACAGACATTCCCCGCAACGCGGTATACTCCTGGCTAGAGGCAGAAAAGCCCAAAGTGTATTTAAAACCATCGGGGTTCTTAGGTCAAGATTTTACGGGAAAAGAGCCCGGGGCCAATGGGCTGCTATTAAATCCGGATGGCGATCTTGTCCTCTGCCAGCACGGGGAAAGAAGGGTTGCACAAATGAAAAGCCCGTTGGATGATGCTAATCCGGAGTTCATTTCTTTGGCAGATCATTTTGAGGGCAGGCGTTTTAACAGTCCCAATGACGCCGTCTACAAAAGTAATGGAGATCTTTATTTTACCGATCCACCCTACGGTTTGCCAAAACAAATGGATGATCCGGAAAAAGAGCTGGACTTTCAGGGGGTATATCGGTTGAATGCAGAGGGAGAAGTCGTTCTGTTAACCAATGAATTTTCAAGACCCAATGGAATTGCCTTTTCTCCCGGCGAAAATAAACTCTATGTTGCAAATTCTGATCCGGAACAGGCAATTTGGAAGGTCTTTGATGTTAATAAAGACGGAAGTATCGAGAACGGCAAGATCTTTTATGATGCGACAAAACTTGTCGCGGAAGAAAAGGGTTTACCGGACGGATTAAAAGTAGACAACTCGGGAAACCTATTTGCAACAGGCCCTGGCGGCGTATTTATTTTTTCACCTTCAGGTCAGGTTATGGGAAAGATCAGGACCGGACAAGCCACTTCAAACTGTGCTTTTAATTCTGACAAATCCGAACTATTTATCACTGCCGATAGCTATGTACTCAGGGTTAAACTGAAGGAATAGGCGGTTGTCTTTCAGGCCTCCGGCATTCTTTCAACAAATTCCCTGGCTTCTTCAAATTCCCGCATCATATCTGAAACAATTTGTGCTGCAGGCTTAATATCATGGATCAGGGCAGAAACCTGGCCTATTTCCAGTTCACCTTCCTCCAGATCCCCCTCAAACATTCCTCTTTTTGCCCGCGACCTCCCCAACAGATTTTTTAACTCATCTATTGTAGCACCTTGAGTATAAGCGTCCTGTATATCATCATAGAATTTGTTTTTTAAAAGTCGTACCGGGGCCAACTCCTTGAGGGTAAGCTTCGTATCCCCCTCGCCGGCCTCAACCACTTTCTCCTTGAAAAGAACATGGGAAGACGCCTCATTGCTGGCAACAAACCTACTTCCCACCTGAACCCCGTCTGCTCCAAGTACCATGGCAGCCAACATGGCGCGGCCCGTAGAGATACCGCCCGCAGCTATCAGGGGAATTCCCAATTTTTCCTTTACGGCAGGAATCAAAGTGAGGGTGGTAGTCTCATCCCTGCCATTGTGCCCCCCGGCTTCAAAACCTTCGGCCACTACAGCATCGGCCCCGGCTTCCTGCGCTTTTAATGCAAACTTTACGCTGCTTACCACGTGAACAACGGTAATCCCTCTTTCTTTTAGATAGGCTGTCCATGTCTTCGGATTACCTGCGGATGTAAAAACTATTTTTATTTCTAACTCCGTAACAATATCCATGAGTTTATCAATATCCGGATATAGCAAGGGTATATTCACGCCAAAGGGTTTCTCTGTAGCCTGCTGACATTTCTGAATATGCTCCCGAAGCACTTCCGGATACATACTCCCCGAGCCAATTAGCCCCAAGCCACCTGCGTTGGCTACCGCAGAGGCCAGTCGCCAACCACTGGCCCAGACCATCCCGGCCTGGACGATCGGGTATTTGATATGAAATAATTCAGTTATTCTGTTTTGCACCTAATCCTGTTTTAAAAATCCAGTCTTGGCCCCTCCCCGGCAGCAGACATTGAAGAAAAAGAAGAAAAACAACCTCCCTTTTCTTTTCCTCAGCAGTTGAGGAGGGGAAACTCAAACTTGGCTAAAATAAAGAATTTCTTAAAAGTTTACCCGCCTCTGGCGGGCAACTATCCCTGCCTGCCCAGAGCAAGCTACAGCCCTAAAACCTTACTTTGGTTGCCAACTTGTTCTTTTTCCCAGCTACTTCGTTGCCAAAAATACTTCCCGATAGCTATTGGGTCTAAACTCCGCTTTTGGTGCCTTGTGTTTGAAAAAAATTCCTGCGTTACCATTCCAAACAGAGTTATTAGAGGTGCCCTAAAGAACTTTCTCCTTTCCGTTTATTAAGGAAGCTTCTTTAAGATATCATCCCCGAGCCCAACAATTCGTCCCCAACATACCAGGCTACAAATTGCCCTTCGGTTATAGCCGCCTGTACTTCGCTAAAATCTACGTAAAGACCGCCATTGATCCTAAATAGCGTAGCTTGCTGAAGCGGTTGCCGGTACCTGATACGCGCCATAACTTCCATGGTACCATCTACGGCCAAAGCGAGATCCGGGCGTACCCAATGCAATTCTTCATCCGTAACAAATAGGGTTTTTCTATACAAGCCGGGATGTTGCTTTCCCTGTCCGGTAAAAATTATATTTTCGGACACATCGGTTTCAATAACAAACAAAGGTTCCCTGGTACCTCCCACATCTAAACCTTTACGCTGACCGACGGTGAAATAATGTGCCCCGCGGTGTTCCCCCACCACTTTACCATCGGTAAGGTCATAATGGGGTTTTTCGGAAGAAAAGGCCAACTCAGCTTCCTTTGAATCAAAACTGGGTTTAGGCCTGCTGTATATTTCCATATCTGAAGGAACCTCAACGATTAGGCCCTTCTTTGGTTTCAATTGTTGCTGTAAAAAATCGGGTAGGCGAACCTTTCCTATAAAGCAAAGGCCCTGGGAATCCTTTTTATCGGCCGTGATCAATTCGTTTTCTGATGCAATGTTTCGAACTTCCGGTTTTGTTAATCCGCCAATTGGAAAAAGTGTCCTTGACAGCTGTTCCTGAGAAAGCTGGCATAGAAAATAGGATTGGTCCTTATTCCCGTCTTTTCCCGCAAGCAACCGGTAGGTTTCCGAACCGTCGGTTCGGGTTAAAATTCCCTTTCTGCAGTAATGACCCGTAGCGACATAATCCGCACCGAGTTGAAGGGCAATTTTTAGGAAAACATCGAACTTAATCTCTCTGTTACAGAGTACATCGGGGTTAGGGGTTCTTCCTCTTTCATATTCGTTGAACATATAGTCCACTATGCGCTCCTTATACTCCACGCTTAAATCGACCGTCTGAAAGGGAATACCCAACTTCTCCGCAACAATCAAGGCGTCATTGCTATCTTCCAACCAGGGACATTCCTTGGATATGGTCACCGAATCATCGTGCCAGTTCTTCATAAAAAGACCTATCACCTCATACCCCTGTTCCTTTAAAAGATAGGCGGCAACACTGGAATCCACTCCCCCGGAGAGACCAACAACGACCTTTTTCATCAGCTAAATTGAATTGCAAAAATACAAAATTCGCTAGGAGAATTAGTCGATGGGTAAACTGCAAAAAATTCATACATCAAAATAGAAACGGTTAGCATACAAAAAATGACACTTTACAACTATTCTTTTTTTTTACTTCAGTTTGGTCGCATATTCGTAATCCCAAATCTTTCCAAACATAACCAACTTATTGCTCAAAGCCCCGACATAGCGTCAGGGCTTTTTTATTTGTTTAAATCTTTCAGGTTACATCTGTTTTAATAGACCGGAGCGCATGATTGGACTGGCTAATCCTATTATCTCTTCCCTCCATTTTTATTCGCCTCGGCCTGTTCCATCATTTCGCGCATCTTTCTCTGGAACTTATTTTCCTTCTTGGGCTTCTTTTTATTCTCCTGAATCTGGGCATGGATCTTTTCTTCGTCGAGAATAAATTTCTTTATGGCCAGCATAATAAAGATGGTGATAAGGTTCGATACAAAATAGTACAAACTCAAACCACTGGCATAGTTGTTAAAAAAGAACAACATAAGCAACGGTGAAAGGTACATGATGAATTTCATATTAGGCATGCCCGGTTGTGTCTGCATATTCTGCCCTGTGGTCATCATCATATAAAAGAATATGGCCACAGAGGCCAAAATGGGAAATAAACTAACGTGGTCGCCGTAAAACGGAATATTAAATGGCAAATGTGCAATCGTATCGTAAGAAGAAAGGTCTTCTGCCCATAAGAACGATTTTTGCCTTAAGGCAAAAGAGGTGGGAAAAAACATAAAGAGCGCATAGAAAATAGGTAACTGTAGAACTGCCGGGATACACCCGCTCATAGGGCTAACCCCAGCCTTATTGTACAGTTTCATGGTTTCCTGTTGTTTCTTCATCGCATTGTCCTTGTACTTCTCGCCCAATTCGGTGATCTCCGGTTTCAGAACTTTCATTTTGGCTTGTGACAAATAGGACTTGTAGGTTACAGGAGACATGGCGAGGCGCACCAGTATGGTCATCACAACAATCGCCAGACCGAAAGGAAGGAAAGAGCTTAGAAATCCGTAGAAGGGTGTAAAAACGTACCTGTTGATCCAGCCAAAAATACCCCAGCCATAGGGAATGGAGTCTGCCAATCCCAATTCCTTGTACTTGGATAAAACCTCAATGTCCGTGGGACCATAATACCAATACATATCATGGGCTATCTCCCCTCCATTTAGAACGACAGGGATATTACTGGCAAATTCCTTGGTGAATTTTTCATCCTTATCTTCGTCCTCCACCAGGTTTTTTGAGCTTAAGACGGCCGTACTAAACGATGATTTGGTGCCGAGGATAGAACTGAAAAAATGTTGGCGGTATGAGAGCCACTTTACCTTCTCTTCAGTTTCCTCATCATCACTGCCCTCGGACAGCTTACTTATTTTATCGTCTTCATAGTTATAGGTGAGTCTGGTATAGCGATTTTCATATTGGATGCTTTTGTTATGGCGTATCCCTTTTAATTGCCACTTCAATTGGAGGGGCTGGCCGCTATTGATTACTTCGTTTAAACCTTGGGAACGCATTGTAAAATCGACCAGGTATTCATCCGGCCTCATCTCATACCGATACTCTAAAAATTGGTTGGCTGAAACTTTAGCCTTCATGGAGAGGACCTGATTATCTCCATTCTCAGAGAGGGTAGGTTCAAAGAAGAGGTCAGTTGAGTTCAAAACCCTGTTGTCCGAGGTGGAAAAACTTAAACCAAAAGAAGCGTTGCCGTCCTTTACCAAATACACCGGTACGGAATCATAAGTCACAAAATGCTTCATTTTGGCCTCCACCACCTGCCCTCCCTTATTACTGATCTTTAAAGAGAGCACATCGTTTTCTAAAACCGTTGTACCCTCCGAGGCTGCAGTGAACCCGAACCCGCCAATACTACTTTTATATTCCGCCACGGCGGTGGAATCCTTCAGGTCTGTTGCGCCTTCGTTTGAAACCGATTTGGTTGCGGTGGGTTCTGCTTCCTTTTTTTCCGCTTCCACCTGTTCCTGCTGCGCCTTTTGAGCTTCCACTTCCTCCGGTGTAGGCTGGTTGGTATAAAACCAAAAAATAAGAATTCCGAAAATCAGCAAAAAGCCAATGATCGAATTAATATCAAGTTTTTTTTCTTCCATTTAATTAATTTGTCTGAACCTAAAAAGGACATTCAGGTCCTCAGGACCCACCGGGTTTCATTCTAAATCAGCAATCTTTACCTCCAGGGATTTTGGAAACCGTGCAGGAGATGTTTCATGGTTTTTGCGCTTTCAGAAACAATTTGCAAATATATGTCCAAATGTGCGGATTATGCCAAACTGGCATTAGTTTGTTCTCTCTTATGCTGAAGTACTGCTTTCACAAATCCTACAAAGAGCGGATGCGGGTTGGCAACGGTGCTTTTGTACTCCGGATGGTATTGCACTCCTATGAACCACGGATGGGATGGAAGTTCTATGATCTCTACCAAACCTGTTTCAGAATTAATGCCCGAGGCAACCATTCCGGCATCCTCAAGGGCCTCCTTGTAATCGTTGTTGAATTCGTAGCGATGGCGGTGCCTTTCGGAAATATCCTTCGCTCCGCCGTACATTCTTTTAGCCAATGTATCCTCAAAAAGTTCGCACTCCCAGGCGCCCAGCCGCATGGTCCCACCTTTGTTCGTAATGCTTTTTTGTTCTTCCATGAGCGCGATGACCGGGTACTGGGTTTCTTCGTCCATTTCTGTTGAATTGGCGCCTTCAAGACCCAGAACATTCCTGGCATATTCTATTACCGCCATTTGCATGCCAAGGCATACCCCCAGAAAGGGAATTCCATTTTCACGGGCATATTGCACCGTCTTTATTTTGCCTTCTATACCTCTTTCACCGAAACCAGGTGCCACGAGAATGCCATGTAACCCTTTCATTTTTTGCTCCAGGTTTTTTCCAGTGATGTAGGCAGAATGTAGCGGCCGTACATTCACTTTTACCTCATTTATGGCCCCTGCATGAATAAAAGATTCCAATATTGATTTATAGGAATCCTGAAGTTCCACGTATTTTCCAATGAGCCCTATGGCGACTTCACTCTTTGGGTTCTTGTGCCTGTTCAGAAATTGGTTCCATTGTGTAAGATCCGGGGGGACATTATCTGGCAGAGCTAATTTCTTTAGTGCTACCGTGTCTAACCCTTCTTCCTGTACCATGATCGGGACATCATAAATAGTAGAGGCATCTATGGACTGGATGACCGCCTCTTTTTTTACGTTGCAAAAGAGTGCGAGTTTTTGTTTTATTTCATCGGAAAGGTCGTGCTCTGTTCTGCAGACAAGTATGTCGGCCTTGATGCCGCTTTCCATCAATGTTTTTACCGAATGCTGGGTAGGTTTGGTTTTTAATTCCCCCGCTGCAGAAAGGAAGGGCACCAAAGTAAGGTGTACAACGATACCATTATTATCTCCCAGTTCCCATAATAGCTGCCTAACCGCTTCAATATATGGCAGGGATTCTATGTCCCCCACAGTACCCCCTATCTCCGTGATAACAATATCATAGTCACCGCTATTCCCTAAAATTTGAATGCGTTCCTTGATCTCGTTTGTAATATGGGGAACCACCTGTACCGTTTTCCCCAGGAATTCGCCCCTTCGTTCTTTTTCTATGACGCTTTGATAGATTCTGCCGGTAGTAACGTTGTTGGCCTGGGAAGTCCTGACGTTAAGAAATCGTTCGTAATGGCCCAGATCAAGATCGGTTTCGGCCCCATCATCAGTTACGTAACACTCCCCGTGTTCATAAGGATTTAAGGTTCCTGGATCCACATTAATATAAGGGTCTAATTTCTGAATAGTGGTTTTGTAGCCCCGGGCCTGAAGTAATTTAGCCAGTGAGGCGGCAATAATTCCTTTTCCTAAAGACGAAGTTACACCTCCCGTAACGAAAATGTATTTGGTAGCTGACATGTGCGGGATTCTTTGTTACGGGAGTCAAAGATACGAATTGCCACAACAATTCATCCCGATTTGCGAGGAAAATCTTTTTGCACCTTTCGTATAAGAGGTTCCAGGCCATTGATCTTTATCTCCAGCATCATCTGTAAATGTGCTCCCAACTTGCCTTCCGGAAACCCCTTTTGCCGGAACCAGATCAAATACGGCTCGGGCAGATCAACAAGATAGTTCCCCTTAAATTTTCCGTAGGGCATTTTGTAATGGGCAAGTTCAATCAGTTTATTTTTATCGGGAAATAATTCTTTCAAGGCATCTTAATTTTATCGGCAATTACGGATCAGGAACGCAGAATAGGGACTAATAAACTATTTTAAATCACTAATGTCCGGTTAAAGACGTAAGACCGCTGCGCTACAAGACATAAGATGTAAGACTTGATTGTAAGCAACTGAAAATCATATAGTTGATTTCAGGTGCCAAAGGTACGTTCATACTTGTTGGCAATGTATCAAAAGCAAGCCCTTGGATAACAAATATAATGGGACCGCCCAATATATTTGCAGTTTTGGCATTACCGGACAACAATAATTTTAAATTAGCAAATCCGACCGTAAACTTCCCGATCAGATCACCTTCATTTTATATTTGGCATTTCATGACCGTCAAGATAAGGTTTCACTAAAATAAATTATCTTTAGGATATGGTAAAGCAAAAAGAAAAAGAAACCGGCTTGAGGAAAATAATTCCGACATCGAAGTAAAATGCTTATTTTAAGCATCGAAGTTTATGCCAGAAACATAATCAAATAAATAAAAACATGAAACGCAGATCCTTTATCGGCACCTCGGCAGCGGCCTCCATAGGTTTAATAGCCCCCAAGAGCAGCAATGCAATGGACGCAAAATACCATTCGGAGAACGAGCTGAAAAACCGCATAAATCACAGTGCTTGTTATTGGTGCTACAATACTATTCCCCTTGATACCTTTCTACAAAATCTTAAGAGTTTGGGAGTCAAATCTATTGATCTTGTTGGGCCTGAAGATTTTCCCCTGCTTAAAAAACACGGTATCCACGCCTCTATGTGCTGGGGCGCCGGAAAAGGGATTGTAGAGGGATGGAACGATCCACAACTGCATGCAGAACTGATTGCGGATTACAAGGAAAAGATCCCCATCATTGCGGAAGCCGGCTACACCAATCTCATCTGCTTCAGCGGAAACAGAAACGGGATGGATGATGATACGGGGCTGAAAAATTGTGTGCAGGGACTGGAACAGATCCTGCCACTGGCAGAACAGCACGGGGTGGTGATCCAGATGGAATTATTGAATTCCAAAGTAGATCATAAGGACTATATGTGCGACCATACCGACTGGGGCGTAGAGCTCTGCAAGCAACTCGGTTCCAATCATTTCAAACTTCTCTATGACATTTATCACATGCAGATCATGGAAGGTGACGTAATACGGACTATTCGGGACAATAACCAATATTTCGGGCACTACCATACAGGAGGAAATCCCGGCAGGCACGAAATAGATGAAACCCAGGAATTGTTTTATCCGGCAGTAATGCGGGCCATATTGGAAACCGGTTTTAAGGGACATGTTGCCCAGGAGTTTATCCCAACCTGGGAGGATAAGATAGCCGCTTTGAAACAGGGGGTATTTATTTGTGACGTTTAAACCCCTTTTATTTCTCACATCTGCCGGGAGATGATAGGAAAACGCTGTGCTAAAACCCCGGGGCATACATATTCTTTTCCTGCCCGGGCTTCCTAATTGCCCAAGGCTTCCGCGATTTTCTTGTTCCACAGCAACTGCTTCTCGCGGTCCCGGGAATAATCGGTTTCCTTGTCATACCGATTCTGAAATGCGGTAAGCTCCCTGTTGATCTGCCTGTAAATGGATTTTACCTCCCCTTTAACATCTTTGGTAAAATTGGTTTCGGCCACCAGTTTTCGCATTTTACGTGCAAATAATTCGGAAATATCAAAATGAAGTTGCTCGTGGCTTAGAATCACATCGTCACAAATGTCTGGTTGATACCAGGATTTGGTGGGATAGAAGAAGGTGCTCACTGTGTAATCCAGTTCAAATCCACCATCGGTTTCCATAGTTGCGAATTGGTAACTAATACCGCTGGCCGTGGTAGCAGCGGCATATGCCGTCTTAAAAGGTTTGCCCTTAAAATCCGCCCAGCTAAGCCGATGTTCAGGATGCCAAAGGATAGATTCTTCATTTTGGCACCAGCTGCACACGCTGAATAAGAGGATGAAAACCGAAAAATAATTCCGCATTTGGTTCTTGCTGTAACCGTTTCCTATTTAAACGTAGTAAAAAGCATTTCTGTATAAAGGAAACCTCAAATTTCAACTGACAGATGGCGCGGCACTTTTTGGTATAGATACAGCATGCTACAATACCCAATGAAAGCTTATGTCGCGCTTAATATCGGGATGGAGACTTTTATGCACCGGACATGTATTTGCAGTATGTTCCAGGATTTTTCTTTGTTTTTCGGACACCTTGGATGGCAGGCTAAGTTTCACGTTTATCTCCGATATTCTCCTTGGTTCGGAAGCCATAATTTTAGTTACTTCTGCCGTCGAATTAGTAAGATCTACCCCCATCTCCCTTGCTTTTATACCCATAACGGTAAGCATGCAACTGGCCAATCCGGTGGCTACGGTATCTGTAGGGGAAAATGCCTGTCCTAACCCATTGTTGTCTACGGGGGCATCCGTAATGAACCGATTGCCCGAACGGAGATGGGTGCAGGTAGTTCGTAACTCTCCCGTATAGGTTACTTTGGATGTCATGTTCAGGGATTTATTTCTTTAATATGCATGCTGTCATACGTCATAATGTAAGATGCCATATTAAAATAACCGGAGGTTATGTCCTTTGTATAATTGAATTTATTGCCAGTGTACTCGGTAACCCCAATCAACTCGGATGCCTCGAAAAGATTCATTTTATAGGCGAGCTTCAGCAGAAGGTCATAGGTAAGATCAAAACCACGAACCGCATATCTGTCGGGACTACTCCCCCAACGCTTCTGGTACTGTCTGACGAAGCTATTACCTGCCACCTCACGATATGCTGAAGGATAGGTAAAATTAAGGTTGGAAAGGTGAGTGCCGGAAATAACATCATTATCAAAAGCCCTGTTTTTATTCGTTGTAAACATCCGTACTTTAATGTCGGTCGTATTTGACGAATTTAAAATGGAGGTGACGCTGGATACCCATTTGGAATTATTACTTTCCAGGAACACCCAATTGTCCTGCTCCTCCGACAATAACTCGGTAAGTTCTTCCAGATTAATTGAGATATTCTTCTCTTCTTCTTTGACCTCGACTATCTTTGAATCCGGAAATTTTTCCAAAATTCTTTCCTTGGCAATAACACTGGATGTATCGGCAATAATAATAATATTCTGATCTGTTACCAGTGTTTCCATATAATCTAGCATGTGTTCTCTTAACACCTCATCCGTGGGAATGGAAAAGAATACATTATTTAAGCTAATATCACTTTCCGAGGCTAAAGGGGCCAGGACGGGGATTTGTCGACTGGCAGCCTGAACCGCAACTTCTTTTAAAGAATTTATTTGCAAGGGGCCCACAATAGCGCTGACATCCATAAGGTTTTCTCCCCGTAAAATATCCTTTGTCTTTTTCATGTCCAATTGGGTATCATAGGTTTTTACATCTACGGAAATCCCTAAGCTCGCTATAGAATCTATTGCGATCAGGGCTCCGGAGTACAACCCCAGGCTATACTTTATAGCATTACTTCTTTCAATAGCTTTTTCCGCACTCTCTTCGTCCGCAAGATCAATCTTATCTAACCGAAAGGGTAATAGAAATAATAAAGTAGGTTTATTCTCAGTATGGATACTATCCAGCAGATTTATCTTATCCAATATAAGGGAGTTCTTTACTTCCAGATCGATCGCTTTTTCTCTGGGTATCTTCAAGACCATTCCTGCCTTAAGCCCTTGGGCCAGATCGGGATTGAGATCCAAAAGCTCCTTATAGGTAATTCCTAAATTCCTCGTCAGGGAATATTCTGTCTGTTTGGGTTTTACCTCATAGAAAATAAAATTCTCCGTATTTACTTCCCCGGAATCCTCGCTCTTTTTAGGAAGCCTGATGACCATGCCTTCCTTCAGGCCATTTTGTTTTACAATTTCCGGGTTAAGCCGTACGATCTGCTCTCCCGTAATGCCATATTCCCGGCTTAGACTATACATTGTCTTCTTGAGAGGTACCGTATAGGACTCGTAAAGTTGCACTTGCAGCGAATCCACAGTGCTACCCGCAATTTTTGGAAGGTTAAGGACCTGCCCAAGGGCCAGATAGTTTGTTGTCGTAGGAAGTTCCGGATTCAGTGCCACAAGACTATCAACCGTTATTCCATATTTGTGGGCAATACTCCACCTTGTTTCTTTTGGTTGAACGATATATTTCTCAAAATCTTCATGGCCGATACTATCATTTACATCCTCTACGTCCCTGTACTTAGGGATTCGGATACGCATCCCTTTCTTTAGCTGGGCCGCGTATAATTCCCTGTTATACCTTTTAATATCTTCCTCAGAGACATTATATCGCCTGGCAACTCCGTATAAAGTTTCTCTTTTTCTGACCCTGTGGGTGGTAAAGCCTATGGGCTTCTCCCGGGCGGTATCCACGCCGTTCTCACTTTTATCCGTATTCGCCGTTGGAAGCTGTTGTTGGGGGTTGGAAGCATCCGCATTGACCGGAATCACCAGGATAGTATTAGGCTTAAGATCATCACCTTGTTTGAGCTCCTTATTATATTTAAGGATGTTGAAAGGAGTTACTCCGTATTGTCTGGCTATGCCGGTCAGGGTCTCTCCTTTCTTTACGGCATGGGTCTGAAATTTTTGGGCCGTAGCCTTACACCCAAGGAAACATGCCATGAGAAGTATAGCAAAGCATTTTAATATTCTGTTCATAGTTATTCCCATTCTATGGTTGCCGGAGGTTTAGAACTAATATCATATACTACTCTGTTCACCCCCGGGACTTTGTTAATTATATCGTTGGCAGTCTTTTGTAAAAATTCATAGGGCTTATTTACCCAATCTGCCGTCATGCCGTCCGTGCTTTCAACAGCGCGTAAAGCTACGCATTTTTCATAAGTTCGTTCGTCACCCATCACCCCTACACTATGTACGGGTAAAAGCATTGCCCCGGCCTGCCAGACCTTGTCGTACAGATTCCAATCCTTCAGGCCATTGATAAAAATAGCATCCACCTCCTGTAGGATAGCTACCTTTTCCGCCGTTATATCCCCTAATATGCGAATGGCTAGCCCGGGACCCGGAAAAGGATGCCTGCCCAGGCGTTCCGGATCAATGTTCATGCTCTTCCCTACCCTCCGCACTTCGTCCTTAAATAACATTTTTAGCGGCTCCACCACGTTTAATTTCATAAAATCGGGCAATCCACCTACATTGTGGTGACTCTTAATAGTTGCCGATGGGCCCCCTGTTGCAGAGACCGACTCAATTACATCGGGATAAATAGTTCCCTGTGCCAACCATTTGGCATCCTCTACCGCATGTGCCTCATCATCAAAAACCTCAATAAATACCCCTCCAATGATCTTGCGTTTTTGCTCTGGATCGCTCACTCCGGACAAAGCGCCCAAAAAACGTGCCGAAGCATCCACTCCCTTAACATTAAGGCCCATCCCCTTGTATTGTTCCAGGACATCCCGAAATTCATTTTTTCGCAATAGGCCGTTATTTACAAAGATACAATGCAGGTGTTTTCCGATGGCTTTGTGAAGCAGCATGGCCGCAACGGTGGAATCTACGCCGCCAGAAAGGCCCAGAATAACTTTGTCCCTTCCAATTTTGCGTTTTAATGCGGTCACTGTGGTTTCTATAAAGGCATCAGGTGTCCATGATCGCTCCAATCCGGCGATGTGAACGAGAAAATTCTCCAACACTTGTTTCCCATCCGTGGTGTGGTATACCTCGGGATGAAATTGTATGCAGTAGGTAGCTTCACCCTCAAATTTAAACGCGGCATTTTGAACATCGTTCGTACTCGCCAGGTGGACTGTATTTTCAGGCAATTTTGTTATGGTATCCGCATGACTCATCCATACCTGGGAACCCTCGGTAACGCCTTTCAATAAAGGCTCGTCCTTTTTTATATAAGTAAGATTGGCCCTTCCGTATTCCCTTGTGCTGGAAGGGGCTACTTTACCGCCGTTAAAGTGGGCAAGGTACTGAGCCCCAAAACAAATTCCCAACAATGGTATTTTCCCTTTAATTCGTGAGAGATCGGGATGTGGGGCGTCGTCAGCCCTTACGGAAAAGGGGGATCCGGATAGGATCACAGCCTTGTATTCCGAAAGATCCGCGGGAGGCTTATTAAAGGGTTTTATTTCACAGAAAATATTCAGTTCCCTAACCCTTCTGGCGATGAGTTGTGTGTACTGGGAACCGAAGTCAATAATAAGGACGTTATTTTGCATGGGCAAAAATAGCAAAATGCCTATTTTGTAAAATGAGGAAACAGGAATATTTATCCAATTAATTTTAAGAGTTATAAACAGGTCTATTTTCTGATCAAAGAAGAGGGTAAAAATCTGATATCGGTTCTGACCTTAAGACAGCTTAAAATCTCATCCATTGAACGAAAGAATAAAAGAAAATGTACCGTGTAGGTTGCGGGTATCGCAGATGGAAAACGGTGCTAAGAGAGGAAAAAATCCATTTCCATTTGTAGCTAGGGGGAATCACTTGACTTAATATATTGTTTAATTAGTTTATCATAATATACTGGTTATTAATTATATAAATTGATTCCTACAAATTAATTTTTAACCATTTTCAGAGCACATGCAAGGGAATTATCCGCTTTTTATGGGCGCTGAAATGAAAATTCATTATCACAGGGATTCGGATAACTGTAAAACTTTAAAAGGAATAGATGGAGGGTGTTTTTCAGAATACTGCTCTTTTAGTCGGGGTAATTCAGCCATCCAAATTGAAGCAATTCAATTTGGGGCTTAATTAAAAAAGCCCCGGCATGGACGCCGGGGCTTTTCAAATCAAAAACCAACCTAAACACATGAACTTATTATTTATGACACTCCCGATGGTTATCGGGACAAAATTTAAAAATTGTCTTTTTCATAGCAATTTGTATATATAACAATCAAGCTTTAAAATACCCTACCCGAAATTTTAAAAAAATTGATTTTTTTTGCGTGCAATCACGGAAAGTGCCTATTCACAGGCGATTTGAGAGGAGTAATTTTAAAATAAAAGAATTATTGTTGTCCGGTAAAATAGTTTATATGCTGAATTAACCGGCAAATACAGGGGCTTTAAAGTCTTTTAAAAGCCGGTCCCTTGATTTTGGAAAATTTTAAAATGCCGGAGTATTCACTCTTCTGAAAAACTTATTAATTTATAATCAAATGATTATCGATTAGGGCGTGTTAACACTAAACGGAAATCATGGATTTTTTGATGATTTTTTCGGATTTTAAGGCTGTTTTTGTAAAACATAGCGAGCTACGTTGGCAAAAACAAACGAAGAAATACGGAAAAAGGGCGAAAAATCAAATTTTAGGCTTAGTGTTAACAGGCCCTAGTTAAAATTTAGTCTATTGTCTTATGTCTAATAGCGAAGCGGTCTTGTGTCTTTAACCGGACACTAATGTAAAAGAATTTCTATTTATTTCATTCCTTCTTACAGGCGCTAATGATTCCGTCCTTCCATTGTATAGGGAGACGGGAAGTCTTCACCAATATATCTGAAATTTTCTAATCCGTCTTAATAATGGTGAATTCCTCAAAAAGTGGTCGCAGCGAATTCATGAGCATGGGGATAAGTTCTTCGCCAAATTCCAAATACAATTCCGAGAAGTTTAAATGACGCTCCTGAAGCGAATGAATGGGAAACAATTCGTTCTGAATTTCCGTTATTCGTATTACCTGATCTTTCAGTTTCCGCTTCTGAGCTTTAAGCAGCCGTTTTTCAAGATGGTCCAGGCCTTTCTTCTGCTTTACCTCCTGTGCTTTTACAGCCCCCAGAAAGGATTTGTCAGTTTCTTCGGCAATTTCGTAAAGGCTTTCAAACTGTTGGTCCAGATGATTTTTTTGGGGTGAGAAGTCGATATCAATATTGGAGATTTCCCGAATCTTTTTATTGATGAGACTACTTTGTTTCAAAAAAAGATCGGCAACCTTCAGGTTCAGTTTTTTCAATTTTTTATGTTGTTTTTCTGAAATGATCAAAACCGAATTCCGGAGTAACACTATTGGGAAGGTGACATTTAAAGCCTCAAATGAAGATTTCAGTTCCAGCCAATAGGCCAGTTCTCCCCCACCGCCAATGTAACAAAGATTGGGCAATATCACTTCCTGGTACAACGGACGGGCTATTACATTTGGTGAAAATCGCTCCGGACGGTTTTCCAACTCGGCCAGTAACTCTTCTTTAGTAAATACAATGTCTGTATTGAGCACATAAAATTGTCCTTCATTTTCAACGATGCGCTCTCTTATTCCATCCGACAAATAGAAATAATTGATCTCACGGGGATTGACTTGTATATCATAATTTTCTGGCAGTTCCTGAAGTTTCCCCACCGTTTCTTCCACTTTTACGGAGGCGATATTTTCCAGAATATCGCGGGTGGCATAGGGAATCAATAACCGCTTTAAATTTTTATCATCCCCGTCAAGGATGACCAGGCCATATTCCCCGAACAATTCGTTGGCAAGATATTTGGTGGCAGTTGTCAGCGTCTGATGCTCCAGATAAGCCTTACGAAACAATTCCGTGAGACGATTGGCGTTTATACTATTTCCTATTTCCAGGGAAAATAACTCAAAAACGGCTTCAAGTCCCTCTGTAGAAAATTTACCAACCGCCCCGCCCCGATAGTCCTCAGGATTCCACTGCAATTTCTTTCCTTTAAAATTGAAGTAATTGATCTCCTCAAAATCGTGATCTTCCGTCGCCATCCAGTACAGCGGTACAAAATTGTGTTCCGGGTAGGCCGTTTTCAGCTCCCTGCCAAGGTTAATAGTGTTTATGATCTTATATAAAAAATACAAGGGGCCTGTGAACAAATTGAGCTGATGCCCGGTGACCACGGTAAAGGTGCTTGGATCTTCCAAAGACTTTATATGATCCCTTACCTTCCTGGAGACCGAAATGCCATTGTATTGGGCTTCTAACACCGAACGCAAAATTTTCCTGTTTTCTTGTGGGAAGTTGGCCTTTTTTTCAGCTATCTGAGCTTCAAAATCCTCGAGCGTAGAAAATCTTTTATAAAAAGGTTTAAGACTTTCCTTCTCCTCCAGATAATCGCATATTAACTCGGAAAAATAGCCGGTTTTTCTAAAAGGGATAGAGGCAACTTCCATGTGAGGTATTAAATCCGACCAAAGATAAAATTCTCCGGTTTTGGAATTCCTAAAAATACGTTAAGATGTTTAATCCGAAATTGCTATTTTTTCGTTCCAAAACGATCAACCTTTTTCATTACCCCTGATCGAATAAACCTGAGGATATCATGAATAATCCTTAGATTTGGCCCAACACAAAACATGCCTTACCCTATGAAGCAAATTTTACTTTCGGCAGTCCTTCTCTTCACATTTGTCGGCCATTCACAAGAACTTAAATCGCCTTCTGAATTTTTAGGGTATGAATTGGGATCGCGATTTACGCGTCATCACCAGGTGGTGGATTATTACCAGTACGTTGCGGGGGCCGCAAAAGATAGAGTTCAGTTGCATGAATACGGAAGAACCAACGAGCGCAGACCGCTTTTGGTGGCTTACCTGAGCTCAGCGGGGAACATGGCTAACCTGGAAGCCATACGCCAAGAACATTTAAAGAGTACAGAAGGGGGGAGCGTTGCTTCTAAGGCCATTGTCTGGCTTAGTTATAATGTGCATGGCAATGAAAGTGTAAGTACCGAAGCTTCCATGCAAACCCTGTATGAATTGCTCACCCTTAAAAAGGAGTATCTGGAAAATACGATAGTGATCATGGATCCGTGCATTAATCCCGATGGCAGGGACCGCTATGTTAATTGGTACAATCAGTACAAGAATACCCCTTATACCATAGATCCAAACAGCAAGGAACACCATGAAGGATGGTGGAACGGTCGCAGTAATCACTATATGTTCGACCTTAACAGGGATTGGGCCTGGCTTACGCAGATAGAAAGCAGGCAACGTCTTAAAAAGTATAATGAGTGGCTACCACATGTGCATGTGGACTTTCATGAACAGGGTGTTGACAATCCGTACTACTTCGCCCCTGCCGCAGAACCGTTTCACGAGGTGATCACGGATTTTCAGCGAGACTTCCAGGTAACTATCGGAAAGAACCATGCGAAATATTTTGATGCCAACGGCTGGTTTTATTTTACCAAGGAAGCATTTGATCTGTTTTATCCCAGCTACGGGGACACATACCCCACCTATAACGGCGCAATAGGGATGACCTACGAACAGGGCGGCAGCGGTCGTGCTGGCTTAGGTATCAAAACCAGTATAGGTGACACTTTAACCCTTAAGGATCGAATAGCCCATCATCATACTACCGGGCTTTCCACCGTGGAAGTGGCATCTGTTAACGCGGATAGGTTAAACGAAGAATTTAAAAAATTCTATAGTCCGAAAAATTACAGGTACAAAAGTTTTGTGATGAGCGGAAACCCCGATAATATAGATGCTCTGGCTGAATTATTGGATGATCATCAGATAAAATATGGCACCAGTAATTCAACCTCGTTAAAAGGATTCAATTATACTACGGGAAAAAACGGAAGTTTAAGAAAAAGTGAGAAAAATATAGTGGTTTCAACCAACCAGACTAAAGGAACGCTGGTAAAGGTGCTGTTTGAACCGGATGCCAAATTAAGTGACTCCCTTACGTACGATATTACTGCCTGGTCCCTGCCCTATGCCTATGGACTGAACGCCATCGCTACGGAAACTTCTGTTGACGGTGACCCATTTGTTATGGAACAGGCCGATATTTCATCGCTCGACGCGGCTGCCTATGCTTATCTGACGGATTGGAACAGTATGGAGGATGCGCGTTTCTTAGCCGCATTATTACAAAAAAAGGTACGGGTCCGATTTGCACATAAACCTTTTAAATTGGATGGTAAATCCTATGCCAGGGGCAGCCTGATCATAACAACCGCAGATAATAAAAATATCGAGGATTTCTTCAATATCCTAACAGAAAGCGCCAGTCAATACCATAAAAAGCTTACTTCCACAAATACAGGTTTTGTTGAAAAAGGTAAAGATTTTGGTTCGGTTTACGTCAGAATGATTCCGGGTGTTCACGTAGCTGTGCTTACGGGTAAGCCCACTTCTTCGCTGCATTTTGGTGAGATATGGCATTTTTTTGAACAACAATTGTACTATCCGGTATCAATTCTTGATGCCGATTATATAAAGAATGTGGATCTATCCGAGTATGATGTCCTTGTACTACCGGACGGAGAAGGTTATCAGGACTTCATGGACAAAGATATTTTAGGTGAAATTAAGGAATGGGTGTCGGCTGGGGGCCGACTCGTTGCGCTAGGTGCTTCAATTAAGAGTATTGACGGTGAAGATGGCTTTGGTATTAAAGCCCGTGAAAAAGACAAAGACAGTACAGAGGTTAAGCCACAGCCATTTGAGCTAACACAAAGAGAGCAGATCAAAGATGAGATTACGGGAGCTATTTTTAAGACAAAGGTAGATGCAACCCATCCCCTGGCCTACGGATATGAAGATACCTATTTTACGCTAAAACTTGGTAATGACAGTTATGATTACCTGGAAAAAGGCACGGTGGTCTATATAGGGGATGATACTCAGCCGGTCGCGGGTTTTGCGGGGAGTGAAGCTCGGAAAAAAATCAATAAAACCCTTGTTTTTGGGGCGGAGAGCCATGGTCTGGGACAGGTCATTTATATGGTAGACAATCCGCTTTTCCGAGGATTTTGGGAACATGGGAAACTATTTTTTGTAAATGCCCTGTTTATGATGAAATAAAGTGTACCGAGCAAATAAACGGCAATCAAATTTTAAGGGTGATCAATTTCCCACTTAAAACACGAGCGGAAAACCGCATTTAATTGCTTTGCCGCTCATAAACGATCGAAAAATTATTTGTCAGTCCGCAGTATAAAAATTCCAGCCGCTTTGCCAGAAAACAAAAGAGAAAAGGATATGACATGATTAGGGGGCTTGTTTAAACCCGGCACGTAATTTTACTAAATCCAATGGTTCATCAGGAAAGAACGGATTCTTTAAACAAAAACTTCATCGATCTGGTGAAACTTCTGGATGCGGAGTTGGCACAAAGAGACGGCGAGGACCATGCTTTCTATGACCAATTCAATAAGATCGAAAACATCAATCACGCCATTCTGCTGTATGAAAATCGAAAACCTGCAGGATGCGGGGCAATAAAAGAGTTTGATGGGTACACCATGGAAATAAAAAGGATGTACGTGCTTCCGGAATGTCGGGGAAAAGGTTTTGCTGCCAGAATACTCAGTGCCCTGGAGGATTGGGCACGCGAGTTAGCGTATGACAGGTGTATACTGGAAACGGGTAAAAGACAACCTGAAGCTGTTCGGCTCTATCAAAAAAACGGCTATCAAAGAATTCCGAATTACGGACAATATGCCGGAATAGAAAACAGTTTGTGTTTCGAAAAACAACTTTAGGGTTCCCCCCAATAACACCTTGTCATTTCTCCGACTATCTTATTTCAAAAAATAGTACATTTAAAGGGTTTGAAGGCCATATCATGCACAATAAGTTGCCGTAAAGTATGCTGTTCTGCCCTTTGCCATAAACGGGCAGGCTGGAAAGGTTGAATACGATTATATATTTACAACACGGTTAATAGCCCATCAAAAGCTAAATTACCAATCGAAAATAGTAAGAAACAACGCCATGAGAATCCTACTGCCTATTTTAAGTCTTGTTTTTTGTCTCAACGCATCGGTTTTTTGCCAGTCGGGTAAAGTATATGATGAACTTACCATGACCAGCGCTATCTTAAATGGGGAGCGAAAATTTGCCATCTACCTTCCCCCGGATTACGACACCTCCGAACGCAGTTACCCCGTCCTCTATTTGTTGCACGGTGCAGGGGATGATCAAACAGGATGGGTGCAGTTCGGGGAAGTTTTGCGTATCACCGATAATGCGATCAAGGATGGTACAGCGACTCCGATGATCATCGTAATGCCAGATGCCGACACCGGACGTCGTGGGTACTTTAATAGTATTGACGGGGAATGGAGGTACGAGGATTTCTTTTTTGAAGAACTCATGCCACATGTGGAAAAAACGTACCGCATTAAAGCTGAAAAACGCTATAGGGCCGTTGCCGGACTCTCCATGGGTGGTGGCGGTTCTTTTATGTATGCCTTGCACCGGCCCGAACTTTTTTCTTCAGCTTGCCCTCTAAGTGCCTATGTTGGGCCGTTGACAATGGAAGATCTAAAAGAACGGCTAGAAAGAAATAAAGAATCGTATGATAACGGTGCCCTTAAGGAATATTTTGAAAGGCATAATGCCATTAATTTGATCAATAGTATGCCTAAAGAAAATGTTGGTTCGGTAAGATGGTTTATTGACTGTGGGGACGATGATTTTTTATATGAAGGCAATAGCCTGGTGCATATTGCCATGAAGAAAAAAGAAATTCCCCATGAATACCGGGTAAGGGAAGGAAGGCATAGCTGGACTTACTGGCGGGAATCCCTGCCGGTTGTGCTTCAATTTGTATCCGATGCCTTTCATCAGTATTAATGTAATAACGTAAGTAAAATTTGTATTTTGCTATTAAAAAGAAAATTATGAAAAAGAGATTTATTGGACTATGTGCGGTTCTAATTACTGCCTGTACTAGTGACAATGGTCCCGGAGAAAATCAAACACCGGATCCTGTGGCTAATTTTGCCGCCTCCGCCACAACAGTAGATGCTGGCTCCTCCATAACATTTACCAACGGTTCGCTGAATGCAACAACCTACCTATGGCTATTTCCGGGAGGCGACCCAAACACAAGTACCGATAAGGACCCGGTAGTTACCTATAACACCCCTGGATCCTTTACGGTTACCCTAACTGCGGCCAACGATGAGGGAAAAGATAATACAATAACGGTTTCTCAATATATAACGGTTGAAGAACCGCCACTGGCCACTATGGCAACCTACAATGTAACTTTTGTGGGGAATTGGAGCGCCACCAACCATCCTACCGATTTTCCTTCAGGGGATCATTTTTTCCCCGCAATTGGCATGGTTCATAAGGTAGGAAGTGCATTTTTTGAGGAAGGTGAATTGGCCAGCGCAGGTATGGAAGTTATGGCAGAGACCGGTGCTACGGGCGACCTTAGCACAGAAATTGATGCCCTGGTGAGTAGCGGAATGGCCTCTTCAACAATTATTGGGGAAGGGCTTACTACCGGATTTTCAGAGGCAACCTTTCAAATAACAGTTACTGATGATTTTCCTCTGGTGAGCCTGGTCAGCACGATCGCTCCGAGCCCCGATTGGTTTATAGCAATTGAAAATGTTGAATTCCTGGAAAACGGTGTTTTTGTCGATGATCTTACTGTCAATGCCGTTTCTTATGATTCTGGCACGGATAGCGGGGCTACCTTTGATTCCCCCAGTGCCGATACGGATCCTGCGGAAAACATTACAAAAATCACGGAGGCGCCTCTGGGCAATGGAACCACCGTTGATCCCCCAATGGCTATGTTTACCTTTATAAAAGTAGATAATTAATAAGTGCCTTATGAGAATATCGATTTTGATATATATCTTCCTAATTATAAATACAATGAATGCTCAGGATGTTTCCGAAAAGGAGTTGCCTTACCACCAAATTCCCGCTCCTCCAGAAACCTATACCGCCGGTACCGTGGTTGCCCGGATGATAGATGGTCTTGGGTTTAGGTATTACTGGGCAACTCATGGTCTCACTGCGGACAATCTTTCGTATAAACCGTCGGACAAGAATAGAACAGTAGATGAAACTGTGGACCACCTGTACGGCCTTTCGCGCGTCATATATAATTCGGCAAAGAAAGATATCAATGACAGGACGGTTCCACAAGATGTAATCACGTCTTTTGATCACAAGAGGAGACAGACACTACAAAATTTAAAAATGGCCAGTGATATCTTTAAGAAAGTTACGGATCTTACGGATCATGAAATCATTTTTAAAAATAAAAACGGAACGGTTAAATTTCCCTTCTGGAACCAGATCAACGGCCCTATTGAGGATGCCGTTTGGCATAGCGGCCAACTGGCAGTAATGAGAAGGGCAGCCGGCAATCCAATTGATCCTGAGGTAAATGTGTTTTTGGGAGTTCGAGGAAGACAGCAAAATTAAATTTTATCAAAATACACTTTTTTAAATATTCATATCATTATATTGTCCAAAATTTGAAGACCGAATCGTCTTAAACAGAGAACAATAACAGAATCATTTTTAAAAGTATGAATTATGAAAAAAATTATTTTACCAATTTTGGTACTGGCCCTGCTAGGTTTTACCAATTTTAATATAAAACTTACGGACGCCGAAAGGAAAATGGCCGTTGCGGAACTAAAGGAGACTCAAGATCACCTGAATAGCGTTGTAGATGGTCTAAGCGAGGAGCAACTGAATTTTAAAAGTTCCCCGGAATCCTGGTCAGTAGCGGAATGTGCGGAACATTTGGCAATCTCTGAAAATGCGATTGGACAGATGCTTCAGGGTGCCCTGCAAGCGCCCGCAGATCCTTCAAAACGCGATTCAGTAAAAATGTCGGACGAAAAGGTATTGGCTATCATTACCAACCGGGACCAAAAAGTTAAAACCCAGGAAGCTTTTGAGCCAACTGGTAAATTTGGAAGTCATGAGGAAACTTTAAAGGCCTTCAATACGAAACGTGAGGAGCATACGGAGTACATGAAAAACACCGAAGATGATCTTCGTAACCACTACGGTCAGCTGCCTTTTGGAACTATAGATGGTCTGCAAATAGTCCTCTTTATGTCAGGTCATACCGAGAGGCATGTAAAGCAGATGGAGGAGGTCATTGAACACGAAGACTTTCCTGAGGAATAAAAGGTATAATTCCTTAACTATTAATTTACCCCCTTGTCAATAATCCGATAAGGGGTAATTTTTTATGGGATGGTGATTATATTTGAATGCCGGATCTATATTCAAAGGATCCACGCCATATGTATTTAAACAAGATGATCTTAAAAAAATTCCTCCTTTTACCCATATTGCTTCTCCTACTTGCCAATTGTACGGATAAAAAAGAAAAGGTAGTCGGCAAAAAAGAGCGGTTGCCCAATATTGTCTATATTTTTGCCGATGACCTCGGTTATGGAGATCTTGGATGCTTCGGCGCTGATGATATTAAGACTCCTAACATTGACAGAATTGCAAGAGAGGGAATAAAATTTACGGAATTTTATTCTGCATCACCGGTGTGCAGTCCCTCCAGAGCCGGATTGCTAACCGGAAGAATCCCCCAACGAATGGGCATCAATTCTGTTTTTTTTCCGGAGAGTTTTACCGGCATGTCCCAATGGGAGATAACAATTGCAGAGCTTCTTAAACAAAAGGAGTATGCCACCGGCATCGTAGGGAAATGGCATTTAGGCCATCGGGAAGAATTCCTGCCTTTACAACAAGGTTTTGACAGCTACTTTGGGATCCCGTACAGTAATGATATGCGCAGTGTTGTTTATATGAGGGGAAACAAAGTGGTGGAAGATTCCGTAAATCAGCGCTATACCACCAAAAAATATACGGAAGAATCCCTTTCGTTTTTAAATCGGAACAAAGACAAACCTTTTTTTCTTTACCTGGCACATAATATGCCCCATGTCCCCATTTATGCCTCGGACAACTTTATGGGGAGCTCACAGAGAGGATTGTATGGGGACGTTATTCAGGAGATCGACTGGAGTACGGGCGAAATCCTTCAAAAATTAGAATCGCTCGGCCTATTGGAAAGCACCCTGGTTATATTTTCCAGCGACAACGGGCCATGGTTGGTAATGGAAGACCACGGAGGTTCCGCCGGCATTTTAAGGGAGGGAAAACAGTATACTTTTGAAGGGGGTGTGAGAGTGCCAACGGTCGCCATGTGGAAGGGGAAAATTCCAAAGGGGCAGGTATATAATGACCTCGCCACTCAAATGGACTGGTTCCCGACGATAGCTGCCATTACCAATACTACTGTTCCCGAGGACCGGCCTATAGACGGTAGTGATCTCTCCGGGGTCCTGTTTGGCACCGGCAAACGGAATGGAGCTATTTTCCTGTACTTCAATGGCGCCGAGCTGCGTGGATTCAGGAAGGGAGATTACAAAATAAAGAAACCTTTCCCGGGCTTTTCAGGGAATCCATCCGTTAAGGCCGTTGCTGCGCATGACACCTTATTGATCAATTTAAAAGATGATCCGGGGGAGAAAAACAATCTGACCACCAAAGAACCAGACCTTGTTAAGGAACTTTTTCAGGAAATGCATTTACAATACAAGGCTCTTGATTCCCTTCCCCGATCCCTTAAGGTAGGCAGTCCTCCGGATAGAAGTCATTTCACCCACCTACAGCGCAAAAAGAATTCGGGCGGGTAGCAAAATTTACAAATAAGCTACTTACCTGCCGTGCATGGTGTATCTCCCAACGGGAAGAGACAGCTAAGGAAACAGATAACTTATCTTTGATTAGACTGTTTTGCGATTATGGATCCTATCATGGTTGCAATTAGTTCTGTACCTCTTTTCCGGTGACCTTTAAGAATGACATGTCCAATAAAAGAAGCCTTAAATTTTGGACAGCTTATGCGGCCATGGGGCAATAAAGAATTAGAGATCAGCAGCTACTTGTATACCCCGCCAGGCTCGGCACAGGTTTCGCCGGTTTTATTAGTGAAACCCCATTTTGACCGCTCCCGCTAAAAAGCGGGATTATTAAAATGGATGGTTGAACCAACCCCGCTTTTTCAGCGGGGTCTAGGTTTAATACCTCGACCCTTGGGTCGATTCCTTCTATTGGGCCCAGGGCTTGCCCTGGGGTTTAATGCCATTTATTTCGACCTAAAGGTCGAAAAACGAAATTCCGTCATTTGGATTCCCGCTTTTGCGGGAATGACGTTTCCGCAGCAAGCTGCGAGGAATTCTTTTCGATTAAAAGTCGAAATTTTACGGAAAGAATAAGCAATAGTTTAACACATTATATCACTTAAAATCACTAACTTAGATAACGGAATTATGATCTCGCAAAAACATCAAATAAAGAAGGCTATGAGACAGATTACAAAACAAATATCGATAAAACGGCATAAAATGTTGCTTTGTATGCTATTGTTTACGGTCGTATTCGGAACAGTTCGGGCAACAGCGATGTTCCAGGGATTACAGCAGGAAGACCAGCAATCCTTTACACAATATAAAGGAGAAGTCGTTGATGGCGAAAACAGCAAACCTTTGGTTTTTGCAACGCTGACCCTCGATGATACCAACATAAGCACAGTCACCAATACGGAAGGTGAATTTCTTCTTAAAATACCTAAAAGTACCACGGAAGGGAATGTCATTGTCTCTTTCCTGGGCTATAAGACCAGGTCGATTCCATTGGAACAGTTAAGGGATAATAACAATAGAATTGCTTTGCACGTTTCTGTAACTGAATTGTCGGAAGTAAATATTAGCGTTCCGAAAGATGCCGTAACCCTTGTTAAAGAAACCCTGCGTAAAAAAGGTGAAAACTATTTTGATGACCCTACCCTCATGACGGCTTTTTACAGAGAGACCATTAAAAAAAGGAGGACGAACGTTTCCCTTTCCGAGGCGGTTGTTAATATTTACAAAACGCCCTATACCTCTGCCAAACGGGATGCAGTGCAATTGTACAAGGCACGGAAAAGCACTGATTATAACAAATTAGACACTCTGGCATTAAAATTACAAGGGGGGCCCTTTAATGCGCTCTTCGTGGATATTATGAAATACCCGGAATACATTTTTACGAATGAGACAATCTCTGATTATAAATTCAGATTTGAGCGTTCAACCAGGATCAATGATAAACTCATTTACGTGGTAAGTTTTGAACAGCGGTCGGAGATACCGGAACCCCTATACTTTGGTCAATTGTATATAGATGCCGAGAAAAAGATCCTTACCAGTGCTATTTATTCGCTTAATATTACCGATAAGGAAATAGCCAGCAGAATGTTCGTAAGGAAAAAACCGAAAAATGCGAACGTGTACCCCACCGAGGTCGCCTATCGCGTGGACTACCGGGAGAAAAATGGCAGATGGTACTATGGTTACAGCAACGTTTTATTGGAATTTAAGATCAATTGGGATAAACGTTTATTTAATTCTGTGTACAGTATGACCTGTGAGATGGCTGTGACCGACTGGGAGAAAAATCTGGCCGGTAAATTTCCTAAATACAAGAATAGGATAAAATCCGATATTATTTTAACCGACGAGGCAATAGGTTTTTCCGATCCTGATTTTTGGGGGGAATACAATATTATTGAGCCGGAAAAGTCTATTGAATCCGCCATAAGGAAAATCCAGCGTCAGTTAAAAAAAGCGAAGACCGGTGGCGGTGAATCCGCTCCATAAACAATTTCTTAAATGCACAGTATTCGGCCAGCAGATGTTGGCCGTTTTTTTTCTCATGCAAACCATGCTAATTAGCCATTTTTAATGCCCTTTACAGGTTATAAACAATTGTTTATAACCAAGGTTTATAATGTGTTGATTTTTAATTTCTTATATAATTTGGATTTGCCCTTATAATAGATTATATTTATTCTATGGTTTTAAGGACATATCTGTCTAAGGTATATTCGGATAACCATTGTAAAGTTGACGTTCTTTATATTGTTGTCTAGTCTTAATTCCAATACCGGGTAATTTATTACCGGGTGGAGGAATAAAGATGAGCATAGGTTTGGGAAGCGGATGCTTCCAAAGCACATGTGGGTTTTTTTACGTTAAATGTAGAACTTCGGTTCTTTATTTAGGATAAAAGCACTAAACAACAAGAAGTAGCATTGAGTAGTTGCTTGGTTGAAGAATTAAGGACAAAAAATGTTTCAAACGTTGAAATAGTGATACAGATGCAATCAATGGTTGCGGTGTTGTACTTCGGTACAAGGCAAAAAGTCTGTTAGCTATTCTAGAAAGCCATATCAATGTGCTCGCCACAATGATATGGCTTTTGTTTTTTGGGTGATTGCCAGGTTTCCCCCTGGTCAAAATACTTGAGGCAAATTGCTGTGATACCCAACGGGTTTCTAACCCCCCCACCCACATTTTTAAAGTTGTATATTTGCTCCGCCTAAAAACATAATTCGAGTTATTTATGCCAAGAATAATCTATACCAAAACCGATGAAGCCCCGGCTTTGGCCACACAATCCTTTTTACCTATAGTAAAGGCTTTTACTAAAACAGCGGGGATTTCCATAGCAACCAAAGATATCTCCCTGGCCGGAAGGATCACTGCCGTTTTCCCAGATTACCTGGAAGAAGCGCAGCGTGGTTCTAACGACCTGGCGGAATTGGGAGAATTAGCTAAATCCCCCGAAGCCAATATTATCAAATTACCAAATATCAGCGCATCGATCCCTCAACTTAAGGAGGCTATCAGTGAGTTGCAGAGCAAAGGGTATAGCATACCCGACTATCCGGATGAACCAAAAACAGAGGAAGAAAAAGAAATTAAATCCCGATACGATAGGATAAAGGGAAGTGCTGTTAATCCCGTATTACGCGAAGGTAACTCGGACAGAAGAGCTCCAAAACCAATTAAAAACTACGCCAAAAATAACCCGCATAGCATGGGCGCATGGAGTCCGGATTCAAAAACACATGTAGCAACAATGGATTATGGCGACTTCAAGGCTAATGAAAAGTCCATAACCGTACCTAACGAAACGGCAATTAAAATAGAACTCGATACTACGGAAGGAGATACTGTTGTACTTAAAGAAGACGTTAAGCTGCTGCAAGGAGAAACTATAGACGCTACGGTTCTCAGTAAAAAAGCGCTGCTAAATTTCCTTGAGCAGGCATATGAAGATGCAAAGCGGGAAGATGTACTTTTTTCCATTCACCTAAAAGCCACAATGATGAAGGTTTCGGATCCCATCATTTTTGGCCACGTGATGGAGGTGTTTTTTGGAGATGTCTTTAAAAAATATGAGCGCATTTTCGAGAATCTCGGCATCAGCACCACAGATGGGCTCGAAAATCTTTTACGTAAGATAGCGCAACTTCCGGATGAGGAAAGAAACGAAATTGTTGCTGATATAAAGGCAGCCCTTGCCCAGGGCCCGGATTTGGCAATGGTAAATTCTGAGAAGGGTATTACTAATCTACATGTACCCAGCGATGTGATCATAGATGCATCGATGCCTGCAATGATCAGGAATTCGGGTCAGATGTGGAATGCAAACGGCACATCCCAGGATACCAAAGCGGTGATCCCCGATAGTAGTTATGCCGGTATTTATCAGGCAACCATAGATTTTTGTAAGGAGCATGGGGCATTTGACCCCACAACCATGGGGACTGTGCCCAATGTGGGCCTTATGGCGCAAAAAGCCGAAGAGTACGGTTCTCACGATAAGACTTTCGAAATAAGAAAGCAGGGAACCGTAAGGGTCGTAGATAAATCGTCCGGAAAAATTTTACTTCAACACGAGGTGGGCATCGGGGATATCTGGAGAATGTGCCAGGTAAAAGATGCAGCTATTCTGGATTGGGTAAAACTTGCTGTTTCCAGGGCAAGGGCGACTATGGTACCAACCGTTTTCTGGCTGGATAGTGAAAGAGCACACGATGCGGAGCTCATAAAAAAAGTAAATAGCTATTTAGCGGAAGAGGACACCACTGGTTTGGATATTCAGATTCTTTCACCGGTTGAGGCTACCAAATTTACCTTAAGTCGACTTAAACAGGGAAAAGACACTATTTCCGTTTCAGGCAATGTGCTGAGGGATTATTTAACGGACCTTTTCCCAATATTGGAGGTAGGAACAAGTGCCAAGATGTTGTCCATCGTACCTTTGATGAATGGCGGCGGACTGTTCGAAACCGGTGCCGGAGGTTCCGCACCAAAACATGTTGAACAATTTTTAGAAGAAGGCCATTTGCGATGGGACTCCCTGGGGGAATTCCTGGCTCTCGGCGTGTCCCTGGATTTCTACGGGGACAAGCACAACAACAGCAGGGCCCATGTGCTGGCAGAAACTTTGGATAATGCTACGGAGCAATTTCTGGACAAAGACAGATCACCTTCCAGAAAAGTAGGGGAATTAGATACCCGGGGAAGCCATTATTACCTTGCCTCCTATTGGGCAAAAGCCCTTTCTGAACAGCAGAAGGATACCGGAATGAAAGACATTTTTAAGAGCATCTCGAGAAAATTGAGCGAACAGGAATCAAAGATTCTCAAAGAATTCCTTGCGGCCCAGGGCAGCCCCCAGAATATTGGAGGCTACTACAAACCGGATGTTGAACTGATGGCCAGGGCCATGCGGCCCAGCAAGACTTTTAATTCCATACTGGAACAATTGTAAAAAAATAAAGAATTTCATAGGAAACCCCACAGCAAGCTGCGGGGAATTCTTTTCGATTAAAACAAGCCGCTAGTTTAGAAAGACCTCGGCACAATTGTTAACTCGCATGTGGATTTGGATTTTCTTTCTATTTTTAGACAAAATTGCCTGAATGGGACGGACACATCGCGTGATATTAGTTGTCTTACTGTTAACCTACTTTCATCTTTTTTCGCAGCAAAAGTATACACTTAACGGCACTGTTACCGAAGCAACTAGTAACGAAACGCTTATCGGGGTTACAATTGCGGTTCCCGAGCTTAGGACAGGAGTAGCAACAAACGAGTATGGCTTTTACTCCCTAACCCTGCCGCAAGGAGAATATGAGGTTAGGATCAGCTACCTGGGCTATCAGGATATCGTAACCACAATTTCCTTTACGGAAGATCAGAAGATCAATTTTCAGCTGGCCGTGGAGGCTGAGCAGTTGGAAGAGGTTGTAGTCACTGAAAATGCAGAGAAAACAAACATCCGCAGACCACAAATGAGTGTCAGCACAATGGCCGTACAAACCATAAAAAAAATTCCGGTAGTTCTTGGGGAGACAGATGTTATAAAATCGATTTTACTGTTACCGGGAGTGACCAATGCCGGTGAGGGATCATCCGGGTTCAATGTGCGGGGCGGGGCAGTGGATCAAAACCTTATTCTACTTGATGAGGCTACCATTTTTAATTCCTCCCACCTCTTCGGGTTTTTTTCCGTATTTAATCCGGATGCCATCAAGGACATTAAACTATTTAAGGGAGGTATCCCCGCCCGATATGGCGGCCGGGTCTCTTCGGTGCTGGAAATATTTCAAAAAGAGGGGAACAGCAAAGAATTTCACATGAACGGAGGGATAGGTGCCGTAGCCAGCAGGCTGCTGGCCGAGGGACCCATTGTTAAGGACAAAGCAGCTTTTCTGGTTGGTGGGAGGGCATCCTATGCACACCTGTTTCTTCCGTTTTTTAATGTGGATAACAAGGCCTACTTTTTCGATTTAAATACCAAACTGAACTATAAACTTAATGAAAAGAACAACATATTTCTATCCGGCTATTTTGGTCGGGATGTGTTCAGCATAGCCAACAGCTTTATCAATACCTATGGCAACAGTGTAATCAATTTTAGGTGGAACCATCTCTTTTCAGACAAGCTGTTCACCAACCTTTCCCTGATATATTCTGATTATTATTACGGCCTGGAACTAGATTTTGTTGGTTTCAGATGGAATTCGGGCATTCAGAATTTCAACATAAAATACGACCTCAAACACTATATAAATGATAATCTTCAGATTAATTACGGGCTCAACAATATTTACTATCAATTCAATCCCGGAAAGATTGAACCCAATAGTCCGGACTCCGGCATTCTGGAAGAACAACTAATTAAGAAATATGCCAATGAGTCTGCGGCTTATATCGATATAGAACATGATGTCACCTATAACTTAAGTTTGGAATACGGCTTACGCCTAAGCCATTTTATCCGGATGGGGCAGGATGAATTGAACGTATATGAGAATGATGACCCTGTCTTTTTTGACCCTTTCCTTTTGGTCTATCAGGAAGCAGATCCAATTGCAACCATAACCCCCGGAAGAGGAGGCAGCCTGGCCAAATTCACCAATCTGGAACCAAGAGTATCCCTGGCGTATACCTTCAACAATACCAATTCTGTTAAGGCCAGCTATACCCGGGTTGCACAATACCTCCATTTGCTTTCCAATACCAGCTCCCCTACCCCTTTGGACGTGTGGACTCCCAGCGGGCCTTTTGTAAAACCTCAATTACTGGACCAATATGCCCTGGGTTATTTCAGAGACATTAAAAACGGGGAATTCTCATTTGAGACTGAAGTATTTTATAAGGATATACAAAACAGGATTGATTACATAGACGGCGCCAACCTTATCGCAAATAATTCTATTGAGCAGGTAATTCTGAACGGAATGGCCAGGGCCTATGGCTGGGAACTTCTTCTTCGGAAAAACGAAGGCCGATTGCAGGGATGGCTGGCCTATACCCTTTCCAAATCGGAACAGCGCACCCCGGGCAGGATCCCGTCCTTTGACAACGGCCGCTCTAATAAGGAAACCGGGATAAATCTTGGAGAATGGTATAATACCCCCTATGACAAAACGCACGATATTGCGCTCTTTGGAAGCTATGAACTTAATAAAAAATGGAGTTTTAATTCAATTTTTATTTTTCAAACAGGGCAACCCACCAATTATCCGATCGGACAATTCGAATTTCAAGGGCTTACAGTACCTTACTATGGCCTTCGGAATAAGGAAAGACTACCGGATTATCACAGAATTGATATAGGTGCCACACTGACTCCTAAGCAAAAAGAAGGGAAGAAGTGGCAGTCAGAATGGGTTTTTAGTGTGTATAACATTTATAACAGACGCAATGCCGCATCGATCAATTTCAGGAGAAATCAGGATACGGGAGTTAACGAAGCCATCCGCACGTCTATTTTTGGTATAGTACCGGCCGTAACGTATAACTTTAAATTTTAAGAATGAGAAAAGTAGTCTCTGCCGTACTGTTTTTATTGGTTCTGACAGGCTGCGAGGACGTTGTACAGGTAGACGCTCCAACTGAGCCACCAAGGCTTATCGTGGACGCTTTGATTAAAATAGACGAAAATGAGGCTTTCCAAACGGCCAGGATTAGGGTTGCACTTACAAGTTCTTTTTTTGGGACAACCCCTGTAACGGATCTTGAACAGATAACAATTACAAATGTGGATATGGAATCTACTTTTGAAAATCCCAATACCATCATCCTGTTGGAAACCGAACCGGGAGTTTATGAAATGGGTAAGAACACCACTTTCTTCAGCGAGGGAGAACTGATTCTTCAGATAAACCATAGCAACCGTCGTTTTTTTGCTCGTACCCGTTTTGTACCTACCGTGTCTATAGATAATTTGGAGCAGGGCACCGGTACGCTATTTGAGGGTGATGAAACCGAGGTCATCATTACGTTTACCGATAACGGGGATAGAGATGATTTCTATGTTTTTGATCTGGATTTTGACGAATACCTGGTCACCGAAGACGAATTTTATCAAGGCCGACAATTTCAATTCTCCTATTTCTATGATAATAATCTGAAGCCGGGTCAGGAGGTAGGTATAAGTATTCTGGGAGCCGACGAGGGTTTTTACAATTACATGAACCAACTCGTACAGCAAGGTGGGGATCTTATGGGGCCCTTTGCCACTCCGGCAGCTACGGTGAGGGGAAATATTTTTGACGTTACCGAATTGGATAATATGGAGGTTTTTGATAACGTGGATACGCCGGACAACTTTGCATTGGGATATTTTGCGGTAGTTCAGGAAAATACCGCTCAAATTGTAATAGAATGAAGGTTTTGGGCAAGTTAGTACTGGCGCTTCTTATAGCCGGGGGTTCATCCTGTGAAGACGTCGTTCAGGTAGACGTGCCTACGGAGCCCCCCCGACTTATAGTTGACGCACTGATCCGTGTTGATGAAAATGCACCAAGTACAACAATCAGGGTTAAGGTACTGCTCACAAGCTCCTTTTTTGGCACTGTTCCCCTTACCGGCCTTAAAGACATCTCGTTTGGCAATGTGGGCGACGATAGATACGGGGGCGGAGTTGCAATCCTGCTGGAAAACCCTGAAGGATCCGGCATATATGAGAGGGAGATTGGCACTGAGGGAATTCTGGACGGCCAACTCATTCTTCAGCTAAATCACGAAGGGAGACTGTATTTTGCCAGGACAAGATACGCCCCGGCCGTCCCCATCGATACGCTGGAACAGGGAAACGGCACCTTATTCGAAGGTGATGAGACAGAGGTGGTGGTAACCTTTACCGACGATCCTGAAAGAGACAATTTTTATGTTTTTGACTTTGACTTCGATGAATTTTTGGTAACGGAAGACGAGTTTTATAAGGGCCAGGAATTCAAATTCTCCTATTTTTACGATCGGGAGTTGGAATCCGGGAGGGAAATAACCATCAGTGTTTTAGGGGCGGATCTATCCTTCTACAATTATATGGACCAACTCATTGAACAGAGCGGCGATCTTGCAGGCCCGTTTCAGACGCCGGCAGCCACTGTAAAAGGGAATGTCTTTGATGTGAGTAATTTGGACAATGTTGAGGTATTTGACAATGTGGACCAACCGGATAACTTCCCATTGGGCTATTTTGCGGTGGTTCAGGAATATAAAAAATCGATCACTATTCAATAAAAGATGAAAGGTTTCTTTTAAAAACGAATGCTATATCACGCGTTTCCCCTAATAAAATCACAGATCGCCCGCTCCACAAATTGGCTGGCATTTTTCATATTATATTCCAGGGATTTTGTTCTATCCCCAACTTCAAGAACTTCAAATATTCCTTCACCTTTAAGGCTGCCCCTATCTACTTCCAGCGCACCACAAATGGCTACTACCGGAATACTATGTTCCTTCCCTAAATTCAGAACACCATTTATCAATTTTCCGCTTAGGGTCTGTTCATCTATTTTTCCTTCTCCGGTAATAATGTAATCCATTGATTCTTTTTTTAACAACTTCGCTACGCCGGCCAGCTGTAATATAAAATCGATGCCGCTTATAAAGCGGGCGTCTGCAAAAGTTTTAAGACCATAAGCCGTTCCGCCCGCAGCTCCGGCACCGGCTTTTGAGGCATTTTTAATAGCGAACTGCTGGCGCACCTTTTTATCCAAATGCCTTAGACCGTTGTCTAACAGTTCAATTTCTTCTTTTTCCGCACCCTTTTGCCGGGCATATACATACGCCGCACCGTCCTCCCCATAGAGCGGGTTACTTACATCATTTACGGCATAAACAGAAATAACTTTCAGCATTTTTGGGATCTCAGCTGGCCGTATCCTGTCTATTTTTCGAAGATTCACGCCGGTAGGTTTTAATTCACATCCCGCAATATCCAAAAACTCAAATCCCAGCGCTTTCGCAATGCCGATCCCCCCATCATTTGTTGCACTTCCTCCCAATCCTACATAAATGGTAGTTGCACCCCTGTTGATGGCATGTTTTATCTGAAGGCCCGTACCCAGGGTTGAACATTGAACAGGATCCCTTTCCAAAGCATTAAGTAGTTCCATTCCGGAGGCCTTTGCCAACTCTATATACGCCGTACGGGTATCCCGCTCATATAAATAGGGCGCACATAAATCCCTCCCCAGGGGATCAACGGTAGCTACAAATATCTCCTCAACTTTTACATAAGTGGCTACTGCCTCTAAAAACCCGTCGCCTCCATCCGAAGCAATAACTTCATAGATCCGTGTTTTTGGATTGGCGGTCCGTATCCCCTGGGCAAGTGCGTTTATTACTTCCTTTGCCGAAAGGGAACCTTTAAACTTATCTGGAATCAGGAGTACATTCATAAAGGAGAACTTGTACCTTCAAATTTACTTAGTTATCTAAATATACCTTTAAATTGGTACTTTTGAGGCACTCTTAACGGTAAAATAAAATGAGGACGGATAAGGCCATGCTACTTAGAGGGATTAAATTTCTTGCCATTACGGTAGGCCTCATGTTCACCGCTCCCGTAGTTCTCTACCAGGCATTTAGGAATCAGGAGCATCCTTTCTACTGGCCTGTGCTCGTTATTGGTGGGGTATTGGCTATAGCGGCCGTTGCTCTCGGTTTTTTTAGCGTAAAGGTCCTGACGGACGCTTTTTTCGGAAAGAAAAGAAAGCGTTAAAGAGCCGAATTCTTTAAGAAGATATGTTTCGCCAAGGTGCCAGATCTGCTTTAAAATCCTTTATTTAGCTATTGCCCGCATCGATGCAAGGTGTTATCTTTGCGGACTTACAGAGCAGGTATAAAGAATGATAAAAATTACGCTTCCGGACGGCACAATTAGGGAATTCCCCAGTAGTAGCACTCCGATGGATGTCGCCAAAAGCATCAGTGAAGGGCTAGCCAGAAACATTATATCTGCCAGCTTTAACGGGATTACCGTTGAAACTGTTTCGCCCCTCAGGGAAGATGGGGCGCTCGTGCTATACACCTGGAACGATGATGAAGGGAAAAAAGCATTTTGGCATTCTACCTCCCACGTCGTGGCGCAGGCCCTGGAAGAATTGTATCCCGGCATAAAACTGACCATTGGGCCGGCTATCGAGAATGGATTTTATTATGATGTTGATTTTGGTGACCAGACCATCTCGGAGAAAGACTTTCCTGAAATTGAGAAAAAATCCCTAGAGATAGCACGGGGCAAGCACGACTTTACAATGCGGGCTGTTTCCAAAAAAGATGCACTGAGTTTTTACAAGGCACAGGGAAATGAATTTAAGATAGAACTCATAGAGAATCTGGAAGACGGGAGCATTACTTTTTGCGACCATGATACTTTTACGGACCTGTGCCGCGGAGGCCACGTTCCCAATACAGGGGTTATTAAGGCGATAAAGATATTGAATGTAGCAGGGGCATACTGGAGAGGCGATGAAAATAAGCCCCAGTTAACACGGGTATACGGTATATCTTTCCCTAAACAAAAGGACCTCACGGAGTACCTCCAATTACTGGAAGAAGCTAAAAAGCGAGATCATAGAAAATTGGGAAAGGAGTTAGAACTATTCACCTTTTCCCAGAAGGTGGGCCAGGGTCTCCCTTTATGGCTTCCAAAAGGTGCCGCGTTACGGGAACGCCTGGAGCAATTTTTAAAAAAGGCGCAGAAAAAAGCGGGTTATGAAATGGTGGTCTCTCCACATATTGGTCAAAAGGAACTCTATGTTACTTCAGGACATTATGCAAAATATGGCGAAGACAGTTTTCAACCCATACGTACCCCTAAGGAAGATGAAGAATTTCTGCTAAAACCCATGAATTGTCCGCACCATTGCGAGATCTATAACGCAAGACCCTTTAGTTACAGAGAGCTTCCAAAACGCTACGCAGAATTTGGCACGGTATACCGTTACGAACAAAGCGGGGAGTTACACGGTCTTACCAGGGTACGTGGTTTTACGCAAGACGATGCCCATATTTTTTGCACGCAGGACCAATTGGATCAGGAATTTAAAGATGTGATAGACCTTTCACTTTACGTTTTAAGATCCCTGGGATTTGATGATTACAGGGCCCAGGTTTCGGTCAGAGACCCGGAACAGCCCGATAAATACATTGGTAAGGTAGAGAACTGGGAGAAAGCCGAACAGGCAATTATTAACGCGGCCGAGGAGAAGGGTTTGGAATTCGTGATCGAAAAAGGGGAGGCTGCATTTTATGGGCCGAAGCTCGACTTTATAGTAAAGGATGCCATTGGAAGAAATTGGCAGTTGGGAACCATTCAGGTAGATTATAACCTTCCGGAACGCTTTGATCTTACTTATAAGGGTAGTGATAATGAACTTCACAGACCAGTGATGATACATCGGGCCCCGTTTGGTAGCATGGAACGTTTTATTGCCCTTTTACTGGAACATACGGGGGGGAATTTTCCGGTTTGGCTCATCCCGGACCAGGCGATAATACTTCCCGTTAGCGAGAAGCACGAAAAATATGCGGAAAAAGTTTTAAATTCCCTAGAAAATCACGAAATTCGCGCCCTCGTTGATAAAAGGAATGAGACCGTTGGAAAGAAGATCCGGGAAGCGGAAATGAATAAAATTCCCTTTATGCTGATCGTAGGTGAAAATGAAGAAGAGGAAGGATCCGTATCGGTCCGAAGACACGGAGGCGAGGATTTGGGCACTATTTCTGTAAAGGATTTCGCAGACTTGGTCGAAAAAGAAATAAGTAGTACCTTAAAGTCGTTTTGAAAAATTAATCAACGTTTAATTAAAAGAAAGTAGTCATAGCAATACGAAGAAGATTTAGGCCCCAACCCAGGAGGGAAAATAAGAACCCTCATAATATTAATGAAAAGATTACATCTCCCAAAGTACGTCTGGTAGGTGATAATGTTGAAGTAGGAGTATATTCAATTGGCGAGGCCCGTTCGAAGGCGGAGGAGCTGGGGTTGGATCTGGTAGAAATATCACCAAAGGCGGACCCGCCGGTTTGCAAGGTTATCGATTACAAAAAATTCCTTTACGAGCAGAAGAAGAGGGAAAAGGCCATGAAGGCCAAAGCTTCCAAAGTTGTGGTAAAGGAAATTAGATTCGGTCCTAATACGGATGACCATGATTATGATTTTAAAAAGAAGCATGCGGAAAAGTTTCTGAAGGACGGTGCCAAGTTAAAGGCTTATGTTTTTTTTAAGGGGCGTTCCATTGTGTATAAGGATCAGGGAGAGATCTTGTTGCTTCGCCTGGCATCGGAACTTGAGGAATTTGGTAAGGTAGAACAGATGCCAAGGCTGGAAGGTAAGCGAATGACCATGTTCCTTGCTCCGAAGACAAGGAAATAGTTAGTTGTTATTACAGTTACTATTTTTCTGGTCTTGTTACGTTAGTAAATAGTCATCAATAATCTGATGAATATTTGAAATTTGAAATAGATTAATACCATATGGTTCCACGGAAAGTACCGTAAAAACCGGAACAATATTTAAAATAGGAAGAAAATGCCTAAAATGAAAACCAAGTCCAGTGCCAAAAAGCGATTTAAGCTCACGGGCACAGGCAAAATAAAGAGAAAGCACGCATATAAGAGCCATATTCTTACGAAAAAATCAAAGAAGCGTAAGCTTAAATTAACGCATTCGACGTTGGTACATAAAGCTGACGTTGCAAATATTAAAGAACAATTGTGTTTAAAATAATCGTTCTTTGCGGTAACATGTATTAACCCTGGAGTTGGGCTTTAAAGAATTCAGAATTAACGGGTCGCCTGCTACAAAAAAATCGAAAAAAATGCCAAGATCAGTAAACTCAGTTGCTTCAAGGGCCAGAAGAAAAAAGGTGATGAAGCAAGCCAAAGGGTACTTTGGAAGACGTAAAAACGTCTGGACAGTAGCCAAAAATGCGGTTGAAAAAGCAATGACATATGCTTACAGAGACCGCAGAACCAAGAAGAGAAATTTCCGTTCCCTCTGGATTATCCGTATCAATGCCGGAGCCCGGATACATGGAATGTCTTATTCGCAGTTCATGGGTAAAATTAAGGCCAACAACATAGGACTTAACAGAAAAGTTCTTGCAGATCTGGCCATGAATCATCCGGATACCTTCAAGGAGATTGTGAATAAAGTAAAATAAGAAAATAGTACTTTAAATTAATGATCCCGTGCTATTGAGCGGGATTTTTTTGTTCAAAGTTCCTACTCAAGGATTATTAATTATTAAATAATATATTGTTGTCCGGTAAAACTTTTTAAAAATGCCAAAACTACAAGTATATTGGGCGTTCCCATTATATTTGTTATCCAAGGGCTTGCTTTTCATACATTGCCAACAAGTATGAACGTACCTTTGGCCCCTGGAATCAACTATATGATTTTCAGTTGGTTACAATCAAGTCTTATGTCTTGTAGCGCAGCGGTCTTACGTCTTTAACCGGACATTAGTGCTAATATAGAAATGATTCTGAAATCACGGAGTTACACTCCAAATGCAGTGATCACCAACTTCCTGCCAACAGCTTTATTCCGGTGCTCGCACAGGTAAATCCCTTGCCATATGCCCATGTTTGGCTTACCATTTGTAATAGGAATTTGAATGGCAGCACCCATCAGAGAAGCTTTGATATGCGCTGGCATATCGTCCGGTCCCTCTAAAGTATGGTCGTAGTAAGGCGCATTTTCAGGAACCATTTTATTCATATGGTTTTCAAAATCAGTCCGTACCGTCGGATCGGCATTCTCATTTACTGTTAGACTGGCAGAAGTATGTTTTATAAAAACCTGCAATATCCCCATGTTGATTTCTGCGATTTCAGGTATTTCCCGCAGCACTTCCGTCGTAATTAAATGATATCCCCTTGGATGGGGTTTCAGACGTAGCTCCTTTTGATATATTTTTGAGATCATGTAAAGTAAATGTAAAAATTTCCGAAACGGGACCGTAATTTAAACATAAAAAATACCTTTGTCCAGTTCTAAAATGTGCAGATGGACTTATCTAAGATAAAATTAGTGGTAACAGACATGGATGGTACTTTGTTAAACCCCAAACATGAGGTAAGTTCTCGTTTCTATGAGGTCTTCCACAGCTTGCGGAAACTAGATGTGCTCTTTGCCGCGGCAAGTGGCAGGCAATACAACAGTATTGCGGATAAATTGAAGCCTATTAAAGATGATATCATCATAATTGCTGAAAACGGGGGATTTGCGATGGAGAATGGTTCCGAAATTGTTTCCACTGCAATGAGTAATGCGATTAAGAACGATATTTTAACTGTTTTGGAAAGTGTGCCCAATATACATCCCGTACTTTGCACCAAGAACAAGGCCTTTTTGCGAGAGGATTCCATCGATTTTCTTGAACAACTAAAGGAATATTATACGGAATTCCAATTTCTGGATGACCTTAAAACATTCGAAGGGGAAGTGATGAAAATTGCGGTGTATCATCCCGAAAATTCTGAGAAATTTATCTATCCGGCGGTGAAACGTTTTGAGGAAGAACTAAAAGTAAAGGTTTCCGGACAAAATTGGGTAGACCTTTCCCATATCAATGCCCATAAGGGCTATGCGCTTAAGATCATCCAGGAGCGGTACGGTATTACTTCCGGGGAAACCATGGTTTTCGGGGATTATAACAACGATCTGGAGATGATGGGACTGGCCGACTATAGTTTTGCCATGGCCAATGCACATCCCAATATTCTGAAATCCGCTAATTACGAGACCGATAGCAACAACGATTTTGGGGTGGAAAAAATCCTGGAAAAACTTTTAGCCTGTAAAGTTTAAGTCTTTTGTTTTTTCTTCCGGGCGGCGGGAAACAGTACATTATTTAATATTAGCCGGTACCCCGGCGAGTTGGGATGCAATTCCAGTTCGGTTTTAGGATCCCCTACCCTATGCTGATAATCTTCCGGGTCATGACCCCCGTAGAACGTGAAAAATCCTTTGCCCTTTATCCCATGAATGTAACGGGCTTCCCCATTAATCCGGTTTTCACCCAGGATCATGACCGTGGGTTTTATTTCATCTTTAGCAAAAGCAGTGGTCTGCCCCATAAAACCTTTAACCAGTGAGGTATGGTTCTGGCACAACATAGTAGGCACCGGATCCCATTTTGCGGAAAAATCCATCAGGGAAAAATAATCGGATTCCTTGGGTACATTACTACGCCTGTTGGTCATATCGATGGAAGAAAACTCATAACGCAACGGATTGCGTTCAAGAATGAAGTTGGTAAAGGCAAAGGTGCGATTATAGTCTATTCTACTTTGGTAATTTGCGTCTGAAGGATCGCCGTCGAACATGGGCTCGCAAATATCCACCCCATCGGAAGCAAGGGCAATGTCAAAACTGTCTGTCGCAGAGCACATGGCAAACATAAAGCCACCACCAATAACATAATTGCGAATTTTAAGGGCTACCGCCCTCTTTTCATCAGAAACCTTGTCATATCCCAGTTTTAGGGCAAGGGCTTCCGCATTTTGCTTCCCTTCAATATACCAGGGCGCCGCTCTGTAAGCGCCGTAAAATTTACCATACTGCCCCGTAAAATCCTCGTGATGCAGATGTAGCCAATCATACAGCACTAAATTGTTATCCAGTACTTCTTCATCGTAAACCGTGTTATACGGAATTTCGGCATAGGTGAGAACCATTGTAACGGCATCATCCCACGGCTGATTGTCTTTGGGGGAGTATACCGCAATTTTAGGCGCTTTCTCTAAAATAACGGCTTCCTGATTTTGAGACGGACTACTGATGGATTCCAGAATAGCCTCTGCCTGATCATCGGAAAGTATCTCGAACGAGACCCCACGTATCTGACATTCCTTACGTATACTCTCGCCATCGGGGAGTAAAAAGGAACCGCCTCTGTAATTTAGTAACCAGTGTACCTTCTGCTGCTTGGAAAGCACCCAATACGTAATGCCATACGCCTTTAAATGATCTTTCTGCCCGTCTGCATCCATGGGAATCAGCAGTGCTGAAGCGGAGGAATAAAAAGTAAAGAGAGAAAAAATAAAGGAAAAAAAAAATTTGCTCATGCCCTTAAGATCAACAGTCAGGAACCTGGATTCGAGACTTCTCAGTTTAAAGTTACAATTAAATGTTCTTACAACGGAAAGAGCACATTATTATTGAGAAGATTTTAACCATTGTTGGTCTTATCTGGACCGGTATGAAGGAAAGTTTGTATAACCCGATCAGCATCTATGCAGGAGCAGAGGAACCATCCTCCGAGAAGTTCAGGAACCGAGTTTGTTAGAATACCTTCAGGGGAGGCCGGTTTTAAAAAGGTACGTCATTATCGTCATCCGGGTCAAGGTCCGGGTTGTTGTTCATAGCACTTCCAAAAGCCTCGTTGACATCGGGTAATTTTTTGGTGAGGAACGGGTTATCCCCATCGGCGTTCATCTTTGATTGAAACTCAAATGGAGAATCAAAGTCGTCCAGGTTATCGAACTTCCCCAGTTGGGCAATGAACTTTAACCTGATATTGTCTAATCCACCGTTTCTGTGCTTGGCCACAATAAATTCGGCCTGGCCCTGTGTTGGCGTTCGTTCTTCATCATCCCATTCATCAATCTTGTAGTATTCCGGCCTGTAAATAAAGGAAACGATATCGGCATCCTGTTCTATTGCCCCGGATTCCCTTAGGTCTGAAAGTATTGGTCGTTTACTTCCTCCCCTGGTTTCCACCGCTCTTGATAGCTGGGACAGGGCGATTACCGGAACACTTAATTCCTTTGCCAGTGCTTTTAGGTTTCTGGAAATTGTGGAAATTTCCTGCTCCCTGTTGCCGCCTTTTTGGCTACCGCCTGCTGTCATCAATTGTAGATAATCCAGTACAACCAACTGTATCTTATGTTGCGAGGCCAATCGCCTGGCCTTCGCCCTGAGATCAAAAATTGATAATGAAGGAGTGTCATCTATAAAAAGAGGTGCGCTTTCCAACGCCTTTACTTTAACGTTTAATTGCTCCCATTCGTGCTTTTCCAACCTGCCGCTACGCAACTTTTCGGAAGAGAGACCGGTTTCCGAAGAAATTAAACGGGTGATCAGCTGAACCGAAGACATTTCCAGTGAGAAAAACGCGACAGGTATACCGTGGTTCACGGCCATATTTCTTGCCATGGATAGGGTCAATGCCGTTTTACCCATACCCGGACGGGCTGCAATAATGACGAGATCACTGGGTTGCCAGCCGGAAGTTAATTTGTCTACTTTATCAAAACCAGATGGAATACCGCTTAGGCCATCTTTATTTGAAATTTCCTCAATTTTCTTTTTTGCCTGGATCACCAAATTTTGGGCTGTCTCGGCAGAGCGTTTCAGATTGCCCTGCGTAACATCATAAAGTTTAGCTTCCGCATTGTCTAAAAGATCAAAAACATCCGTAGCATCATCATATGCGTCCTCTATTATTTCGTTAGAAATTTTAATGAGGCTTCGCTGAATATATTTTTGTAAAATGATCCTGGCATGGAACTCAATATGCGCGGAAGAAGCTACTTTTTGCGTTAATTTAATGAGGTAAAAATCTCCCCCAATGGCTTCCAATCGGGAATCTCTCTTTAATTGTGCTGAAACGGTTAATAAATCGACCGGCTCCGACGTTTCGAACAATTTGAAGATGGCTTCATAAATATATCTGTGGGAATCCTTATAAAAGACATCTGGATGTAGGATATCTATTACTTCATCCACCCCTTTCTTGTCTATCATCATGGCACCAAGCACAACTTCCTCTAAATCAACAGCTTGTGGTGGTATTTTACCCTTTTCAAGGCTGATGATGGCCGACTTACTTATTTTATGACCGATGATAGGGCTTGGTTTGTCCATTGTGTAAAAGTATGCAATTAACCTTTAGTTAACTTTAAATTCTGCTACTCCGATATCCACCGTTAATTAACAATTAAGGTGTTAATAAGTTACGAATTTGTGTTCATAAAAAAAATCCGAAGAATTAATCCTTCGGATTTTGATGAACTTGTTAATAACGGTGATCAATCGTTAAAAACCCCCATTTCCGAGTATTTTTCCATCCTCTGTTTAACCAGCTCTTTTGGTGATAACTTTTTAAGCTCCTCAAAATTTTTCGAGATCTTGTTTTTAACAATTTCAAAAGTCTTGTCCCTGTTGCTATGCGCTCCGCCGGCGGGCTCCCTTACAATCTCATCGATCAGTTTCAACCTTTTCATGTCGGTAGCGGTAAGTTTTAGAGCATCGGCTGCCTGCTCCTTATATTCCCAACTTCTCCAAAGTATGGAAGAGCACGATTCCGGAGATATTACGGAATACCAGGTATTTTCCAGCATTAGAACCCTGTCTCCAACACCTATTCCCAAAGCCCCGCCTGAAGCTCCTTCACCTATGATCACTACGACGATAGGAACCTTTAATCTCGTCATTTCCAGGATATTCCTGGCGATAGCTTCTCCCTGGCCCCGTTCCTCAGCTTCTATTCCCGGGAAGGCTCCCGGAGTGTCTATTAGGCTCACTACAGGAATATTAAATTTTTCGGCCGAACGCATTAATCGCAGCGCTTTTCGATAGCCTTCCGGGTTGGCCATTCCAAAGTTCCGGTATTGCCTGGTTTTGGTATTGTATCCTTTTTGCTGCCCGATGAACATATAACTTTGATCCTCAATTTTACCCAGGCCTCCGATCATCGCCTTGTCGTCCTTCACATTCCTATCCCCGTGAAGTTCCAAAAAGGTTTCGCCGCAAATGGCCCGGATATAATCTAGCGTGTAGGGTCGGTTGGGATGCCTGGATAGCTGTACCCGCTGCCAGGCGGTCAGGTTTTTGTAAATTTCCTTTCTGGTCTCGGAGAGTTTTTGTTCAATCTGCTTACAGGTTTCGGTGACATCTACCTCACTCTCCTCCCCGATAACCTGACACTTCTCCAGTTGCTCTTCCAATTCTTTGATAGGAAGTTCAAAATCCAAATACTCCATTAAAATCGTTTGGTTTATGCCATTTTACAATGGCTTTGGGTTATCAACAGGCAAATATAGAATATTCTAATGAACCCTTCCCGTTGTAGATTCATTTTCACTAATGTCCGGTCAAAGACATAAGACCGCTGCGCTACAAGACGTAAGACGTGAGACTTGATCGTGACCAACCGAAATCATATAGTTGATTTCAGCTGCCAAAGGTTCGTTCATACTTGTGGCAATGTACGAAAAGCAAGCCCTTGCATAACAAATATAATGGGAACGCCCAATATACTTGCAGTTTTGGTATTACCGGACAACAATAATTCATTTTAATTTTCCAGAATACGTAGATCCCGCAAAGTGCCTTGAATAATGGCGAATATAATATTATCGCTTGGCCTTCTGCAGCAAGTAAAGGCCCAGAAGTCCAAAAAGCAGATTCGGTATAAGGACTGCCAGTAAGGGCGAAAATCCTGATTGTTCCGCGAGGGTACCAAAAACCCGATCGAAAAAAATAAATATAAAGGCCACTCCCATGCCAAAAGCCAGATTTACTCCCATACCCCCCCTGCGTTTTATTGAGGAAACGGCGACACCTATTATAGTAAGAATAAAAGCGGTGATGGGTAAAGCCCATCGCTTATACTTGGTTAATATATATGTGTTTATATTGGAGGCTCCCTTCTTTCTTTGTACTTCAATGAACTTATTGAGTTCAAAGAGGTTTTTGGTTTCCGCAATATAAGAGACGGGGGTCAGGTCCTCAATATTAAAGCTGAACAAGGTATCTAACCTCCGTTTCGTCTCAACGAACTCCGCTTCTTCCCTGACTTTTCTCTTTGTATAAGAGGTTAATCGATAAAGTGTGTCTTTTGAAACCCATCTAATGTTGGCCGCAGCTATTTTATAATCGAGTTCATTCTCTTCATTGAAATGCTCAAAGGTAAAGTTATACCCTATTTTTCGGGCCGGATCGAAACTACTTACATAGATAAAGTCATTTTCATTTAACTGATTAAAAATATTGCTCGTAACCCTATCCTGTTTTCCCTTTTTTAAATATTTATAATTGAATTCATTATACCCCTTACTTGCATTGGGCACAATGAACATGCTCATAAAGAACATCATACATGCTATAATAGTAGCACCTATCCAATAGGGTCTTAGAAAACGCCCAAAGGAAACACCCGAACTTAAGATGGCCACAATTTCCGTATTTTGGGCAAGTTTTGAGGTAAAAAATAAAATGGAAAGAAAAAGAAAAATGGGGAACAGGAAACTCCCAATATAAATGGTAAAATTTAAATAATAGATCAATATTTCGCTTAAAGGAGCTTCATTGTCTATCATCTTTCCGATCTGTTCTGCCAGATTCAGCATAATACCTATGGGAACAAAAAGGATCAGCATCAAGGCAAAAGTCAATAAATACCGCTTTAGTATGTACCAATCAATTATTTTCACACCTAGAGTCTTTTGTCCATTTTTTTAACCATTCGTGTTTTCCATTCCATAAAATCCCCGGCCATTATACGCTTCCTCGCTTCCCGAACCAACCAAAGATAGAATCCCAAATTGTGAATAGTGGCAATTTGTTTTCCCAAATATTCGTTTGCTGCAAATAAATGTCGTAAATAGGCTTTCGAATATTCCGTATCTACAAATGTAATACCCATTTCATCGATGGGAGAAAAATCATCTTCCCATTTCTTATTCTTAATATTGATGCTGCCATTAGAAGTAAAGAGCATCCCATTCCTCCCATTACGTGTAGGTAGCACACAATCGAACATATCAATTCCCAATGCAATATTTTCCAGAACATTGACCGGGGTGCCCACGCCCATGAGATAGCGGGGTTTGTCTTTGGGAAGAATATTGCAAACCACTTCGGTCATGGCATACATTTGCTCCGCTGGTTCCCCTACCGATAACCCGCCGATAGCATTGCCATCTGCACGGGCATTTGCAATATATTCTGCAGACCGTATCCTGAGGTCCTTGAAAGTAGATCCCTGAACTATGGGAAAAAAAGCCTGGGAATGCGCATAAGCCAGGGGCACCTTTTCGAGATGCGCTATACATCTGTCTAGCCATCTATGGGTCATATTCATGGATTTTTTTGCGTATTGGTACTCGCAGGGATAAGGGGTACATTCATCAAAGGCCATAATAATATCAGCACCTATTTTACGCTGTATTTCCATCACATTTTCGGGTGTAAATACATGAAGCGAACCGTCTATATGCGATTTAAATTTTACGCCTTCCTCTTTGATCTTCCGGTTGGCAGAAAGAGAATACACCTGATAACCGCCGCTATCCGTTAGTATGTTCCTGTCCCAACCCATAAATTTATGCAACCCCCCAGCCTTCTCCATAATAGCTACAGAAGGACGCAAATACAGGTGATACGTGTTGCCCAGGATGATATCGGGATCAATATCTTCCCTCAATTCCCTTTGATGTACACCCTTCACAGAAGCTACTGTCCCTACGGGCATAAAAATGGGGGTTTCTATAATGCCGTGGTCCGTGACCATTGTCCCCGCACGGGCCTGGGTGTTCGTATCGGTATGTTCTAGGTTAAACTGCAAATCTGCTGCTCAAGGGGCAAATATAATCATCCTGGCTCCATTACTTCCTTAAGGATAAATTAAAGTTGGGGCCTAACTTATGGTCTAGGGTTGTGTTGGGAAGTAATCCCACACGTCGGCCATGTGCCAATGCCTCTTAAAATACGTTACTTCTTGAAAGTTCAGGATTTAAAGATGCCCGTGAATATATAGAAAAGCCGCTTTGTTTTTAATTGGTATTCGGAAGGCTAACCGCCTGCAGGGCGATCCTTATGTATAACCCGGCATACGCTGGTTTTATGCATCGTGTCTGGGGTGTGGCGCCTCCTGTAACCTCCCAGATTTTATTGCGTTAATAAAATATGCGTTCCACAGTTGTACAAACAAAAGAATGCCCTTACTTTTGGCTACAACAAAACAGAAATAAAAATGCCGAAATTACATAAATTACAGGAGCTGGTAGTGCAGGTTAGAAGGGACATACTGCGCATGGTTCATAACGTAAACTCAGGTCACCCTGGCGGTTCCCTGGGGTGTACCGAATTTTTTGTTGCGCTCTATAACGAGATCATGGAACTCAAAGACGGGTTCCATATGGATGGTAAGGGAGAAGATATTTTTTTTCTGTCTAACGGCCATATTTCTCCGGTGTTCTACAGCGTACTGGCCAGAAAAGGGTATTTTCCACTTGAAGAATTAAATACTTTTCGGTTAATAAACTCCCGTTTGCAGGGGCATCCCGCTACACACGAAGGTTTGCCCGGAGTAAGGGTAGCCTCGGGCTCGCTGGGACAGGGAATGTCTGTGGCCATTGGAGCGGCCCTTGCCAAGAAATTAAATTCAGATGATCATCTGGTTTTTAGTTTACACGGGGATGGTGAACTCCAGGAGGGTCAAAACTGGGAGGCAATCATGTTTGCCGCGGGGAACAAAGTAGACAATCTTATCTCTACAATAGACCGAAACGGGCAGCAGATAGATGGGGCAACAGAAGATGTATTACCGTTAGGCAATGTGCGAACCAAGTTCGAGGCGTTTGGCTGGGATGTGATGGAAATTGGGGACGGTAATAATCTTGAAACGGTAATTGCCGCATTAAAAGAAGCAAAAAGTAGAACAGGGAAAGGTAAACCGGTTTGTATTGTGATGGATACTGTCATGGGCCACGGAGTTGATTTTATGATGCACACCCATGCCTGGCACGGTAAAGCGCCAAATGACGAACAGCTGGAAATAGCCTTGTCACAAAATCCGGAGACCTTGGGAGACTATTAGCGACGAGCCCTCCCCACAGGGGACTAAATAATTGAGGAACAGGAATGAGAACCAAATTGCGTTTAAGTTATAATTAATAGACCCCCTTCTTGCAGGGGTTATGGAAGAATTATGAAAAAATATAAAGATCAGGGTAAAAACGATACAAGAAGCGGTTATGGTGACGGAATGACCGAGTTAGGAAGAACTCATCCAAAGGTAGTTGCACTTTGTGCCGATCTTGTAGGTTCCCTAAAAATACAGGATTTTATTGACGAAAATCCTGAACGTTTCTTCCAGGTTGGGATTGCTGAGGCCAATATGATGGGCATTGCAGCCGGACTCACTATAGGAGGTTACATTCCATTTACCGGAACTTTTGCCAATTTCTCTACGGGCAGAGTTTATGATCAGATAAGGCAATCCATTGCTTATTCCGGGAAAAATGTAAAAATATGCGCTTCTCATGCGGGAGTAACTTTAGGAGAGGACGGTGCCACCCACCAGATATTGGAAGATATCGGAATGATGAAAATGCTTCCTGGGATGACGGTTATTAATCCGTGTGATTATAACCAGACCAAGGCCGCTACCCTCGCGATTGCGGATTATGAAGGACCCGTATACCTTAGGTTTGGAAGGCCAAAAGTGGCTAATTTCACCCCGGTGGATCAAAAATTTGAAATAGGAAAGGCCGTGATGCTTAGTGAAGGAACAGACGTCACCATAGTTGCCACAGGGCATTTGGTATGGCAATCCCTTATTGCCGCCGAAAATCTGGAAGATGAGGGTATCTCAGCCGAAGTGATCAATATCCACACGATCAAACCCCTGGACGAAGAAGCCTTGTTGAAATCTGTTAAAAAAACAGGCTGTATAGTCACGGCAGAAGAACATAATTATTTAGGGGGTCTGGGAGAAAGCGTTGCCAGAACGTTGGCCACCAGGCACCCTACCCCTCAGGCATTTGTAGCTACCCAGGACACTTTTGGCGAAAGTGGTGCCCCGGAAGCCCTTATGGAGAAATACGGATTAAACAATAAAGCTATAGAGGAGGCCGTTTTAAATGTGTTAAAGAGAAAGGCATAAAATCATGGTATCGTTTTTGATATTCTTATGCCATAATTAAGGACGAACACATTATGAAATAAGCCAAGGCAGATCCCCGGCTTCCGGCTGATTGCAGCTCTGGCGAATTCCATTTGACGTTCGAAAACACTAAAAATGAAAAAAATGAAAAAAGCACTTTTAACAGGGGTTTTTGCTATTCTTAGCATGGCCGCATTTTCGCAATCAAATTCAGGGTTCGGTATCAAGGGAGGATTAAACTACAGTGCCAACGGGGACTATTTTGAGTCGGCCGGTGAAGCTGCCCGTAATCCCGACAGGAATATCGGATACCATTTAGGGATTTTCGGAAAATTAGGTAACAGGTTCTATTTCAGGCCAGAACTTGTTTATACGAAAACCCAATCCGACTACAACGGCGATAAGTTCGACATCAACAAACTCGATATGCCATTATTGGTAGGCGCCAAAATAATTGGTCCCGTACATGTATTTGCCGGACCTGCCTTCCAATACCTTCTTGACACGGATTTTGACGGAATATCTATCAACAGGGTGGAAAACGATTTTACCGTGGGTTTAAACATCGGTGCAGGGGTTAATCTTGGCAAACTGGGAATTGATCTTCGCTACGAACGCGGGTTCAGCGAAAATGAAGCCCGGTTTATTAATACCAACATTACTACGGTAGGGGACAGTAGGGTGGATTCCCGACCGGATCAGTTGATCCTTAGTTTATCCGTTAAGTTATAAACGTGTAATTAAAAAAGCCCTGCCTTTTATATGCCGGGCGGGGCTTTTTAATTACATCTTTGGAAAATAACCGGACTAACTATTATCCCTGTCAAGATAATCCGGCGTACCATCCCCGTCGGTATCGGGATAGGGAAAAATAATATTCCCTTCGCTATCCGAGATTTCTTCACGTGTTGGAGTACCGTCCTGATCATCGTCTGAATCTATATGATTTGGGAATGCCGGTGACCCAATTCGCAGTTCCTGCTCTCTGTCCGTATTGTCATTGGTAACATCGCCATCCCCATTCAAATCTTCCATAATAGATGGTATGCCATCATTATCATAGTCAGTATTAACCACCACCAACCCAATTTCTACCTTAAAAATAAGGGGAGAATACTGTGGTATCCCGGCGGGCGCACCATTGTAATAGGCCAATCCGGAAGGTAAAAGCATTATACCAATTCCGCTATTCGCTATTTCCGTTGTACCATCCGGATTAACAACGATCCCGTCGCCCCCTTTAAAATTTGAATTTGCCTGGGCATAACCTCTTAGAAAAAAAGGCAGATACTGCCAGTTGAAGGAAGTTGTCCCGTCAAAAACATTCCCATTCAATAAAGATCCTTCATAGCGAAGCAGCGTGGAATCAGCTGCAGTGGGGCTTTCCCCCAGTCCCTCACGTGCCGATAAATAATATAGGGTTTGGTTAACAATCTCTCCGTCATCTAATCCAAAAACCTCAGAAGACACACTGATTGTTGTAGATTCTACCTGAGCCATTAAAGGTTCTTTACCGGCATTTTCTCCGGATATGGTATCCAAAACAATTTTGAAATTGAAGTCGGCCGGGGGATTTGAAAATTCTTCGTAATTGTAAAAATGTGTTTGTAAATATTCCTTTATTTCGGTTTCATTTTCAAGAGCTACTTCACTCAACATCCGTGGAGGGATAGCTTCGGGAGTTATGCCATCATCCTTTTTACAAGAGGCAAATTGTATCACGACAATCGTAAAAAGAAGGATTCTGATAATCCGCATAGCTTTTCTTTTAAAGCCCGCAAGATACAATTTTCCCTATTTTTGCCGAAGTAGTTAACAAAGATTTGTATTGAGCCATGCGCATCGATAAATATTTATGGAGTACCCGCTATTTTAAGACCAGGAATATAGCTACGGAAGCCTGCAAGAAGGGTCGTGTCCAAATTAACGGGCAAACGGCTAAACCATCGAGGGAAGTATACCCAATGGATAAAATCAAGGTTCGGAAAAATCAGATCAATTATGAACTTACGGTACTGGATGTTCCGGATAGCAGGGTTGGTGCGAAACTGGTCGATATCTATCGAAAGGATACGACACCTAAGGAAGCCTACGACCATACCAAACTTTTGAAGCACGCGAAGGAACACTATCGAAAAAAAGGAACAGGAAGGCCTACAAAAAAAGACCGCAGGGATATTGAGGATTATTTCGAAGATTCGGAAACCTCCTCTGATTCGCCCGCAAGGGAAGAATAAAAGCATATTGATATCATAAACCATTCTTTATCTTTGAAAAGGAAAATATCCGAAAATGGAAAATAAAATACTGACCCACAAACAAATTCAACATAAGGTAAAACGTATTGCCTATCAAATTTTTGAGGCCAATGTGGAGGAGAAAGAGTTGGTTATTGCCGGAATAGATGGAGGGGGATTGCAGTTTGCCAGAAAAATTCAAAAGGTGCTGCAAAAAATAACCCAGGCAGAAGTGATCCTATGCAAAGTGATGATGGATAAACGCGATCCGCTGAAAAGCGGGGTTACCACTTCCATTCCAGAGCAGGAATACAGCAATAAATCCGTGGTGCTCGTTGATGATGTGCTGAACTCCGGGACTACCTTGATTTATGGGGTTCATCATTTTCTACGAACCCCCCTGAAACAATTAAAAACTGCTGTGCTTGTTAACAGGAATCATAAGAAATACCCCGTGAAGGCGGACTACAAAGGCATTTCGCTGAGTACCTCCCTGCAGGAGCACATTCATGTTGAATTCAAACCAAAAAATGACGCTGTTTTTCTAGCTTAATTGACTTTCAATTTCCGTAACAATATCCCCTAAACTTTTTTTATCACAAATAACGATGTGGTTTGCCATTGAATAAAAGGGGCTTCTTTCTAACAAATGCTTTCCGATAAATTCCGGAAGTTGATTTTTATCCAAATGGGCTATCAATGGTCTGTGGTCTTTTTCTTTATACAGTCTTTGAATTAATTCTGCGACAGAAACCATTAAGTAAACGACCCGGCCGGATTTTTGTAACATTGTCTGCATATTGCCGCTATAGCACGGTGTGCCTCCTCCTGTGGCAATTACCAGGTGCTGTTTTTTTTGCAGGACCTCAATCAAATAATCGTGTTCTTTTTTACGAAAGTAGATTTCCCCTTTTTCTTTAAATATTTTCGCAATTCTTGCTTTCAGTTTACCTTCAATATAGTCATCGAGGTCAATAAAATTGATGCCCAGGCGATCTGCCAATAGTTTCCCAACAGTGGTTTTCCCACTTCCCATATAGCCTACCAGGACGATCTTCATGTTGTGATTTTTGGTAAAAATGAATCAAAAAACAGCGAATTCAAAGAAAAGGTAAATTTATCCGCAAATCGACTGGAAAAGTAAATTAATGATATTATATTTGCACCCTTCTACGCAACACCTTCGGTACTGCTTGGGAGGACGTGACCTCCCTTAATTTTTTTAGACCTGGTAGCTCAGTTGGTAGAGCATCTCCCTTTTAAGGAGAGGGTCCTGGGTTCGAGCCCCAGCCAGGTCACTAAGTAGGAAATTATCTACTAACAAAACCTTGCTAATTATATGATTAGCAGGGTTTTAAGATTTTAGGGAAATCATTTGATTTGATATTATTTGGTTTTAAAAGGTCACAGATCGTCAACATTTTTTAAAACTGTCAACATAACTGTCAACATTTTTATAAATTGACCTGAATTTTAAGCATACCCATGCAGAGTTGATTTGACTTTCGTCTCAAATTATTGTTTAACAATTAAGACGACAACGATGCGCACTTCTTCAACATTCTCAATCCTATTATGGATTTATGGCACCCGTGCCAAAAACAAGCAAACGAACATTTATGCCAGAATTACCTTAAATGGTAAAAGACTCAATATAAGTTTAAAACAAAAAATCGATGTTGACTCTTGGGATGTAAAAAGGCAAAAAGTAAAAGGCAATAGCAATAAATCCAGGGAGGTCAACTTCTACTTAGATGGGGTAAAATCAGATTTGGTTCAATGCTATCGTGATTTGAAAACAGAATCCAAAATACTTACTCCACAACGTATTAAAGCTAGATTTTTAGGTGAGGACATTAAAATTCATTCACTAAGTGATATTTGTAGCTATCATAATCAAAAAAAAGCATCAAAATTATGTTTGAAGACTCTTTGTCATTATAAAACCACTCAGAAATATTTGTTCGCTTATGTGCTGGAGGAATATAAAAAATATGATATCCATCTTCAAGACCTGGATTATTCATTTGTACTGGGCTTTGAGAATTTTTTGAGAATATATCAACCAAAACATTATCAGGGTAAAATTGG
>JBGTNL010000050.1:0-2784 GCA_041743085.1 Flavobacteriaceae bacterium
GGCCGCTCCCGCCAAGGGAAAAAGGATGATGGGTACAAGAGCGGTGGCCGCAATAGGGATGGCCTCCGTCATCCACCAAATGGCGACCCACGAGGTACAGGCCAACACTGCCTTGGCCTCCGCACCCATGTCATCGGGCGACACCAACACCTGTATCAACAAAAAGGAAAGTGGTCCAAGAATCAGTCCAACGGTTTTAATTTTCATTTTTTACGTGCGGTTTTTTTATCCTCTAAATGAACTCCATCATTTTTTACCCATTGGAAAAATGCATCCTGTGGAATTCTATTTTTTTTGGACGGGACTGAATTTTTGTACACGGTTTTCAAGCAGGTCCGCAACAAAGATATTTTGATGGTTGTCCATTTCGATATCGTGGTAGCGGCAAACGGGACCTTCATAGGCTTTGCTCCTGCCAAACTTCGCTTCGAATTCCAGTTCAGTGCCGAACCGCAAAATATCGGATCCAAGAATTTGGTCATCATCCCCCACCAGATAATCGACGGCCCATATGGAACGGTTTACCGGGTCGGTCTTTATGGAATACACCTTACCGCCACCCTCATTAGACCATTCCCTTAAAAAGTTGCCCTTGGCATCGAATTTTTGGATGCGGCCATTTTCCCTATCGGCGACAACTACGTTGCCCTCACCGTCTAAATCGACGGCATGGGGCAGGTCGAACTGTCCTTTTCCGTTTCCTTTTTCGCCCCATTGGAACAAAAATTTCCCCGAAGACGAAAATTTTATGATACGGCTGTTACCATAGCCATCACTTACATAAAACGACCCGTCCTCGGCTATTGCAACATCGGTGGGCCTGTTAAAATGTCTTTGATCATCACCGGGCTTTCTTTCTTCTCCCAGTTTCATTAAGAGTTCTCCCTCCGGAGAAAACTTAAAGATCTGATGGAGCCCTACATCGGTTACCCAAACATTGTCGTTGTAGTCAATGGTGAGGCCGTGCGGCCAACCGAACAGATCTTTGCCCCAGGATTCCAAGATCTTGCCCGTATCCGCATCTAGCTTTGCTATGGTGTTCTCAGGTATCTTTGATTGTGCGGCCGCATCGGGATCCGCCCCTGCCCTGTGAAAGATTACGAGGTTGCCTTTGCTGTCAATTCCCAGGCCGGATGGTTGCCCTAAAATTTCTTTGGATTGTAGGCGGGGCCAGTTTTCCGCCAAACTGTACCGATCGCTGTTTTGATCATTTTTTTGCCCACAGCCGATGGCAGTCAAAAGGCAAAGAGCGTACACAAGCCTTAATCTAACTGTTTGAGGCATAATGCATATTGTTTTTGATCGATCGAATAATAAATGTGATAATGTCTATTTCTATTGCGAGAAACCTATACCGATTCATATGCTTAGCTTTTTTCCTGATGCCACGCTCGGAAATCGGCCCTCTACGGTTAAAATCATTCTGGATCTTATTCAGATTTTTTCTTGCCTATTATAAATCCTTTAATGAAGTCATTTAGACTTTTTCTTTTACCTGCGAGATTCCGTTTTGCGAGAAAAGTGCCAAGGGAACTGGCAAATAGCAATAAACAATAATTGGGTAAATCGACAAAATATTTTTCATGGTTAAATCTGTTTTATACGATAAAAAATGATTTTTCAGTCTTTATCGGTCTGTGTTTTACGTACTTCCTCGTGCCGCCTTGCGTTTAAGGAAGAATCCTCGCCCATCCAAACCCACAACTTGATTAAACCGTTCTGGTGGGCACTTGCCAAAAAGCTACCATCTGCATTAAAATCGATATATTCAGCGTGATCGCCTGCCCAAACCCTATGTGCAATAGGGATTGCATCATTGCCGTTTTCAAGGATATCGTTCACACGATAGACATAAATGTAAGGGTCATGCCCGACATGGGCAATATACTGACCGTTCGGATGCCAGGACACGGACTCGATCTTCTTGCCCGTGTGATTGAACATTTTGAGCAATTTGCCTGATTGCCATTCCCACAAATAGGCATTCCCCCTTGAAGTGCCGCCCTGACCGACCGCAAAAACATGCTTTCCGTCCGGTGAAAATACCCCGCTGGTAAATATGGTATAATACTCGTTTTCAAGTGTTTGCAGCAAAGACCAATCGGAAGTTTTGTAAACCTTCACACTTCCGTGGCCGACTGCCAATAAATACTGGTCATCACCGGAAAAAAACAGCTCGTTCACAGTGTTCCCGAAATTAATGGCTTTTATCTCTTTGCCCGATGGGATTTCATACATCCTGATGTAGCCTTCGGACTTGCCATCTTTCAGGTCAGTTTTTTCTTCGCCCACCACCAATAAATTACCTTTGTTTGACCAGGTAAGGCCATCTATCGCCTTTTTTTGCTTTATTATTTTGATGATTTCCCCGGTCTTGGCATTGTAAACGGTTACCAAATAGTCTTCACTCCCCCCGGCAACATATTGGCCATCGGCCGACCAACCCACCCTTTCGACTTCCTGCTCGGTTGATTGCCGCCATAGTTCGGCCCCATCGGAAGTGCGCCACATCACTACGGAATTATCGTATTTTGTGCCACTCACCAGGTATTTCCCGTCCGGTGAAAATTCTACGCTCTCCACAGAGCCTGGCTCGCCCAAGGCATCGGCTACACGCGACCATACAGGCTCCAGTCTTAACTGGTAATCAAGGTACTCTTGTGCTCTGGTAGTATAGGCCGAGGCAATTAGGAGGGTAATGATCACTATTTTTTTCATAGGATTATCTTTTTGTGTTTAGCAACATAATCCGGATCTATTTCTACGGCCAATCCGGGACCTGTT
>JBGTNL010000051.1:0-15298 GCA_041743085.1 Flavobacteriaceae bacterium
ATATGGGCTTAAAACGGCAATTTTTTAGCCAATTTGTAAAAGTTTAGATCACTTCAATACCATAGATTGATCTTTTATGCGGAAATACTTGTTTTTTTACCTCTATTTCTTCATCCTGGTTTGGGTTCAGGGGCAGTCGCATCCCCTTATTACTTCAGATAGTTTAGCTCAGCAAAATTGGGTGGATACCATTTATGACCGGATGTCGCCCGAAGAAAAAATTGGGCAACTTTTTATGGTTATGGTTTCTTCCGGTGATACTAAAATTGCAACCGACAAAATAAAAACCTTAATTAAAAAGCATCAGCCCGGGGGTGTCATATTTTCAACGGGCGGACCTGTGCGCCAAGCCAAGCTAACCAACGAATACCAGGTCGCCTCTAAGATGCCACTTCTGATCGGGATGGATGCCGAATGGGGTTTGGCCATGCGGCTCGACTCAACCTACGCCTTTCCGTGGAATATGACCCTGGGAGCAATTACGGATAGTTTAATAGTTGAAAGAGTTGGGTATCAAATAGGGAAACACGCAAAACGCCTTGGAGTGCATATTAACTTTGCCCCGGACATCGATATTAATATTAACCCGAGGAACCCGATCATTGGTAATCGTTCTTTCGGAGAGCACAGGGAGAATGTAGCTCAAAAAGGCATCGCTTTCATGAAAGGCATGGAGCGGGCAGGGGTGCTGTCTAGTGGTAAGCATTTCCCCGGTCATGGCGATACTGCGGTAGATTCCCATCAATCCCTTCCGGTTATGGATTTTACCAGGGAACGATTGGACAGCATTGAATTGTATCCCTTTAAAAGATTGATTAAAGAAGGTCTCAGCAGTGTTATGGTTGCACATCTGGAAATTCCCGAACTGGAATCAAAAAAAAACCGTCCCTCCTCGCTGTCGGAAAAAATAATCACAGACCTCCTAAAGGAGGAAATGGAGTTTAAGGGTCTGGTATTTACAGACGCCCTGAATATGGAAGGTGTAGCGAATTATGGCAAAAAAGGCGAAACAGAATTGGAAGCATTCCTCGCAGGTAATGACATCCTGTTAATGCCCAGGGATCTTGAAAGCGCAATAGCAACGATGTTAAGAGCCTATGACCGTGGGAAAATTTCAGAAGAGCGACTCTCACATTCGGTCAAGAAAATATTACTGGCCAAATACAAAGTTGGTCTGCACAAGTATTCGCCAATTCAGGTTGAGGGTCTGTATGAGCAATTAAATGGTGGTGAGAACGAATTGATGTATGAAGAAGCCATTGAAAATGCGATAACCGTTGCAAAGAACAAGCTGAATCTAATTGGAATAAAAAAACTTGAAAATAAGAAAATTGCCTATGTAAAATTCGGGGATGCAGACAGTGATCCTTTTATCAATACGTTGAAGAAATATGCCCCTGTCACCCAGATCAACGGTAAAGATATCGCAACTTTAAAAAAGAAGCTGTCCGACTTCAATCTTGTCATAATCGGGTTGCATAAAAGCAATGAGAGCCCTTGGAAATCGTATCAATTTACAGAAAATGAACTTTTTTGGCTTCAGGAAATTGCCAGGGACCGCACTTCAAATGTCATTTTAACATTGTTTACGCGGCCCTATGCCCTATTGGACGTTGTGAATTTTGACAATATAGACGGGGTAGTGGTCGCTTATCAAAATAGTCCACTGGCACAGGAAGGAACCGCACAATTGCTTTTCGGGGCAATTCCGGCAAAGGGAAAACTGCCAGTGACCGCACATTCGGAGTTTCCTGTAAATTCGGGTGTTATGCTGCAGTCTATGATGCGGTTGGGATATAGCACTCCCGAGAGGGTTGGCATGAACTCTATGAAATTGGCGGAAGTAGACCGGCTGGTGCAAAACGGCCTGGATTCGTTAATGTTCCCGGGAGCCCAGGTTCTTATTGCCCGCAAAGGAAAAATTGTATACAACAAAGGATTCGGAAAGCCTACGTATAAATCGACTGATTCAATTAGTACGGACCACATTTACGACCTCGCCTCATTAACTAAAATCCTGGCTACGCTACCTGCCGTTATGAAAATGGAGGAGGAAGGTAAACTGGGTTTAAATACTACCTTTCAGGAGCTTATCCCAGCTCTTTCGGATTCCGAGCTTAAGAATGTTACAGTTCTGAAATCGCTGAGTCATTATGGCGGATTGCCGGCCTGGATCGCATTTTATGTGGACACTTTGGATAAAAAAAGAAGACCGTCAAGCGAGTTCTACAGAAATCATCCCGCAGATGGTTTTTCCATAAAGATAACGGACAGAATTTACCTAACGGATGCCTATAAGGATTCCATATATGACCGGATAGGCAGGCAAGAACTTAAGTCCAATCGCTATCGTTACAGCGATGTGGCTTATTATGTCCTCAAAAAGTATATTGAAGACACCTCTAATGCGCGCCTGGACAGATTGGTAGATGATTTCCTCTACAAAAGGATCGGGGCCACTTCAATGAGTTATAATCCCCTGGATAAGTACCCGTTAAACCGGATTGTACCTTCGGAAGAGGATAATTACTACAGGTACCAGATCATTCAGGGTTATGTGCATGATATGGGTGCAGCCATGCAGGGCGGGGTAGGGGGTCATGCCGGACTCTTCAGCAGTGCCAATGATGTGGCTAAAATTATGCAAATGTACCTGCAAGGGGGATTTTATGGAGGAGAACGATTTTTGGATGAGAGGACGGTAGAAAAATTCAACAAGTGTTATTTCTGTGACAACGATGTGAGGAGAGGAGTAGGGTTTGATAAACCGCAAATTAAGGACAAAGGCCCCACATGTGGTTGTGTTTCGCGTAAGAGTTTTGGCCATAGCGGTTTTACCGGCACTTATACCTGGGCAGATCCGGAAGAAGGGCTTATCTATGTTTTCCTGTCTAACCGCACCTACCCTTCAGCAACCAATACCCTGTTGATAAGATCCGGCCTGCGCACCAGAATACAGAAGGCTATTTATGATTCTATTATAAATTAGGTTGCCAATTAAATGGTAGTTTTGTACCTAAGGTGTCCGAAATATGCATGAAGAAGAGATGGTTAATGCCTTCCGTTCCGTCCGGAGGTTGTTGGGAGCGATCCGGATAACAGAAATGATAGAAAGTTCATAATCCATAGAAGTTTAAATAGATGAAAATAGCAATTGTATGTTACCCTACCTTCGGAGGGAGCGGTGTTGTTGCCACAGAACTGGGAATAGCCCTGGCCAACCGGGGGCACGAAGTACATTTCGTTACCTATAAACAACCTGTCCGCCTGGAATTACTGAGCAATAAGATCCACTTTCATGAAGTGCACGTACCGGAGTACCCGCTTTTCCATTATCAACCTTATGAACTGGCACTGTCTAGCAAACTTGTGGATACCATTAAGCTTTTCGGAATAGAACTACTACATGTACATTATGCAATTCCTCACGCTTACGCGGGTTATATGACCAAGAAAATATTGGAAGATGAAGGCATTTACATCCCAATGGTCACCACGCTGCACGGCACGGACATTACCCTGGTAGGAAATCATCCCGTATATAAACCTGCCGTGACCTTCAGCATAAACAAATCCGATGTGGTAACCTCGGTTTCTGAAAATTTAAAGCAAAGCACGCTGGAACTATTTAATGTACAAAAAGAAATAGAGGTGATACCGAACTTTATAGACAAGAAAAAGTGCAGTACACATTTTACCGATTGCCAGCGATCGTTGATGGCCAACGATGATGAACGTATCATTACCCATATCAGCAATTTCAGAAAGGTAAAACGCATTCCGGATGTAATACGCGTTTTTCAAGGTATACAGGAAAAGATCCCCGCCAAATTGATCATGGTTGGGGAGGGCCCTGAAAAAGAGAAAGCGGAAATGCTATGCACTAAGTTAAAAATTAAAGAGAAGGTAGTATTTCTGGGTAATAGCCATGAAATAGATAGAATATTGTGCTTTTCGGACCTTTTCCTATTGCCTTCGGAGACTGAGAGCTTTGGTCTGGCGGCATTGGAAGCCATGATCAATAAGGTAGCAGTAATATCGAGCAATGCCGGAGGAATCCCTGAAGTTAATAAACATGGCGTAACCGGCTTTCTAAGTGCTGTGGGAGATGTGGAGGACATGATTAAGAATGCGCTGCTGATATTAAAAGATGAGGCAACTCTCGAAGGTTTCAAGGACAATGCGTATGAGGTAGCGTCTGAATTCGATATTACCCATATTTTGCCCTTATATGAATCTGTTTATGATAAGGCTCTTAAATCGAATTATAAGAATATATATTGATTGGTAAATGAGATATATAGCACTAGTTATAATAATTATTACTATAAGTTGTAAAAGCCAGAAAGACACCTTGGCGGAATCAGAAAAAAAGGAGACTGTCCCTGAAGAACTGGCATTGGTGCTGAGTGATAATTATGGCGGAACAGAACAACAGGAAATTCAGGTGATAAGGGATTTCGGGACCTTAAAAAGATTTTTTTCGGAGATCAATAAAACCCGGAAACCCGGAATACCCGTTCCGACAATTGATTTTACAAAGCAAATGGTAGTTATCTACTGTAGTGGTAAAACCACTAGTTCCCAAATACCAGGTCTTCATATAGTAGGCGAAACAGATGATACAATGACCCTGGCAATTAAAAGGCAAAATGTTCAGGGTACATCATCGACTGCCTTGGTCATGCCTTTTGGCCTATACGCGATGACACGCTCCGAGAAGCAGGTTGTTCTGGATAAAATGGAATAAATTTCAGACTAGTGAAGCGTCATTTTTGCCACTACAGGCCGATTATTTGTCCTACTTGTTTTTAAAATCTTCTCATACCCCTCCGAAGTGCTCACTTAATACCTTTGGTAAATCTTAAATAAAGATATGTCCAGATCGTGGGATGGTACCACAATTTACTTTCGGCACCACCTTTTTTGGGAGAGACGGTATTTTTCTTAATATCTCTGAGCGATTTTTTCATTAATTGAATACCCTCGGAAAATTGCATGTAGGGATATGTTATGAAATTATCTTTCCGCGTCGGTTTAATAATGCTTTGATACAAGATACCACCCGTGTCTATTCCTGCATCTACCAGATGTACGGTAACGCCGCAATTAGCTGCATCGTCACTTGCCAAGGCCCAGTAACCCCCATGTACCCCCCTGTATTTAGGGGTAATTCCAACATGTGTATTAACAAACGTAGCGTCTACGCCATTCAATATCCTTTTTGATATGATATCCGTGCCATTCACAATAATGATATCGGGATCTGTTTTCTTTAAGACCTTGAGGCATTCATTAGAATTAACATAGGGGACGTCTATTAAGACTTCATCAGGAAAAATTTCATCGGACAACCGCAATTCCTTTTTTAATTCTTCAACCCTCTTTCTGGAAAAATAGGTTAAAGGTTTAACACATAGAATTTTAAACAGAATTTGACCGAATACTTTCCAGAGCCCCAGCCGCTTAATTCGTCTTTTAACAAACTTTACCCTACCGCCGGGCGCGGCGCCCGCCCGTATGACGCGCAGAATCTTAAATTCATCTTTAAGGCCATTATAGAAGAATTTTGCGGATTCCCCATGTCCGACCAACATTACTATTTTTTTATCCATCTTTACGGTCCATTTGTTCGGCCAGGGCCTCCATAGTGATACTGCTGAAATTGTATTTCTCGTTCAACTTTTTATAGTGGGCCAGAATATCCCTCAAAAACCCAAAATTTTCATCCTGATCCCTTCCGAAGTTGTGCGGATGCCACCACAAATGATACATCATGTTATTCTTCGCTGCATGGGTCATACTGTTCAGAATTCTCTTCTTACGCCAACCTTCAAATAGCTTCAAACTGCGGGAATAGGGCCTGAGGAACCTGCTCGACGGAATGTTGTAAGGCCGTTCTCCTGCTATTTCTTCCAGGGAGTAACAATGATGCCCGGAAATGTTTATATAGGAATTCAATAGACGAAATGCCCTCATACTTACCCCTTTTATTCTAGAGATTTTGGTTTCCGATCTATGAAACCAAACTTGCTCGTTCCCCCTGTACGCTACTATACCATTTTCCTCGCAAACTTTTATATATTCCCCATTGAACATGTTCCTGGGAAACACCAGGCTTTTTAGTTTTATTCCGGCCCGATCTGCGATGGAGATCGCAGCGATAATATCCCTTCTGAAATCTTCAATGGTCTGTCCTTCAGAATTACAATAGTAGTGAGAGAAGGTATGTGTTGCTATTTCGTGGTAGGGGTATTTTCGTATCATCTCAATGAGCGCTGAAGCAAAATGATATTTATCCCCCTCTTCATTATCTTTAACCAAATCAAAATGACCATTGTAGGGAGATAGGTTAGTATCCTTATAAGCCGGCTTAATTTTTGGCGCGTAGGCCAGCAATTCTTCTTTCCCGGACGCAAATAAAAAACCAACAGTGGCAAAAGTAACGGCTACATTATACTCATCAAATAGCTTTAACATCCTCGGAATAACTTCCCAAACACCCAATATGTTCTCACCGTAGTCGTCGATGGTTTTGTGATCCCGCATTCCCCACAATAGCTCAAAGTCTAACGAAATCACAAATTTTCCACTTTTTTGCATATATATTTCTTTCAGGGCTATTTAAACCGGTCAGCAAATTTAGGATTATTATAGATAAATCATTGAAAAGGTAAGATAGATAAAAATTGAAAATACCTCTTTATACCGAGTTTCTCGACCTTAACGGTTAAAACCCAAGGGTATTATTAAAGGGCTTTCCATTTGACCAGATTATAATGCCATTTGTCGACTGGCAAAACGCTTTGTCGATTGGTTTGGATAGTAAAAATTGAATTTTAGGGCTTCTGTCGATTTTTACTGCATTTAAAATAGTTTATTTCTAGAAATTTATCAATGTTTTTAAGTTTGCTGTAAGATTATCCCTAAATCTTAACCACATGAAGACCTACACAGTTATGATAACTGTCTTATTATGTTTATGCATTAAAACTTCTGTCGCCCAGGTAGTATTTCCTTCGACATCAAAAGACAGCATTATTTCGAATGCCTGGATGTTAGGTTTTGGTTACAACATTGTAGATGATTCCGGTGATGTGTTCCATGAACTGTTCTCCTTAAATTCCCAATGGAATTCCGTCCCTTATCCATCCCGGATAAGTCTTGGAAGATACTTTAAAAGTGGCCTTGGTTTAGAATTCATAGCAACTTACAATAAATATAAGACGGGTAAAATAATCGATGGAATTGTTAACGACTCGGATAAGGACTATCTGGGTTTTGATACCAGATTGTCATACGATATAAATAAAGTAATCGGGGAAACAGCCTGGTTTGACCCGTATGTCGGCGTTGGTTCGGGGTATACCGACGCCAATAGTAAAACGCGGGCCACCTACAATGCGGTAATTGGTTTCAGAACCTGGTTTTCGGAACGCTGGGGTATGGATTTCAGCTCATCTGGTAAATGGTCTTTTGGATCCGTGGCATCTAACCACATACAGCACGCGGCCGGGGTGGTCTATCAATTCGACATTGAAAAGGAAATTTCCAAAAAGGGTATTAAAAGGCAGACCGTCTGGGAACAAATGGAGCAGGAAAAGCAACGTGAAACAGATTCCATTTCCTCAGTACGGCAGGCGGAAGAGGACGCCAGGGCATTTGTGGACCGCTTGGCCAGGGAAAAAGAAGCTGCCCAACTGGCAGCTGTAGAAAAAGCGAAAATTGATACCGAAAATAGTAGAGGGAAAAAGTTGCAGGAGGCCATTAGCAGCCTGGGACATGTATACTTTGATTTGAATTCTTCTTACCTCAACAAGGAATCGAAAGCAATTTTGGATCAATTGAGTAAGATATTATTCGATAATGCCAAGGTGGAACTTACGATTACCTCTTTTACGGATTCCAGGGGTACTGAAAATTATAATTCGTGGTTGTCAGAAAGGAGGGCCGGACGCACAATGGGTTACTTAATTAAAAAAGGCATAGATCCCCGACGACTTGAAACCGAAGGATTAGGCGAAAATCAACTTACAAATCATTGCGATGACGGGATACATTGTACGGAGGATGAGCATAGGGCAAACAGAAGATCCCAGTTTGGTGTCTCTGCATTCTGATATCAATTGATCACCTTCTGGCAGGAGAAAAGATTAATGTCGCTCCGGAAACATTTTTATAAAAGATATCACAAATGTCCGGTTAAAGAGGTAAGACCGCTGCGCTACAAGACATAAGACGTAAGACCTGATCGTGACCAACCGAAATCATATAGTTGATTTCAGGTGCTTGTTGGCAATGTACGAAAAGCAAGCCCTTGGATAACAAATATAATGGGAACGCCCAATATACTTACAGTTTTGGTATTACCGGACAACAATAAAAAAATACATAAATAACCAACTTAGATGTATATGAGAAAAGTTAATTATGGTTTAAACGACCTGGTACAATACTTTCCCAGATATTTAGTGATGTTGGTGCTGTCACCGATTCTTGTGGGATATCTTATTGATCCTGAACTGGTGCATCCTATTTCAATTTTGATCAATCTACTGTGGCTATTGTTATTCACAATTCCATTTTGTGTTTTTCGAAAGAAATTTATATACCAAGGTGCTGTAGTCTTTTATTTTTTTATCGGATTCATTGAAATTGTACATTGGCTATTGGTTAAAGGTCCTTTAACGATTACCAGCCTGCTGATTTTTTTCAGCACCAATCTGGAAGAGGCCCTCGACTTCCTTAATTTAAAATCAACCTTTGCACTCACTGCATTAGTACCCTATACCCTACTTTTTATTTTGGCATTGGGACAGCTCCCCGGCCGCCTTATATCGAGACTCAAGTACCGGCCTTACCAAATGGGGATAGCCGTTCTAATCCCCGGAATGATATTTCTAAGCCTGTTGGGATCAATTCCGAAGATCAGGCTTGTACCCCAGGTGGTAAAGGTCATATATGCCATAACAGTTGATTTGGCCAAATATAACAAGGCCATAGCAGAAAATAAACTACAAAAAGTAGAGGCGCGGTCGGTTTCTGAACATCCGCAACAGACTTTTGTCCTGATTATTGGCGAGTCGTGCAGCAGAAACCATATGTCGCTTTATGAAGGATCTTCATTAACTAATCCTAAACTGGGACAAAGAAAGGATATCTATGCTTTTAGCAACGTTGTTTCGCCCTATTCGTACACCACTTTGAGCGTTCCCTCTATTCTATCGGAGTCAAATCTGGAGAACTGGATGGGCTTTGCTAAAAGTGTTGACCTGTTGGATATTTTTCACTCTGCCGGATTCAAGACCTATTGGATCTCGAATCAGACGCCAATTGGGCTGTGGGATAATATTATTAGTTCAATTGCCCGCAAAGCGGACTATTCTAATTTTGTCAATATCTCCAGTAATTCATCCCAGGAAGCCATTTTAAACCGGTCACACGATTCCAGATTATTTGAACCGTTTAAACAAGTTCTGAACGAAAAAGTAAATAAGAAATTTATTGTTTTGCATTTAATGGGTAATCATAACACCTACTCAAAAAGGTACCCTAAAAGTTTTGATCACTTTAAAGGAAAAGGATCGCGCGAAAAACTTATAGCGGAGTATCATAATTCCGTTTTGTACAATGATTATATAGTGGATAGCCTGCTAAACGCCATACAACGGGATGCAGCGATGAAAAACTCCTTGACTACGGCAATATACACCTCGGATCACGGTGAAAACCTATACGATGAACAGGAGAGGGTGGGTCATGATTATTCCAATGTAATGCCGAAGGCCAATGTTGAAATTCCTTTTGTGGTTTGGTTATCCGATGAATTTATTGATTTACAGCCCGATAAAGCCGCAACTATTGCCTCTAATTTGGAATTACCGTTCGTGTCTGACGATTTGTTCCATTGTATCATGGACATCGGCAGCATTCAAAGTCCCTACCTGGAGCCGGCGCGCAGCCTCTTTAACGAAAATTATAACGATAAGCGCAGGAGAATTTTGATCGATGGAAATGACTATGATCATTGATAAGGCAGTGGCGGTAAAACCCTCTACACCAAGCGAAACCATACGTTTTTGGTCATTTGTTGTGAATTAAGAGAGAAATATGGAAGTAGATGAAGATAAACTTCCCATAATTTAGTATAGGAAAAGTTGGTTACAGCGCACTTTTTTGATAAAAATCATACCTACTAAACCCCGGTCTTTTAATCTAAGTAATTCCCCTATGGCTTGCCTCGGGCCTGCCTGCCGCAGGCAGGGATAGTTGCCCGCCAGAGGCGGGTAAACTTTCAAGAAATTTTTTATTGGAAAAGGATATCATCTTTCAACCAAAACCACGTTAATAATTGGAGGCATATTGGCCAGATCTCAGGCTTACCAATTTTAAAAATTTGGTGGCCCGCTACAATTTCGACAAAGAGAAAAATGTTATTCTATTGAACGTGAGTGCCACTCCTTCTGTTTTTCTCGATCATCCGGATTCCGAAGGCTATAAGTATCGGGACTTTGGTAAAAAGTTGAGCAGTTCAAAAAACCCCCACCACCTTAATTTACGATAAACACTGGAACGATCGCGGAAGGTTCCTGATTTCCGAACTTATCGCGGATTATTGCAAAGGTGAAAATAAGGAGGGTCATGTTGTTGGCAGTAGCCTATACAGCGGGAAATAATTGGCACGGTTTGCCAGCAGATCGGACCGGGTCTCTTTTACAAGGCGGTTGTACGCCTCCTTATCAAGAACTTTTCTACCCGTATAAAAGATAACGTCATTGTCTTTTGGAAAGAAATCCTTTTTATACTTGTATAGACTGTCGTTATCAGATCTTCCACCGCCTAAAAAATACTTCTTGTATCCTTTTTCCCTGGCCCAGTTAAGCACGGTAATTTTCAGAAGGTCATTGGGCCGGTATACAAAATAGTCAGCATCGGTGCCGCCCAAAAAAGAATAAACGTTGTCCTCGGATAACAGTAAAAGTTCTGTTGAAATGGGGATGCCATCTTTATAAACCATTGCCAGGGCACAACAATCCAGATTTTTGTTTATAAAGTTCGTAAAGTATTCAAGGTCATAGAGGTATTGGGAAGAAGCATTTTTACGCTGCATGGTCTCCCTGTAGATTTGGTAGAAATGGGATATATTTTCATTGGTGATCCTATTGTGATGAACGTTGGCGATCAAGCCGGCTTTCCCTGCTTTTCTGAAATTATTCCGGACCTTGGGCTTAAAATTCTGCCACTGTACCTCTTCGGGGAGGATTATACCGCAAACATTACTCAGTGTTGGTTGTAATTTGCCGCTATAACCCAACCAATTTTTATCCATATTAAAACGAATGAATTCAGAGATGACTTTGTTTTCTGAATACCATTGGTCTACCAGCTTCCAGAAATGCGCAATAACCTCTTCGGTGCTATTTTTTTGAAAAAGAGGGCCACTATATCCGTAAGGGGAAATAACGTCATGATATCCCGTGTCCGCTTCATTCAGTACTATTTTTCTAAGTAGCAGCGGCATGATTGCCAGTGTAGTTTCTTCACGAAGCATTATAAAATAGAAGAGTTCCCCGTCCTGATTACGGCGTGGCAGAAGTAATTCTCTCCTATATGACGGATTCTCGGGGAACAGGCCAAGGTAGTGATCATACCTTGGATCTGTTGTTATAGCAATAGGATATGTTAATAATCTGATGGTATCCACTTATTTTTGCCCTTATTAAATCACTTCTATTTAACATGCCCGCCTCGGGCAGTTTAAAAAATAGGTTGAAGGTTAGGATTTGAAACAAGACTAGAATGTAAAAATCCTATGAATTCGAGGTCTAATTTGATTTTTATATGGCTTCATTCGCTGTGATCTGTCGTGCAGACCAATTTTATCTACTTACGTAATCAACTTAATTTGGTTTCCTTTTAGTCGAAAAGAATACCTCGCAGCTTGCTGCGGAAATGTCATTCCCGCAAAAGCGGGAATCTAAATGACAGAATTTCGTTTTTCGACCTTTAGGTCGAAATGCTTGTATTGAGCTTGCCGAAATGAAACCGGCGAAACCTGTGCCGGGCCTGGCGAGGTATACCCCTGTAGCCCGCCGGAGGCGGGTAAACTTTTTAAGAAATTCTTTATTACCAAAATGCCAGGTGGTTAGGTAAAAACAGTAGAAAAATCCAATTTGTAAAGACCGAATTTCTCTCGAAAGCTTCTTGTAACAGGTCGAACGCTATATTTTGCCAGTTTACGGATAATATTCTCGTAAAAATCCACAGTCAGAAAATTATAGGAGTTCATTTTTTTAACCGCCTCCGGGGTACTACAATAATTTTCCGTGTTCCCTATGCTGTAAACAGCTCCCGCAAAAGGGAGTGGCGTAAGTCTTTTACCCCCTTCCAGCTCCATAAAATCGTGATTGTACAGTGGCTGGGGTGTATTCTGAAAAAGAAGGTTAATATAGTCCGCCTTAATAACAATGCACGTACCGCATAGGATATTAAAGGTATTTTTATTCAAAAAAATCAGATTACTGCCTTCGTTATAGATATAACCCTTTTTAAAATACCAGCCCAGAGTTTTGTTCTGGTCCTTCTCTAGAAATCTCACAAGATCCCTATGAATACAATCGTCCGCATCGGCAACCATGAAATGTGAGGGGTTATATTTTTTTCCATATTCAATGCCAGCCATAAGTTTTTTGGCCTTATCCGCTTCCTTAGCTCCGTTTCTATAGTTATCATCCCCTTGGTACTTTTTAATATTTTCGGGTGTTGGTGGTTCAAAATCTACCTGAATGAACTCCAGGGACGGATGACTAAAATTGATATTGGGGATCTCATGACATGCTGCAACAATCTTAAAATTCGGCGAGCTTTGCTGACAAATTGATCGCATGGTGCGCTCTATAAGTAGTGTAAAAACCCCCCAATTGGAGGAGACCTGTTTGCTTTTTATAGGTACAACAAATACTAACATATTTTTAAATTCATTGTATATTTTTAGGCTCTGTAAGCCGGGAAAAAATCGTTGTTTTCCTCAACTTTGGAGAGTACGGTAAACTCTCTATACTTCTCCCGATCTACCACATGCGTCCATATCTTAAAGGATTTATAATCGTCTGAAAAGGAAGATTTAAAGTCAAATAACGGATCTTCCCTGTTTTTATAGCCGCCTCCCAGGTTAAAATAGCGATACCCTTGTTTGGTTGCCATTAACCGCATTTCATCCAACAGAAGTCGGGCCGGGGCAATTTTCATGTATTCTGTTTTAGTTCCCGAGAGATGATATTGTACTATGTCATTGGTTTTAACAAACATGGATCCGGCGGTAATATCCCCGGTATCATTATGAATGGCCAGTAAAATATCGGTTTTGAAACCTTCGCATTCCAGGAAATTGAAAAAATACTCTTTGTCAAAAAAATAAGAATCATCCGCATCCAATTTTTCCATTGTCTCGCGGTAAATATTTACAAAGGCCTCAATGTCTTTCGGCCCCCTTGCAAGTCTAACCGAACAGAGCCTGCGAGCCTTGTTTACTCGGCTGCGAGTGTCCCTTCTGTAGGCCGACCTCTGAGCCTCCGGTGTCTTGGTAATATCTATATTTACTACATTACCAATAGATTTAATAACGCCTATCCCGCTCAACAGGGCATCCTGTTCAGGGATATAGGGATTAAGGCGAGAGAAGACGGCAACGACCTTTTTTTCCAGGAAATAATCATCCAGGCACTCCTGAAACCTTTTGGCATCAAAACCATTATCAATATTAACTCCCAAAGGGCCGGCGTATCCGTAAACGGACGTCGCGTCATAATAATCCGAATCAAAGATCCTCCGCAACAGCAGTGGGAGCAAAATAATGGATTTTCGATCCCTGTATGAAATAAGAACAGCCTCCTCTGCCCTTGTTTTGGAAATCTGATGATAGTCGAAGGTATGATAAAAATCGAATGATCGTACTTCTTTTAAAGCGTCTCCCCATTCTGACTTGGACGTTATAATTCTGATCATACACGTTTTGGTTGCAATATGGATTTGTACACCTCTATGGTCTTCAATGTCATAGAGTCTATTGTAAAATTTTTCAACGCTTTTTCTTTACCTTTTTTGGCTACAGCGGCCCTTAAAGCCGTATCTGTAAGGAGCTGTTGTAGAATTTGGGCAAGTTGGGCGTGATTGTCCATTTCAAAAATAAAACCATCGGTCCCATGATTTATTTGATCGTATGCGCCGTACGAATCCGACCTAACGGTGCAACAACCACTCATCATAGCTTCAACTGCAACCAAACCAAAGGTATCTGATCTTGAGGGAAGAACAAAAATATCAAAAATTTGATAAATAGGTTGAGGATCCTGAAAAGGAATAAGACTTATCTGCCCCGATATGGAAGAGGTATCAATGAGTTCAGTCAACCATTTTTTATCGGTTTCCAGATAATAGTCCCCTAAAAAGATGAGATGTATCTTTTCCCTGAGCTCTGGCGGCAGATCCTTATCTATCGCTTTGATGAGAATATCGAGACCTTTTACCTCGGTTATCCTGCCCACAAAGCCGATAACAATTTTATTGATCGGGATATTATTTTCAGCCTTAATTTGCAGCACCTTATCCTTGGGCAGGGGTACTGAAAATCTTTTGGATATGCCATGCAGCACAATGGGCACATCCGCTTCTTTTGCCTTCAGCACCCGAATGCCATATTTTTTTGATTCCCCGCTAACGGCTATTAATTTGGTTGGGTTTTTATACATGATATTGGGCTTTAGCAGATCGCTGTGTACAGTTGTAATAAACCTTTTTCCCAATAACCAGGGCATAAAAGTGGTATTGGGGGACTGACAATGGATGACATCTGCCCGGATTCCGGGGATAAGGCGCAGGACTTTAATTATGGAGGCAACCGCCGTTAACGCTTTTTTTGGGAGGGACCCTTTAGGGATCTCAAAAAAATGGATCTCCGTTCCCAACTCCTCAAAATCCTTGAGAATAGTCCTTAAGTATTCGTAGTGCGTGTTGGTAACGCCCCCATAGATACCACCGGTTATCAGGACTAATTTATGTCCGTGCCTTACCAGGCCTCTGGCCAAATCCAGGGCGTGGGTGGTAACCCCGTTTTTTTCAATTCTACTCAATATAAAAAGGACTTTCATTGGTCTCATTCGTTAGTTGAAACCCTGCCTAAAGGCGGCAGGCAGGTATGCGCTTTAGTGCAAGACTTTCGGTTTCTAAGAACATTTTGGCCATAATAGTTACTGGGTTATTGATTATTAAGTTATTAAGGCGTTCCGACTAAATAACGAAC
>JBGTNL010000052.1:0-96984 GCA_041743085.1 Flavobacteriaceae bacterium
CAGATGTAACCTCGCAGTTACCACCCTTGCGACTTACTAATGGTTCGGAGCGTTACCCCCGCCCATAAGGGACTTGCACCCTCTAGATTAATCATTTACCTTTCGGTAAATAAAAGATGCCCATGCTGGGCACACACAAAATCTATAAACAATACGGGCCTCAGGCTTCATCGAAAGGTTTGCGTATTTTTATGAAGGCAGGCAGGTCCGCTAAATCTTTTGGATTTTGCTTTGGACAGGAAAAGAAAAAACAAAACTAAAAAATTTTGCGATGTGCGTGGCGGAAAGCAAATGCCATTTTGCTCCCGTACTGGTCATAGCTAAACGTTGTCATTAATACTGTAAAATCCATCTTTTCTAAAAAATTCTGTAACTTTTTTATTAATTTTGTTTACTAATTAGTTAACTTTATGCTGTGGTAAGGAAAATTAAAGCGTACAAGAATTACTTCATTGACTTTTACGAGTCTCAAGAAGAAAAGGTTCAAGTCAAAATTGGATACGTACTGGATTTAGTTCGATTTGAACAACGTGTCCCGAAAAAATTCTTTAAAGCTCTCGAAAACACAGACGGAATCTATGAAGTTTGTGTTATAACGACTTTCATGAGTATTCGGATTTTATGCTTTTTTGACGACGCGAATTTAGTAATGCTTGCGAATTGTTTCGTTAAGAAAACCCAAAAGACACCGAAGAAGGAAATCAAACTTGCCGAAAAATTAAAAAAGGAATATTTAAAAAATAAAAACAGCTGATATGAAAAATGTAACGGATTTTGAAGACATCCTGATTAAAAGGTATGGAAACAAAGGAACTGGAAAGCGTGATAAATATGACGCGGATTCACTTGCCTTCCGTTTAGGGGTAATGCTAAAAGAAGCTCGGAAGGAGGCGAATCTGACACAAGAAGAGCTTGCAGAAAGAACTGGCACGAAAAAAAGCTACATTTCAAGAATTGAACGGGGATTGAGTGATATCCGAGTTTCAACGTATTACAAACTGATTGAATTGGGACTAGGTAAACATTTGAATATCACAATTGCATAGCGGAAAGCACTAATGACAATAACTAAGTATTCGTTCAACAAAACCTATAATCCATTGCGGCGGATTTCCTAAACGGAAATCCTACGTAAAAAGCTATCTTAGGGCTATGGAGGACTGTTTCCTGGGGAAATGTCCGCAACGTATCATAGCCAGACCGTTAGCATTAATACCGAACAAATTTTGATATTTCAAATAAATGTGATTACTTTGTAATAACATTTTAGAACTTATGGAAATATCTATAATAAAAATCGGGAATTCAAAAGGACTTCGCTTAAGCAAAACAATTTTGGAAAAGTATAACATCAAGGACAAAGTCGAACTGATTCTAGAAAAAGAACAGATAATTCTCAAACCAATCGAAAAACCTAGAAGGAATTGGGAGAAGGCCTTTGAGAAAATGCGAATGAACCATGATGATAAGCTCCTAATGAACGACGTGTTCGACGACGAAAATCTTGATGAATGGAATTAAAACAATATTCCATCGTACTGGTGAATCTTGACCCTAAAATCGGAAGTGAAATAAAAAAGACTCGTCCCTGTGTAATCGTTTCTCCAAATGAAATGAACAGATTTCTGAACACAATAGTCGTGGCTCCGATGACAACGAACATGAAAAAATATCCGACAAGGATTTCGGTAGTGCACAATCGAAAAAAAGGTATGGTCGCCATCGACCAAATCCGGACTGTGGACAAAAAACGGATAATCAAAATGTTTGACGGACTTACCAAATCTGAAATTCAAAAATGTAAGGATATTATCAAAGAGACTTTCGTGGATTGAAAAAGTACTAATGCAACACCGGCTATAATTCAGTCTTCCCTTAGAGAAAACCGGAATATTCCTACCTTTAAACGGCTTGATTTTGCAGCCTGAATTTACTACCACATAAAACGTGGCAAGCCGTAAATTCCAGACCGAAATCATAACCGGAACGTTAGCGAACAGTGTCGAGGAGGTGATTAGCAGAACGTGGTAGAATCTAAAATCTGTCCACAGATGGACTAACCACTCGGACAGAACGGTTTTGTTCTTTAATTTGTCTGCTTAAGGGCGTTAGCTCTTCTTTTTTCGAGATTTTCTGCCAATTCTGGGCGGAAAAAATGAAAAATAACCGTCCGCCAATGTGTAGGCTTCCCTAAAAGTATGGCAACTTAATAATTCAAGGCTTTTAAGTTTAGCCAAATACGATATATTGTTTAATACTCATTTGTTGTACCTATGTTGTACCTAGAAATAAAAAATCCCCTGATTCAAATAAAATCTAGGGATTCCCGAGTTGGCCTACTAGGACTTCCTTCGCCTTGGCTTCCGGATAAACTTCTCATCCCAATTTTTGTTCCACAAAAAACCCAGCGAAATTCGCTGGGCTAGTCCAACTCCGTTGGCCTACTAGGACTCGAACCTAGAACGACTGGACCAAAACCAGCTGTGTTGCCAATTACACCATAGGCCAATGCCGTTTAAGAGCCCGCAAATTTAAGACAAACTTTGGTTTCGGCAAATATTTTAGGTAACAATAATCTGAAAAATTAAGGGTTTAAAAGCTGTTAAAGGTTTATCAATTATATACCCCCATATCTATATTTATTAGTAAATTCGCCCCGTTAGCTGTAGAATGGCAAAAAACCAATTCAGCCATAAAGCAGGATTAGTTCAAGCTATCCTCCTAGAACTTCACCGTTCAAAAGAGGGTTTCACTAAAACTTCATATTGCATGTTTTCATATAACTTTGAAAAATGGGATACCATCATTGGATGGTTTGTTTTTTTTATAGCCTTTATCACCTACAGTCTTACCGTTGAGCCAACAGGTAGTTTCTGGGATGCTGGAGAGTACATCACCACCTCGGCCAAGTTGCAGGTAGCTCACCCCCCAGGCGCGCCCCTGTTGCAAATGATCGGGGCGTTTTTCGCCATGTTTGCCTTTGAGGCGGATCAGGTTGCTAAAATGGTGAACTACATGGCTGTTGTTTCGAGTGCGTTTACCGTACTCTTTATGTTCTGGACCATCACAAACCTCACCAGAAAATTGATCGCCCAGGACGGGGCGCTTACCAAGGGAAGAAAAATAGCCGTGCTGGGAAGCGGAGCGGTCGGAGCCCTGGCATTCACCTTTTCGGATAGTTTTTGGTTCAATGCTGTAGAAACGGAGGTGTACGCCATGGCGAGTTTTGTAATGGCGGGGCTGCTCTGGATGGGACTCAAATGGACAGACGATCTGGACAATCCAAGGGGCAATCGCTGGCTTGTTTTGATCTTCTTTGTTATAGGGCTCACCTTTGGAATTCAGTTCATGGGGTTCCTGGCTATTCCCTCCATTGGATTGCTTTACTATTTTAAAAAATACAAATCCACAACCGTTAAAAATTTCCTGCTGGCCAACCTGGCGGTCATCGCCATTCTGATGATGGTTTACAAGTTCTCGCTGACCTATGTTTTAAAACTTTTTGGCTGGAGCGAAGTATTCTTTATTAACAGCATTGGGTTGCCCTTTAATTCCGGGACCATCATCATGGGTCTCATATTCGCGGCCGCCTTCTATTTTGGATTGCGGTTTACACGGAAACACAACTATAAAACAACAAATACCCTGGTACTTTGCGGCATGTTCCTGATCCTTGGCTTTTCTTCCTGGCTTATGCTTCCCATTCGTGCAAATGCCAATGTGGTGATCAATGAAAATAATCCTTCGGATGCCAGGTCGCTCCTGGCCTACTATAACCGGGAACAATACCCTGGCGTTGACAGTCCGATCTACGGAACCTATTATTCAGATCTCTTCGCTCCCCCTGGTGAGGACAGAGATGATAAACCAAAATATGAAAAAGACGAGAAGTTGGGCAAATACATCATAGTAAATAAATATAAGGATGCTATGCAGGGCCCAAATAAAGTGCATACAGGTATTCTCCCCAGAATGTGGAGTGATCAGCATGCGGAGAATTATATGAAATATTTCGGGCCTCTCGATTTTAAAATGAAGACCTCCAACGAGGAACTGCGCAAGGCCGTAAATCAGCTAAAAACAGGCTATGCCAACGGAGAGATCGATGAGGAACAGTACATCGGCTTTTTAAAACAATTCGGTGAATACATAGAAGTGCAGCCCCCGTCTGTCTGGCAGAATGTAAAGTATATGTTCCAATTTCAATTTGGATATATGTACTGGCGCTATTTTATGTGGAATTTTGTAGGAAAGAAAGACGATATTCAGGGGCGTTATAATGGTAATGGCGAATGGATCAGCGGCATAGGATTCCTTGATAGTCTCCGGCTCGGCAGCCAGAGTAACCTTCCGGGTGACGTACTGGATAACAAAGGCAGAAATACCTATTTCTTTTTGCCTTTGCTGTTGGGGATCATAGGCCTGGTATTTCAGATCTCTAAAAGCCCAAAGCAGTTTTGGGTGCTCTTCGTCTTCTTTATGTTTACAGGTATAGCGATACAATTTTATACAAATCCCTATATTTTTCAACCCCGGGAACGAGACTATTCGCTGGTTGGTTCCTTTTACATTTTCGCGCTGTGGATAGGTTTGGGGGTGTATGGCCTCTTTGATGAATTCAAGAAGCGCATGAAACCGAAAATTCTTGCCCCTATAGTACTTGGAGTCTGCCTTTTGGCGGTTCCCGGAGTTATGGCTTTCCAGAATTGGGATGATCACGACCGCTCTAACCGCTATACTGCCAAGGCCAGCGCCATGTCATACCTCGACTCAACCCAGAAAGATGCGGGGGCCATGCTTTTTACCATAGGGGATAATGATACCTTCCCGCTGTGGTATGTACAGGAAATTGAAGGACACAGAACCGACGTACGTATTATCTGTACCAGCCTTTTTGCCACAGATTGGTATGTAGACCAGATGAAACACAAGGCCTATAAAAGCGATCCGATCCCGTCCCAACTTACTCACAATCTATACAGGTATGGGAACAGGGACGTTATCTACTACCAGGGACTTCCCGGGATCGCGGAAAAAAGATGGGATATAAAGGATTTTATGAACTGGGTAGCAAGTGATAAGCCACAGACCAAATTGCGATATATTCTCGAAAAACAGGGCGCGGATCTCAGCGAGTATTCCGAAAGCACGCTCGATCTGGTGTATTACCCTACCCATCAGGTGCGTATTCCGGTAAACAAAGAAAATGTCTTAAAAAGCGGGTTGGTAAAAGAGAAAGACAGTGCCCTTATCGTGGACTACATAGATATTGACCTCCCTAAAAGCGCCTTGCCCAAGAATAGGATACTGATGCTCGATATCATGGCCAACAATAATTGGGAACGCCCCATATATTTTTCAGGCGGCAGTTTTGACAAGGCAGAATATATTTGGATGAAAGACTATTTGCAACTGGATGGAATGGCCTATAAACTGGTACCCATCAAAACGGAAAACCGCAGCGCCTTCGAAATGGGTAGAATAGACAGTGACCTTATGTATGATGTTGTGACTAATTTCTATTGGGGAAATTCTGGCAGTTCGGATATTTATCACGACCCCCAGACAAGGACTCAGGGACTCTCCATGCGCAGCAACCTGGCTCGTCTGGTAGAAACCCTTATCAATGAGAACAAGATCGATAAAGCAAAAGATATCATTAATCTGGCTATGACAAACATGCCGGTGGAATATTTTGGATTCTATACGTTTGTAGAGCCCTTTGTTGATGGATATTACAAAGTAGGGGAAAGTGCAAAGGCGAGGGAACTGTTTAATAAACTGAAAAAGATATACCAGGAACGACTGGAATATTACGCGGGCATTCCCCTGGATGAACAATACGATACTATTGAAGACATCATTTCTGATATGGAAGCATATCGGCGCAACATTGATATTCTGATTGAAAATGACGACAGGGAAATGGCTGAAAAGGAAACACAGGTCTTTAATGAATATATAGATCAGTTCAGTCATTTTTATAAAGACGACCTGCTCGATGAAGAGCAACTGGAGCCGTCTCCCGATCCGGATCTGATAGACACCGTACCGGTTTCAGATACTACCGCCGTAGATAATACTGCAACGGAAGAAAGGATGGATAGTATTCTTGTTCCGGAGGGCCAGAAATAAAGAATTTCTTAAAAGTTTACCCGCCTCTGGCGGGCAACTATCCCTGCCTGCGGCAGGCAGGCCCAGAGCAAGCTGCGAGGAATTCTTTTCGATTAAATCAGAGATATTCGTTAAGAATACCGATAAGGGTATTGGCATCTTGCTCACCGGATTGGCGCCAGACCATTTCACCTTTTTTGTAGATCATTAGTGTGGGCAGACCCTTTACCCGTAATGCCTGGGAAAGTTCCTTATTCTTATCTACATCGATCTTTATGACTTTGCCCTTGTCTCCCAGCGCAGCTGCAACATCCCTCAATACAGGATGCATGGCCGTTGATTGTTCATTCCACTCTGCATAGAAGTCGAGCAACACGGGAATTTTCAGATCTATAAGTTCACCGAATTTAGCCATACATAATTCATTGGGTTACGGATCAAATGTAAGAAAAAATGTTAAAAAACTAAACGTGGCGGCAATTTTGTGTTATTCCCCTCAATTAAATTCGGGCCAACGATTTCTTTTTTAAGGTGATCACCGTAATTTCCGGCCAGATTCCTACCCTCCCGGGGTAACCGATAAAACCGAAACCCCTGTTTACATTAATAAGTTGTCCCAATTCTTCATAGACACCCGCCCAATATTTATAGCGCCATTTTACAGGACTCCATTTTACCCATCCCGGGATCTCTATTCCAAATTGCATCCCGTGCGTATGGCCGCTCAAAGTGAGATGATAATGGTAGTCGTCCTGTATCACAACATCTTCCCAATGCGAAGGATCGTGACTTAGCAAGATTTTGAAATCGTTCGGATCAATGTTGGTACTTGCCTTATTTAGATCCCCCGCTTTTTTGAATCCGCCCCTGCCCCAATTCTCAACACCTATCAAAGCCAACCTGTCATTGCCCTTTGTGAGGTACCTGCTTTCATTCAATAGCAGGTCAAAACCAATTTCACTTTGCAACTGCTTCAGGTCCTCCAGATTCTTTTCTTTTAATTCTTTGGAATCCCAGGTAACATAATCCCCATAGTCATGATTTCCCAGTATAGAAAATTTGCCATCGGGCGCCTCCAGGGAGGCAAAGAGTTCTGCCCATGGTTTCATTTCTTCTGCTTTATTGTTCACCATATCACCCGTAAAAAAAATAACATCGCTTTTTTGCTGGTTGACCAGTCCTACGGCATACTCAATTTTTTTTCTATTGTCAAAACTCCCGCTGTGGATATCCGAGATCTGGGTGATCCGATATCCGTCAAAAGCCCCCGGGAGATCATTGAATTCCAAAGTGTATTTGAGGACTTTAAAGTTGTATTTTCCCTGGTACATCCCATAAAGCAAAGCCCCAAAAGGCAGTGCGGCAATACCCAATGCCATCAGGCTTAGGAACCTTCGCCGGGTTGGAAGGCTAAATTCTTTGGACGTTCCGAATAACTTCTGATACGTAGCGGTAAGAAACCTGAAAATATCCTCCGAGAAAAGGAAGAGGATCGTTATAATTTTAAAGGTGAGAATAGCAAGCAGGAAACCAAAAGCGTAACTTTTAGGCCTGCTCAAAACCCTTCCGTCTTCGGCACCCCATGTAAACTGATAGATAAAATTACCTAATACGATCAGCGAAACAATAGTTGTGGCATAGTACACCCAGGGATACCTAGTGGCCGTTTTAAGAGCCTGCAGGGTGTAAAAACCCATGATGAAATAAATGATTAAAAAAATGATCCAACGTAGCATAGTGCTATTTTTGTGCAAATATATCTGATTCCCTTACCAAGGATTAACTCCTTTACGCTTTATTTAACCATTTTCACAATTTTTTCAATACGCTCGGGATTCGTCAGGGCAATGATATCTTCTTTTAGATGTGCCGGACTCTTCATAGCTATTGGGGGTGCGGCAGATAACGTTTTATGAAATTGGGTTCCCGATAAGTGAATAGCTTTAAAACCACTTTTTTTAAACGCATTTACATTCCCTTCATTTATTCCTGCCCCGGGCATGATAACGCATTTTGAGGTCTTCAAATGCAGTTGTTCTAAAAGTGCCAGCCCCTTAACTGCCGATTTTTGCTGACCTGAAGTAAGCAGTATGTTAACGCCCAGATCCTCAAGTTGCCCCAAAGTGCTCATCGGTTCCTTTACCCAATCGAAGGCACGATGAAAGGTAAATATCATCTCACCTGCCAGTTCAACTAGTTCACCTGTCCGTTCCAGATCCAAAGAAAAATCAGCATGCAATAATCCTGTAGCGATACCTTCAAAACCCATATTCCGGCATTGGACAATATCCTCCCTCATAGTTTCAAATTCAGTCCGGGAATAGGTAAAATCACCGCTTCGGGGCCTTATCAGGACATGAACGGGAATTGTAAGCAGTTCCTTTATTTTTTTAAGAAGCCCGTAAGAGGGGGTTATGCCTCCTATCCCGAGTTCCGAACAAAGTTCAATCCTGTCCGCTCCCGCACTTTGGGCATTAAGGGCCGATTGCAAAGAATTGGCACAAACTTCTACGATCATATTCCTTATATTTAGCTCGATAAAAGTAAACAACCGCAATCGATGAAATGAGCATGCAATACTAATTTTTTAGATTTTGCCAGATAAGCACCGGGTGTTTACGAAAGTAAAACGATGACAAGGATGAAGTCTTCTTCTTTTCTTCCTTTAAAACTAAAAAAATCGAATTGATGGAACGAAGAACCTTTTTAAAAAATTCAGGTGCGGCCACCGCCGGTTTTATAGCAACCCCTGTTCTGGCAACTTGCCGGGAAGTAAACCATAAGAAAACTGAAACACCTCCCATAAGCGAAGCAATAAAACCCATTGCAATATGCACCTGGGATTTTCACAATGCCACCGCCAGGGCCTGGGAAATTCTGAAAGACGGGGGCACCTCCCTTGATGCCGTTGAAGAGGGTGTAAAGGTAGAGGAGGCCGATGTAAATAACCAGACCGTAGGCCTAGGCGGCCGGCCAGACAGGGATGGCAATGTTACTCTGGACGCCTGTATCATGGATAAGGACGGTAACTGCGGCGCTGTGCTCTGTATGCAACATATCGCCCATCCTGTTTCTGTTGCCCGCAAGGTCATGGAAGATACCCCTCATGTAATGTTGGCCGGAGCAGCAGCCGAAAGGTTTGCCTATGAAAAAGGGTTTAAAAAGGTAGACCTCTTAACCGAACAATCAAAAAAGGAATGGCTTGCATGGAAAAAAACGGCTAAATACAAGCCCGTTATAAACATAGAGAATCATGATACCATAGGGATGCTGGCTATTGACAAAAACGGAGATCTTTCGGGTGCCTGCACCACAAGCGGCATGGCCTATAAAATGGCGGGCAGGGTTGGTGACTCTCCCATAATAGGGGCAGGTTTATTTGTGGATAACGAGGTGGGCGGAGCCACCGCAACGGGTGTTGGCGAAGAGGTGGTACGCACCGTGGGCAGTTTTCTTATTGTGGAACTGATGCGACAGGGAAAATCGGCTCAGGAAGCCTGTGAAGAAGGGGTTAAACGAATAATTGAAAAAAATAAGGATAAGCTCGATTTCCAGATTGGTTTTATCGCTATCAATAAAAGGGGTGAAACCGGCGGATACTGTATTCAACCGGGATTTACCTACAGGACCTTCTCTGATGAGGGGCATGTTAATAACCCTTCCGGCAGTTATCTTACTTCCTAATGCGTTTTGCGAATTTGTAGACTTCTCAATCACAACGTGAAGCTTACATCTTTGCACTGGAAGACTAGAGCTTCGAAGTTGCAAACTTCGAACAGCGGAATATTATTAATTTAATGTAAATAGTATTGCGTGTCATAGTCCAAAGTCCAAGGCAACTTATTCCGTTCAAATTTCTAACTTCGTATTTCTAACTTTTTAAAAATGGCAGACCGGAAACGACTTTTTTTATTAGATGCATACGCCCTTATCTTCAGGGGATACTACGCCCTTATTAAAAACCCCAGGATCAATTCCAAAGGGATGGACACCTCAGCTATAATGGGTTTTATGAATTCCCTTTTTGATGTGATCAAGAGAGAAAAACCCGATCATCTGGCAGTTTGCTTTGATAAGGGAGGAAGTGCGGAACGAACAGAGCTGTTCCCGGAATATAAGGCCAACAGGGATGAAACCCCGGATGCCATCCAGGTGGCCGTGCCCTATATCCATGAAATCTTAAAGGCGATGCATATTCCGGTGGTGGAACTGGAAGGATGGGAAGCCGATGACCTTATCGGTACTCTGGCCAAGCAGGCGGAAAAGGAAAATTATAAAGTATTTATGGTTACCCCTGATAAGGATTTCGGCCAGTTGGTCTCGGAGAATATTTTTATGTACAGACCTGCACGGTTGGGAAATGGCATAGAGATCTGGGGGATACCCGAAGTTAAAAAAAGATTTGGTGTGGAACGCCCGGAGCAGGTGATAGATTATCTTGGGATGATGGGCGATGCCAGTGACAATATTCCCGGTTTACCGGGAGTAGGAGATAAAACCGCCAGAAAGTTTATTGAGGAATTTGGCTCTTTGGAAGGCCTCCTGGCAAATACCGATAAGTTAAAAGGTAAGATGAAGGAGAAGGTGGAGGAGCATGCGGAACTGGGATTACTTTCCAAAAGACTGGCCACCATCTGTATTGACTGTGATGTAACTTTCCATGCCGAAGATTATGAACTCTCCATGCCAGACGGTGATAAAGTACAGGAGTTGTTTGAGCAACTGGAATTCAGGCGCCTCAGGGAGCAGTTCATTAAGATCTTCTCAGGAGAGGTAGAGGAAACGCAAACCCAGGTAACAAGCACCGAAACGGCCAAAAAACAATCCCAGGCAGCCGGGAGCGGGCAATTTACGCTGTTCGGAAACGATGGTACTTCTGCGGCAACCATTAAGGAAGTATCGAGCAGGAAGACCATCGCGGACATACCTCATGTATACCAAAGTGTATCGGGCGGAATGGCGATGGAATTATTTCTCAAAAATCTATTGAAACAATCCGTTGTCTGTTTTGATACAGAAACCACTTCCATAAATCCGCTTGTCGCCGAGTTGGTCGGAATTGCTTTCTCCTGGGATGCCGGGAAAGGTTTTTACATTACATTTCCCGAAGCAAAAGAAAAGGTACAGGGGATCATTGAACAATTAAGGCCTTTTTTTGAGGCGGAACACATTGAAAAGATAGGTCAGAATTTAAAATACGACATTAAAGTACTGCATAAATATAATGTGCGGGTAAGGGGAAAACTCTTTGATACCATGCTGGCCCATTATCTCATTAATCCGGATATGCGGCACAATATGGATGTCCTTTCGGAAACGTATCTCAACTATACTCCTGTTTCCATTACGGAACTCATCGGCAAGAAAGGCAAAAATCAACTTTCTATGCGCGATGTCCCCCTGGAACAGCAAACGGAATACGCCGTGGAAGATGCCGATGTTACCTTCCAGCTGGCACATCATTTTATCCCGGAATTGGCACAGGCCGGTACGGAAAAACTTTTCAAAGAGATTGAAGTACCCCTACTGCGGGTTTTGGCGGATATGGAACTGGAAGGGATCAGGCTGGACGAGGCATTCTTGAAATCGCTCTCCTCGGACCTGGACAACGATATCGGGGAACTGGAGGAAAAGATCTATAAGCTGGCAGGGGAACAGTTCAATATTGCATCACCCAAACAACTTGGTGAGATCCTTTTCGACAAATTAAACCTGGTAGACAAACCTAAAAAGACCAAGACCGGGCAGTATTCCACATCCGAAGATGTGTTGTCTTATCTTGCCAAAGACCATGAAATTATCCGTGATGTTCTGGATTACCGTGGGCTTACGAAATTGAAGAGTACCTATGTGGATGCCCTCCCGGAGCAGGTGGAGCCTTCCACAGGACGGGTACACACGGATTATATGCAAACCGTAGCGGCGACGGGCAGATTGAGCAGTAACAATCCCAATCTGCAGAACATCCCTATCCGCACGGAACGCGGGCGCCAGGTTAGGAAAGCCTTTGTTCCAAGGGATGAAAATTATATACTCCTGGCTGCGGATTACTCACAGATAGAGCTTCGGATCATAGCGGCACTGAGTGAGGAAACCACTATGATAGAAGCATTTAAGAATGGGGAAGACATTCATGCATCAACCGCATCAAAAGTATTTAATGTCTCCATTGATAAGGTGACGAGGGAACAACGGGGCAATGCCAAAACCGTAAATTTTGGAATTATTTACGGGGTGTCGGCCTTTGGACTTAGCAACCAAACCGATCTGTCCAGGACCGAGGCAAAAGAATTGATAGATACGTATTATAAAACCTACCCTAAACTTCGGAATTTTATAAGCGAACAAATTGATTTTGCCCGGGAGAACGGCTACGTACAGACCGTTTTGGGCAGGCGCAGGTACCTGAAGGATATCAACGGCAGCAATCAGGTTGTCCGCGGCGCAGCAGAGCGAAATGCCGTAAATGCACCTATTCAGGGTAGTGCGGCCGATATTATTAAAATGGCCATGATCAATATCCACAAAAAATTGGAGGCAGGGGACTACAGAACAAAAATGCTCCTCCAGGTGCACGATGAATTGGTTTTTGATGTCTACAAACCGGAATTGGAGGAAATGAAATCAATGATCAAAACCGAAATGGAAAATGCGTATGATCTTGAAGTGCCACTGGAAGTAGAATTGGGCACTGGAAATGATTGGTTGGAGGCGCATTAAAAGCTCATCAAAACCCCCTTCCGGTGAAGCGTATGTTGGTACAGATTAATCCGGAACTTTCAATTAAACCGAAAAGTTTTATAACCAAACCACTATTTACCCATCTAAGAGATAGGGGATCGAGTAAATGGCATTAAACCCATGGGCAAGCCCTGGACCTAATAGAAGGAATAGACCCAAGGGTCGAGGTATTAAACCTAGACCCCGCTGAAAAAGCGGGGTTAGTTCAACCATCCATTTTAACCGCTCCCGCTAAAAAGCGAGATTATTAAAATGGGGTTTCACTAATTAAATACACCGGAAACGCTCCATATCATTGGGACAGGACGTGCTTTTTGGCGAGATTTTACCTTATTCCGCATAGGTAACTTCCGAACAGGACAAGCTGAGCTAAAATACCTGCTATCCTTTAAATTTTTATCCCTATTTTTAAAATAAAAATTGCACGTATACCAATCCTGTAGGTCAGGATAGTGGTTTGTATATGAAAGTATAGAAAATTATAGGTTTTGGCGGCGTCGTTTGATCCCCCTGAACAACTCTGCCAAGATTTCACCAGTCAAAGACCCATTCACATGGACCTTATCAAAACCTTTCTCTATTTTGCCATTTTCCAGCATCCGCTCACGCGCGAAGAGGCCCAAAACTTTTGCCAGTACCCTACCAAGTCGATCGACAATGAACTCCACGAGCTGGTCGCTCAAAAACTACTCTATAAAATAAAAAAGTATTACTTACCCTATAATTACCCGCTCTGGGTGGAAAGGCGAATAACCGGTAACGAACTGGCCTCTAAAAAAATGCGCAAAGCAAAGAAAATGGCCGGGATCCTAACCTATTTTCCTTTCGTAAGATCGGTAATGATCTCCGGTTCCCTGTCCAAAGGCTTTATGGATCACCAATCGGATATCGACTTTTTTGTCATAATGCAACCGGGAAGTATCGCTATTTCTAAATTTTTAATGGGGCTGTACAGGCGGTTATTTGCTCCCAGGACCTTCTGCATCAATTTTATTATAGATTCCAACAATCTCCACATCCAAAAACAAAATCTCTATACCGCCATTGAAATGGTGACACTTATTCCTTTGATCGATGCGGATCTTTATGACCGTTTTATGAAAGTGAATATGGACTGGATACGGAAATTTCTGCCGAATGCCATTCTTCATAAACCAGATATACTGCCTTTTAGAAAGAAAAGTATTCAGACTTTTCTGGAATATCTCTTGTCTTCGGGACCCGGCACAAAACTGGATGATCTTTTGCGGAATGAATACAAAAAACGACTCCGAAGAAAGGCTACAATGGAAATACACGAATCCGGGGAAGTCATCATAAACAAAGGGGTTATCAAATTGCATGGAAAACCCTATCAAAAGAAGATCATGAACCTGTACAACCAGTACCAGGAGAACTTTTTTACAGAGAAGGAACTGGTGTTCAATGAACATTTCTATGACTGATATTCTTTTCTCGCATTCGTATTATTATCCGCTGGATTCGAAACAGTGGAGGAAGGGGACGCCATATCCCCCGCTGGGCACTCTCTATGCTGCCGCATTAATGCGAAACGAAGGATATACCGTTGATTTGTTCGACACCAATCTAAGGGACAATCCATACGACGTTGCCCCAATTTTAGAAGCGCAAAGGCCAAGATATTTGGTGCTTTATGATGATGGCTTTAATTATCTTACCAAGATGTGCCTCACGACCATGCGCGAAGCAGCTTTTAAAATGCTTGCATTAGGCCAAAAGCATGACTGCATCACAGTGATCTGCGGTTCGGACGCCACGGATCACTATAAGAAATATATTGCACATGGGGCGGATTATGTAATCCAGGGCGAAGGCGAAATCACCTTAAGGGAACTTATCGGATGCCTTGATAAAAACCAGGCTGTGACTGCTATTAAAGGACTCATTTACAAGAATAATGAAGACATCATAACAGCAGCCAGGCGCCCTGTACTTCAGAACCTGGATGAACTGCCCTTACCGGCCTGGGATCTGGTAGATATTGCGGCCTACAAAGCCGTATGGCGGGAGCGTGGCCGGGAATTTACTTTAAATATAGCAACTACCAGGGGATGTCCTTTTAAGTGCAACTGGTGCGCCAAGCCCATTTATGGAAACCGTTACAATTCGCATTCCCCGGAATATATCGTAAAACACATTCAATTACTTCAGGATCGTTTTGGCGTAAAACGATTTTGGATGTGCGACGATATTTTTGGGCTCAAACCAAACTGGGTACAGGAATTTGGTAAAGTACTCCGGCGGGAAGGTGTAAAATTGAAATTTTATATTCAGAGCAGGGTTGATCTTTTGTTGAAGGAGGATACCATTGAAACCCTGGTCCGGTCCGGACTGGAAGAAGTATGGGTAGGTGCGGAAAGCGGTTCCCAGAAAATTCTGGATGCCATGGACAAAGGCACTACCGTGAAGCAGATCTATACCGCAACACACCTGCTCAAAGAACGGAAGGTACGTGTGGCCTTCTTTATACAATTTGGCTATTTAGGCGAGACAAAGGAAGACATTCTAAAAACGATCAACATGATCAAGGAATTAGTGCCCGACGATCTGGGAATTTCCGTCTCTTATCCCTTACCGGGGACCAAATTCCACGAAAAAGTAAAAGATGATCTTAAATTAAAGAGCAATTGGACCGATTCTGATGACCTGGATATGCTGTTCAGAGGTTCGTATAATTCGGCCTATTACAAAAAACTACATCGGTATGTCCATAAGGAATATCGCAAAAGCAGGGGGATAGAACAGATGAAATTGCTGCTGAGGAATCCGCTTGGGCTATCCTATAAAAAACTTCGGTCATCGCTTTTGTATTTTTACTATGCTCCAATGGCTATGATCGATTTATTTCAATTAAAAAGGATGAAACATACTCATGCTTAGCGGGTTTGATCTGGCAGCACCCGCCTATGACAGTGCCTTTACCCATACTCCCATTGGGAAGATGCAGCGGAACAGGGTTCACAGGTACCTTGTGCCCTACCTGAATAAAAACAGCGCAATGAATATTCTTGAACTAAATTGTGGCACAGGCGAAGATGCGGTCTTTATGTCCCAAATGGGACATTCCGTACATGCCACGGACATTTCCCGGGAGATGCTTGCGAGGGCACGGCATAAAGCGAAGGATGATTCAACTATTAGTTTTCAACAGTTGAACATAAATGATCTGAACAAACAAACGCCAGCGCAAAAATTGGATATTATCTTTTCTAATTTTGGTGGATTAAATTGTATTTCACCTGTTCAGCTCCAACCTTTCTTTAAGACCGCTGCGGATAAATTAGTTGCAGGGGGGCTTATAATTGCTGTGATCATGCCGCGGAAATGCCTATGGGAACGTCTTTACTTTTTGCTAAAGGGAAAACCAAAAACCGCATTTAGGAGAACCGCCCAAAATGTAACCGAAGTGCCGGTTTCAGGAAAAAAAGTGAAGACCTGGTACTATAACCCGGGAGAAATAAGCAAATATGGAAACACGCTCTTTTCAAAGGAATTGGTGAAGCCAATCGGGTTTTTAATTCCCCCTTCCTACCTTAATTCTTTTTTCAGGAATAAAAAGGGGCTATTACAATTGTTGGGATGGATGGAACAAAACCTGTTCTCATTGAATTTTCTTAGCCCTTATGCCGATCATTTTATCATTGTATTACAAAAAAAATGAGTTTAGTTTTAACACATGGCTATTACCTTTCCCAGGATCTGAAAGAACAACGGATCATGAAACCCTATCCACCACTTGGCCTCCTCTATATTTCGGCCTACCTGTTGGAGAGGGGGATAGAAAACCATGTATTCGATACTACTTTCTACAATCAATCGGAGCAATTGCAATTTATTGAGGAAAAAAAAGCAGATGTGGTGGCCATTTACACCAATCTCATGACCAAAATTGAAGTGGTAAAACTCATACGGGAATTACGGAACAATGCGCGCTACAGATTTCCAAAGATTGTGTTGGGCGGGCCGGACATTACCTACAACTGCGAGAATTATTTAAAGGCCGGCGCCCATTACCTTGTGATTGGTGAAGGGGAGCGGTCCATGTACGAACTTTATCTGGCAATTGTCTCCAAGCTGCCTGTTTCTGAAGTGGCTGGCATTGCCTATCTCGAGGAAGGCCGTGTTCTCAAAACGGCACCCAGGGAAAAGATGAATGATCTGTCCGGATTGCCTTTGCCCAACAGGGAAGTAGTGCCCATGGAGAAATACCTGCAAACATGGAAGGAAAATCACGGACAAAGCTCCGTTACGGTAAGTACCCAGCGGGGTTGCCCATATACCTGTAAATGGTGCAGTACAGCGGTTTACGGACAAAGCTACCGGAGACGGCCGGCAGCTGATGTGGTGGCCGAGATCGTCCTGTTAAAAGAAAGGTACAACCCGGACGCGCTCTGGTTTGTGGACGATGTGTTTACGGTAAGTCACAAATGGATACAAAGTTTTCACACGGAAATGAAGAAAAAGGATGTGCGTATCCCTTTTGAATGTATTACGAGGGCTGAAAGATTAAATGAAGCCGTTTTGCGGCTTCTCAAAGAAACGGGGTGTTACCGTATTTGGATTGGGGCCGAAAGTGGTTCACAGCGCATTGTGGATGCAATGGACAGAAGGGTTGATCTGACAGTTGTGAAGGAAATGATCCAAAAAACGAACGCCCTGGGGATGGAAACGGGAACTTTCATTATGCTGGGATACCCCGGGGAGCATGAAAAAGATATCCACAGTACTGTAGCGTATCTCAAGGAAGCCAACCCAACCCATTTCACCATTACGGTGGCATATCCAATTAAAGGAACTGCCTTATACCAGGAGATTGAACATAAAATTAATAGTAACCCCGATTGGGAAACCTCAACGGACAGGGAGATTGATTTTGAACGGACCTATTCCAGAAAATATTATGACTATGCGCTCAGCCACGTGATCAACGAGTTTAAGTATCACAGGGAGCTCTTAAAAGAAAAAGAAAAAAATGTGCTGAAGGCGTTGAAATTAAAGACCAAATCTGTGCTGGCATTGGGCGGGATGAAACTGTATAAACTTCAATGAAATTTCCATTCCTTCAGGTGATCAATAACGTAGGATATCTGACTGAAAAACAAGATAATTTTTCGTCACTGTACCTGAAGGTAAGGGGTTCCGAAAAAAGGGTTTTGAACGATAACCAGGTACAAAAACTTCCCTTTGTGCCTGCTGACCATCCGCATTACAAAGAATGGTTACTAAGACAGAAATCCGCCAAAAGGTTCATCGACCATCTGAAGAAGAAAAAAAAACCGCTTCAAATCCTGGATATTGGGTGCGGAAATGGATGGTTTACAAATCAGATGGCTGCGACTTCCGAAAACCATTCAGTGGTCGGATTGGACATAAATAGCCTGGAATTGGAGCAGGCCGCCCGAATATTTAAAGGAGGTAACCTTCATTTTGTGTATGGCGATATTTTCTCATTAAAATCACTATTCAGCCATCAGTTCGATATTATTACCATCAACGCAACGATACAATATTTTAGGAATTTCGGGAAATTGATCTCCCTTTTAAAGTTATCTTTAAAGCCTCGGGGGGAACTACATATTATGGATAGCCCTTTCTATAGGGACCACGAAATAGACGCTGCCAAGAATCGAACAATTCAATACTATACTAATCTGGGGTTTCCGCAAATGGCCGAACACTATTTCCATCATTCAATGGCGGAAATTAAGGAATTTGAAATACGCTACAGGCCCGGAAGATCTCTGCTACAGCGATTCGTTGGAAGGAAAGATTCTCCGTTTATGTGGTTAAAATATGTAGGGAATTAGGAGAGGCGCTGCCTGGGAAAGATAAATTCTGCAACATCTTTTTCGATGGGAAATTTAAAAAATTCGTATCTGCATCTGATCCTAGCCAAAGCCTGTATCGGCCGGTAGATGATATGCTGTTTTGTATAAGCCAATTTCAGATAAAACTTGAATTTTTCGAAAAAGTCGTATTTCTTTTCAGTAACCCAGGGACCCGAGGAGCCAATGTAATCAAATTCCGCCCATTCTTCGATAGTTTGTGGCAGCGGATAGCCTTTTTTAACGATCTCCCGGGTTATTCTGGACCCCGGATAAGGTTTAAAATAAAAGATCGGAGTAGAAAATTTAGGATGCATACTATTTAGTTCCCGGGCCACCCGCACTGATGCCTCGACACTTTCTTTCGTTTCGTCAGGGAAACCAACTATAAAAGGGAAGATTACCGAAATTCCAAATTTTTTACACCTTTCTGCGCAGAGATACACTTGGTCCAGTTTTATATCCTTTTGCATCCAATCCATCATTTCCTGGGAGCCCGATTCAACGCCGACCAAAACACGCCGTAGCCCGGATTGAACGCATATTTTAAAATCTTCTTCGCTCATTCTCGCTCCCTGGTCAGCACGCATGGTCGCAGCCCAGGTAAATACCAGGCCCAGATCTATAATTTTATTGGCAATTTCCAGAACCCTATCCCCGTACGTAAAGAAAGTTTCGTCCTGAAAGTTCAAGTCGGTGAATCTATATTGCTTGTGCAATTCCTTTAATCTGGCGACCATGATTTCAGGAGATACGGCAGTCCATTTTCTGTTAAAGACAAAAGGATCTGCGCAAAAGCTACATCTGAAAAAGCATCCCGTGCTGGAGATATAATCCAGTTGTCGCCTGCCCTTTTTTTTAAAATATTTTTCTACATCAATTAAACTGTAGTCTACCTCCGCGAAATTATCCATCGCTATGATTGGTCTGGGAGCATTCCTTACCACTTCGCCACTTTCTTTACGGTAACAAATTCCTTTAATCCCCTGTAGAGACGTCTTGGAGGAAAGAGATTCTACCAACTCCCTAAAGGTCTGTTCTCCCTGCCCTTGTACCGTAATGTCAATAGCGGCCTCGTCTGTTAAGGTTTGTTCAGGAAATAAGGAAGTATGCCAACCGCCCCAAATTATGGGCATTTGAGGTTTCAACTTTTTTACAGCCCTCGTAATTTTCAAAGCATCCTTTATGGGCGCTCCGGTGAGTGAAGTGACCCCCAAACAAACGGCCTTTTCTAAATGGGTACTGATGCATTGCATGGGGTCTTCTTCAATTCTGCCATCTACAATAAGGACCTCATACTTAGATCTATCCAGGGCGGAGGCTATTGCAAGCAGAGCCAGCGGCATGTCGAAGAAAACTGCCTTCGGGTTGTACAGTAATATTTTCCTTTTCAAAAAACAGTATATTTAATCAAATATAACCTAATGCAATTTGTGAGATGCCGATTTCTACGAATTAAAATATTCTCAGGAAATCTATAAAAATATGGTAGCGGTACTCAAGGATATTTATCGGATCATCCCACCCGGGTTTAGAAAGAAAACACTCCGCTACCTCCTGTACTCCCTTATCAATATTTTTCTCGATTTACTTTCCGTGGCTTACCTCATTCCTCTGATCATCTTTATAATTGACAAGGAAAGATTAAAATCCTTACTCTTACGATACCATATTCCCCTGCAAATAGATGACCCGGGGGTCATTTATACGGGTATCAGTATTCTTTTCGGCTTTTATATTCTTAAAAACATTTTACAAATACAGTTGAACACCAGCTTATTCCGATTTCTGCACCATATGGCCAGCGATCTTTCGGTTTCCTGTATTAAAGCCTTTTTGAAAGGTAGTTACCTGAATTTCCAGGAGATGAACAAAGGCACTATTTTTCAAAATGTCATGAAAGTAACAACACATTTCAGCGTTAGCATGGTGCATTCAGTAATTCTTCTATTAACGGAAAGCCTTTTTTTTATTTTTCTGCTACTAGCCCTGGGCTATTTTTATCCTAAAATCACTCTGGCGATTTTCTGTATTTTGATGCTTTTTTCTTTCCTGATTTACTACAAAAAAAGGGTTCAGATTCACTTAATAAATAAAACATATAAAACGGCCTATGCCAAAGTAAATTCAGAACTGATCAACATTTTAGACGGCTTCCTGGAAATAAGGAGTTCAGGGAATTTTAATTACTTTATTGATAAATTCAATGTGCAAAATAAAAAACTAAATGGGGTAACTGCCCTCCTTGTAGCCTTTAGCCATAATTATTCCAAATACCTGGAAATTTGTTTGGTTTTTGGTATCGGTGCCCTGGTGTATTCCAATTTTCTAAACGGGAATAATGACCAAATCATTTTAGTTTCTTTAATAGCGGCATTTGGTATTAAAATTATTCCTTCTCTAAGTAAAATCCTGAATGCCCTTACATTAATGAGGTCCCATGCGTATAGCGTAGATCATCTTAAAAAATTAAACCAGTACCATAGGCAGAAGAGAACACTCACTTTATTTAATTCTAATATCGAATTCAGAAATGTGGCCTTTAATTACAGCGAGCAACCACTGCTATACGATTTGGATCTTGAGATAAAAGCAGGAGAGATCACTGCTATCACAGGAGTATCCGGTATTGGAAAAACCACCCTCTTACATCTGGTCATTGGTTTATTGGAACCCAAAGATGGCACCATTAGTATTGATGGAAACAGGCTGGATCAATCCACATATTGCCCTTCTTTTGGTTATGTGACCCAACAACCATTTATTTTCAACGGAACGATCTCGGAAAACATCGTAATGGGACAGAAGCCTGAAAAATTAGACTACAAATTCATTTCTTTTTTACTTGATAAATTGCAGTTAACAGAACTTGTAGAAAGCTTATCAGATTCCATTGGCACTGAAATAACTCATAACAGCCTTCAATTATCCGGAGGCCAAAAACAGCGATTTGCATTGGCACGGGCGCTCTATTCGAAACCCGCCTTGCTAATCCTCGATGAAGCCACTAACCAACAAAACACCGCTCTGGAAAACGACATTTACGCGTTCTTAAAAGAAGTGGTTGAAGATACCAATATGGCAATCTTAACCGTAACTCACAGTGAAAGTACTTTTGCATATTGTGATCACGTATATACTATTGAGCAGGGAAGGCTCATAAAAATGCCCTCGAAATGAGAAGATTACTGATACTGGTACCTGCCTTTCCAAAAGATGACTCCACCAGTTATACCGTGCCCTTTATTCAGCACTTCCTACTTGCATTCATTAAAAAATATGACGTAAAATTAGATATCTTAACGCTTTATATCCCAACAGGTAGACCATACGAATGGGAGAGTTTTGAGGTGATCCCATTAAATGGAGCGCTTAATGATCATGTACTCAAAAAAGGAATATTCATTTTTAAAGCCGCAAACAGGATTGTTAAAATGCTAAGGGAGCGATCCTATGATGGGATCCTGAGCTTTTGGTACCGGGAAACCGCCATGATCGGAAAATTAGTATCATCAAGGTTAAAGGTAACCCATTATACCTGGTTGCAGGGACAGGATGTAAGACGCAGAAATAAGTATATGCACTTTAGCAGGCCTAAGCCCGAACAATTAATTGCCCTCTCCGGATATCAAAATGATATTTTATATCAGCAATTTGGTCTTAGTGCTAATATAGTTGCCCCGGTTGCAGTTAACCCTTCCTTCTTTCCACCCCTTAACGAGTATGAACGACCAATAGATATTTTAGGGGCCGGATCGCTAACACCGCTTAAAAATCATCGGCTCTTTTTAGAAGTTGTCTATGAAATACAGAAAATAAGAAAAAATCTTAAAGTGGTCCTGATCGGAAACGGACCCTTGGAACCGGAATACAAAACTTTTATCAAAGATCATTTTCTGGAGGGAACCGTTACATTAACCGGTTTGCTCAACCATAGTGAAACCCTGAAGTATATGAACAATTCAAAAATATTCCTTCATACGTCTACCTTCGAGGGAGGTGGCATGGTATGCCTGGAGTCGCTTTTCAGCGGTTGCCATTTGATAAGCACCCTGCCTTTAATTAAGTCCTCAAATAATAGATTTTCATGGTTGACGGATAAGCAAACAATTGTTAATAAAGTACATCTTTTGCTCAATAAAGAAAGTGGTAACGTAAGGCGGTGTATTGAAAACCCTATGGATGAAACCTGTCGTATTATATACGAATTATTTTTCTGAGGTAAAAATAGCTTCAATCTTCCCTGCTATGGCCCTGAAGCATAAGCGGCGTTCAAATGTGGCGAGCACCCTCCCTTTCATGGCTTTAATATCGGTGTCCAGGGTGCATTCAAGTATTTTGAAAAGGGCATCCTCATTCCCTGGCTCGTATAGAAATCCTGCCTTACCTCCATTCGTAATATACCTGAAAGAAGGGATATCGGTGACAACAGGAATGCACCCACACGACATGGCTTCGCATAAGGCATACCCACTTCCTTCCCAATGAGAGGCGGAAATGAAAAAGTCGGCCGCGTTGAACCAGGTTTCCAGATTTTCATGAGGAAGATAACCCATAAGTAAAATAGATTGTTGCAAACCGTTTGCCGATATATAATCCTGAATATCTTCCAGCAGTTCTTCGGTATGATAAAACATATATAACTTAAAAATGTGCCCTTCCCTGGCAAATCTTTGAAAAGCCTTAAGGGCGCACATGGGATCTTTATTTGAATCGAGTCGGCCCACCCAGATAAATATTCTTTCCCCGGAAATCTTTAATGCCCTCCTGCTTAGTTGCCGGTCTTTACATTTGAAATTACTGGACCCTTCCATTACCTCATGTACTTTATCGAAGGATGAAAACAATCCGCGTTCCACCCAGGGAGCAGCCAATTCCCTGGCGGTAAAAAGATAACCGTTTATATAAGGATCCAGAAATTGCACCAACCTGCTTTTTAAGGTTGATCGTGGAACTTTTTCCGCATGATTCTGAATGAATACCTGTACCCCGGATCGGAGAAAACATTTTAAAAACACCGCAAAATGAATGTACATGATGGAGTGAACCAACACCACATCGGGTTGCTTTTTCCTTATCCACCAAGCCAGTCGAATGGGAAAGAGCCACATGGAATTGTTATACTTCCTCCTAAAAAAATAGCTTATGCTATCTTTAGTTATTTCCGAATTATGGCCGGAATGAAATACAAAGAGTATGGAATGCCTATCCTTTAAAAATGCCGCATACCCTGTATTTGGTTGAGCTTTTTGAAGATATTCGTCTGCACTACTGTCTAAATAACTTCCGTGAAATGACAAATCTATTATTCTCATAACACTTTATTGGGGTGTAGCAGCTTCATTATATAACGTGTTATACCCCACCCGACAAGCCCCGGGAGCCGCAGAAGTAAAAGGAGTATCTTACCCTTAACGTGAAGCTTTGGGTAAGCACTGGCATAAAACAATTTGATATGCTCCATAAACGTGGCCCGGATAACCTTCGATGAAGGTATTTGTTTTTCTTGCTTTTGCAGCATAAAAAAACTGGTCCTTAACCATGATAGATGGTATTTACGAAGTAATGGTTGAATGCCGTTTAAATTCATTCTTTCTACAAATGCCTGCTCCTGACGGTAAATCTCTGTTAAATCTTCGATTTTTTTAGCAGTAATTGGACTTCTTGTAAGGGATGTTTCCCTTTTTTGGATATGTAGCAATACCTCATTGATAAAATGGACACTTTTGGCATTGAAGAAAACTTTTAACATAAACAGCCGGTCCTCGTAGATCATTCCTGTTGGAAATACAGTTTTAATAATACCCCGCCGCCTGAATATTTTGCCCCAAACAGTAACCGGAATTTTACCGGAATACATGCCTTCGATAGCCGCTAAACCGCTGATAATATCTTTTTCAAAACCCCATACCTTGTCATAAATCTCGATCTGATGCTCATCATACAATTGGAATTTGCACAAAACAATATCCGCTGAAGTACGTTCCAAAGCTAGCACCATTTTTTCGACCATGACCGGCTCCATATGATCATCACTATCCACGAATATCACATAATCTCCCTTAGCTAAGGCCATACCTACATTTCGGGCATTTCCAGGGCCTTTGTTCTCAGTGCGCTTTAGAAGACTATAGCCCTGTGACCGGCAAAATTGCAAAGCCATTTTGGAGGAGGCATCCGTAGAGCCATCATCGATCAGTATTGTTTCTATATGAGGATATGTCTGTAAGGCGATAGATTCCAAACATACCTGCAAATAATCCGCAGCATTATAGAATGGGATGACTATGGAAACCAAGGACAAATTCACCTATGTTTGAGATATAAGGGTTGACATTTGGGAAATAAGTTCTTTTTGTTTTTTAAATAGGAGAACCGGGCTTTTTGGAGGTTGCCAGATTGTTTGAGTTAAGGAATCCGCAGCAATTAAAATACAGGCCGCATCTAATCCATGAAACGCACAAAAAGCATAAATAGCCGCACTTTCCATATCTACCAATTGGACTCCTTTTTTCTTGTAACTATCCAGTAATTTCGAGGTTTCCCTGTACGGGCAGTCGGTACTCCAACTGATGCAGTCCGGCAAATCCGCAAGTTCACTAATTTTTTCAAACCAGTTTGTTCGCTTTGGTTGCAATATGTTTTCGTTTGAATAAAAAACAGAGCTGCCTACTGCCGAATACGCCTGGGTAATTAAAGACACCTGCTGCTCCTTAACGGCTGCATCAAGAATACCTGCCGTTCCGACAAAAATAATTTTTTTAACACCCAGTATCCTCAGCTCTTCCAATAGGACCAGTGCTCCGGGGGCACCCGACCCGTCCATAGCACAGAGTAATATGGAAGGTGATAATGTATACCCTGTTCCCGGAAATCCCTTTAATTTTTTCCTAAAAGGCGATGAAAATGCTTGTACGATCTTCTTGTTCTGGACAAGAATTGCAGTAACCGGCAATTGGTCAAAATTATAGGCCCTTTTTTTCCTTTTCAATTGAACGATAGATTCCACGTCCAAGAATGACGGTTCATCGTAAAAATCAGGATCCCTGTGCTTAAAAAAATTCATCCGTATACCGAACTTGATTGCGGTAAAAATAGCGTTTAATATCTTTAGGAGCCTATACCGTGGGCCCAAAACAAGCAACGCATTATTTTCTGCCCCACAATATCCATAATATTGCTCCCTGATAAATTTATAGAAGACCCGGAGCGTAAATAAAAAATTTCTTGAAACCGACTATCCCCGAGTCAAGCCCCGCCCGAACGTGTCGTTCGGATACGGGCGGGCATAGGGGAATTACTTAGATTAAAATAGCAAACCAATTATATTTACTTTTGTTAATCATCATACAATCAATGTACCAAAGGCTTTTCAAAATACTTGTTCCCCTTTTCACTTTATTTATATGTGCAATCTGTATTGAGGTTGGCTTATCACTGTATTTCGGAAAAAATGATACTTACTACATTTGGAGGCCTCATCTGGAATTTCAATACGATCTGGACACCACTGTCCTGAATGGCGTTTCTCCCATAGCACATTCAAGCTTTAGTGATATTGGCGCCAGGTCGGACCGGATCACTGAGAAGCATCACACTAAAATAGCCGTATTTGGGGGAAGCACTACGGAATGTATTGTATTGGACCAGGATAAGACATGGACGCAGGTCCTACAAAATGCTTTGAATACATCGTCAGACCGGGACCATTCGGGTTTTTGGGTGGGGAATTTCGGCAAATCAGGAAATGCTACCAACCATCATGTTCTTCAGACCGCAGAAATGCTGCAGGATGAACAATTAAAAGATACAAAGCTGGTGATCTATCTGGTAGGATTCAACGATCTATGGAAGACCATTGAGGGCTTGGATGAATATGTGAATTTCGATCCGGAGATTTTAAAAAGATCTGCCTTTATGGTTGTGCCAGACAGGGAACTGCCATTTCACAGAAGAACGGGTACCTGGAAATTTTTGAAGCGCACAAGATACAATTACCGACTACAAAAACACGATAAAAAGAAACTTGCCGATCTCTATAAACAGATCAGAAAAAAGCGGTTGGAGGCAGAAAAAACCACCGCTATGCCAGAACTCCAGGCCGGCCTGGACCACTATATGAAGAATTTGGACAGCCTTATAGCACTTTGCAAGTCAACAGGGAAAAAACCAGTTTTCCTAACCCAACCAGTACTTTGGCGTCCTGATATTACCGCTGAGAGTGAGAAATTGCTCAATACCTATTTTGAAAACCATGAAAATCTTGAGACGATTACCCTTTACAGCTGCATGAAATTGTTTAATGAAGCTTTAATTTCTGTCGCTGATGCAAACCATGTAACCTATATAGACCTGTTTAATCGCTCAGAGGAAGATTGGTTTTATGATGACTGCCATTTCAATATCAAAGGAGCCAAAAATGTTGCAGAGATCATTTCGACTGAAATAAAACCGCTGCTAAAACCATAATTATTAGCGATCTCATGAAAAAGATAAGATCAATTTTAATTCTCACAGGTATTACCCTGATATTGCTGTTGCTCCTTGAAATTTTCTTGCGCATTTTTTTTCCTCCTAGAGTGAATAGTACAGAACAGGTTGCCGCCTTTCAATACCACCCGGAATATCTGGTTGGATTAAAACCCGGTATGAAAAAGAGTTATGTCAGATCAGAAAGGGACGGGGGAGATACCATTTTTTGGGCAACAAACAAAGAAGGATTCAGAGGTAGAGACCTGATCCAAAGGGATTTGCGAATAATGGTCTACGGCGATTCCAATATACAGGCCCGGTTCACCCGGTTATCCCATACCTACCCCTACTACCTGGAGAAATTTATTAATGAGGCCTCCAAAAACACCATTGAAGTTATCAATGCGGGCGTGGTGGGGTTTGGTCCGGATCAAAGTCTACTGAAATTTATTGAAGAAAAAGAAACATTTAAACCAGACATTGTTATTCTTCAAATATTTGCTGACAACGATTACGGCGATATCATACGCAATAAATTATTTACCGTTGCTAGTAATGGCAGGCTCGCTAAAACCCAAAATAAACGATGCCTGGATCCTGCGCTTAAAGCGTACCTGGACAGAAATAATCCTTTCGGATACCTCCGGATCATGGATGCCGTAAAAAAAGTGCGCAGATCCATAAAAAAAGAGGCCATAATTGATGCAGAGCGAATGATACAGCTGTGCAGTACACTTTGCAAAAAAGAATTCCAATCGTACATTGGTGAAAGCAGGGAGATATATTCCCACTTTGCAGACCATTATGATATTGATGTGGCAACAGAGCCATTGTCCGTGGTTTCAGAAAAAAAAATAGCGCTGATGGATAAGATATTAGAGGAGTTTAAGAAGGTGGCCATAATGCATCAAATAAAGCTCCTGATACTCATTGAACCATCTTCTGTGGATATTTCAACCAATTCATACATGAATTATCGGGACCTTCAGAACAGATTCCCGGAGTATGACCCAAGAAATCTGACAAAATTGATAGAAAACAGCTGTGTAAAATACGGGATACCTTATATTGATCTATATGATACATTTTCCGATAACGGACCGGAACAACTTTATTTTAGTAGAGGTAACGATCATTGGAATGATAAGGCGCAGAAACTAGCCGCCAAAGTCACTTCAGAATTTATCTTGAAAGAATTGAGCGAATAAATTTAGTCGCTATTTATTTTTAGAGACGATGAAAAACAGATTTCCTACCTTATTTTTTAAAAATTACATGGTACTGACCACGTTGCTGGTCAGTATCGAATTGATAGGACATCTGAGCTATAAACTCTACAGAGGTAAATTCCTTTTTCAGAACGGGAAACAAGAAAATATTCTGTTTGAAGAACATCCCTATCTTGTGGGGGTGCCCAAGAAGAACTTTCAGCTTACCAATGCATCAGGTGATGTTAAGATCAGCACCGACCATTTGGGTCGCAGAGTAAGTTATCCGGAACACATGAAACACCCTGAGGATGCCACACAAATTGTTTGTCTGGGCGGATCTTCCACTTTTGGCACAGGAGTGACGGATGCGGATAGCTGGCCCTATATACTTCAGGAAAAATTGGGAAAAGGGTATTGCGTTACCAACCTTGGTGTACCGGGCTATTCAACCCTTGAAGCCGTCATTCAGTTGAGTACCATCGTACCGGAAATTGAGCCGGATATCATAATAATGTATGAAGGTTGGAACGACCTTAAGAATTATCATCTTGCCAATATAGAAAGTACGTATTCGGAACACGGTATGCTACAAAGGACCATTTTAAAAGTGAATAGAAAGAAATCATTGGCAGACTATTCCTTTATCTATTTTATTGCGAAAAAAATTAAGTCTGGATTCCATGATCGTATAAAACCAAAAGAAACCTATCCGTTCAATGACCCAAGGGTGGATAGCCTTTACGCCAAAAATTTACGCACCATGCGAACCCTTGGCAAGCATCTAAATGCCAAGCAAATCTTTGTCCCCCAGGTTCTGAATCTAAAGTGGTTTTCAGAGCGCCGGGATATTGAAAATCTGTGGTCCTCAAATATTCCAAATGAGGACATGCCCGAACTTTTAAAAAGGTTCAATCAACTTATGAGTACATCCGTTCCGACGGAAAAGGACATTATTACCATAGATAGCATTTTATTTATCCGGAATTGGGAAGACCGGCATTTCGTAGACGAGGGTCATTTTTCAAAAGCCGGGGGAGAGGTATTCACCGAGCTGCTGATAACAGCTATAAAGAAGTTAGGTAAACCCAAAAAAGACAGCCTTCCGCAGCCAGCATCGCAATAGTGCAAATTTCGCCATTTTTAAAATAAGGTATATATGAACGGTGCGGCAGCAGAATTTTCTCCCAACAGTATAAGAAGGCCCAAAAGTACGAGTATCAGAATAATCGGTATTAACCAATACTTTTTTCTATGCTTTAAAAAGTTTAGCAACTCCAGGAAAATAGAAAATTTTGTGTGCATATAAACATCTAGGATAATTTTTTGTAATCAATCGTATCTCCTTCTCTGGAACGCCAGATAGGTATATCGGGAGCATCTCCCTTCCTTGTTTTTCGCAATATAAAGGTAATGGGGAAAAATAAAAGATAATATATTATTCCCAATAGAATAATAGCCGTTATTTCGCCCAGTACCATCCCAAATAATAACCAAATATACAACAGGGGCCTTAATAGTTTTGGTATTTTATGCAAAATGATTGCAAGCAGCAGGATGGCTGCCAGGCCAACAACAAAGGCTTTTAATGAAAATTCTTGCTTCCAATAACCATAACTAAGAATGCCTGAAAAAAGCAGTAGGAGAATTATTGAGAATTGTTTCTGGATTTTTACATTGTCGGAGTTCTTTGCAACCTTTTTAAAAAAATCAGTCCATTGCATAGCGTACTTTTTTAAATGTTGATATATCAAAATGCCCGTTGGTTCCTTTAGATACCAGGCAATTGCCAATGGCTAAAAAATCCATTTCAGTCTTAAAAAAACAGCGCACAGCATCTTCCACCGTACATACAATTGGCTCCCCTCTCACATTAAAAGAAGTGTTGATCATAATGGGGATCCCAGATAAGGATTCGAAAAGCTGTAGCAGTGAATAGATCTTTTCATTATCACTCCTGGAAACTGTTTGAACTCTTGCAGTGTTATCAATATGAACGCAGGAAGGAATCCGTTCTGCCATGATTGCATTGTATGTAAATAACATGTATTTGGAAGGATCTGTTATTTTGAACCATTCATTAGCCTTTTCCTCCAGAATCATCGGTGCAAATGGCCTGAATGCTTCCCTCTTCTTAATTTTGAGGTTAAGATGGGATTGCATGTCCTTAAATTTAGGGCTTGCTAAAATGGAGCGGGAACCCAGAGCCCTGGGACCGTATTCCATAGAGTCCTGAAACCATCCCACTATGGCTTTTTCATTAATACAGGATGCTATTCGTTTCAGTAATTCCTGATCTTCGAGTTCTTCATAATTCACTTTTAATCTTTTCAATTCCCTGATCACTTCGTCATTTTTATGGGAATTTCCAAGGTAAATATGATTGGCAGGTGAATCTGCAGGAATTTTTCGCGCTTCTTTAAGGTAGTGATACGCTCCAATGTACGCTGCTCCCAGGGCTCCTCCACTATCTCCTGAAGCGGGTTGCACCCAGATATTATCGAATAGCCGTTCTTCCCGAATTCGCTGATTCGCCTTGCAATTCAAAGCTACCCCCCCAGCCAGACAAAGGCTGTTCATTTTAGTTTCCTCTTTTAAGACCCTTACGAGTTTAAGGATGACCTCTTCCAACAATTCCTGGGCAGATCTTGCAACATCTTTATAAAACTGTGATAGTGTACTTTCAGGCCTGCGCCGGGGATGACCCAGAACTTTGTCGAAATTATCGTTGGTCATTCTTAACCCTACTTCGAAGGCGAAATACTTCATATTTACAGAAACCACCCCTTTTTCGTCTATAGCTATAAAATGGCGGGCCATTAATTCCTTGTATCGCGGAGTGCCGTAAGGCGCCAGTCCCATCAATTTATATTCTCCTGAATTTACCTGAAAACCGCAGTAATAGGTAATTGCGGAGTAAAACAATCCAAGGGAATGCGGAAAGTGCTGCTCTTTGATCAATGTTACCCTATTGCCAAACCCCCGGGCAAAAGTTATAGAAGTTCGTTCCCCCACTCCGTCCATGACAAGGATGGCAGCTTCCTTATAAGGGGAAGAAAAAAAAGCAGAGGCCGCGTGCGCTTCATGATGTTCTGAAAAAATAATCTCCCCTTCGTACTTTAATTCTTTTTTAATGATATTTGGTATCCATAATTTTTGCGACATCCAGCTTTTCATAGCCCTCCGAAAGGACTGAAAACCTCTGGGCGATTTTTGCGCATAGGTGTCTATGAGGCGATCAAATTTTAAAAACGGTTTTTCATAAAAAACCACAAGATCAACTTCATCAATATCGATATCCTGAGATGAAAGACAAAATGCGATAGCACCGGAGGGAAAAGAAGGGTCGTGCTTTTTTCTTGAAAAACGTTCTTCCTGGGCGGCAGCCACAATTTTCCCATCTTCCAAAAGACAAGCTGCCGCATCGTGATAAAAAGCTGAAATTCCAAGTATATAACTCACCCGATTAGATTTGACAACCCCATATTTTTTTGTACAAAATTTAATAAAATCTGTGTAAAAGAAGGAGCAGTATTTACAGCGTATAAGTTACATATTATTGAAAAACAAAATTATAGGTAACCGCAAACAACAGACTGTTCATTACTGCGAGTTCGTAGGTGCCTAACGGACTTCCAAGAAAAACATCCGAATCCTGTGACCCCTGGCGCTGAGCATAGTACAAATTGAAGGGATTTCTGCGAGAGTATACGTTATAGATCGTAAAGGTCCAGTTCCCCAGCCATCGCTTATCCTTTTTTTTATGATATCTAATGTTCCATGAGAAATCCAACCTGTGGTAAGGCCTTAATCTGGCATTATTACGCTCAATAAAAATAGGAACATCTATTTCCTCCAGTTTAAAGACACTATTGGCTACCGTATACGGCCTGCCCGTCTGGGCAGTAAAATTAAAACTCCAGGTATTGTATTTGTCTCCTTCCAAATTTATGGTCCCGTTGATGACATGCGGCCTGTCAAAATCCGAAGGGTACCAATTGTTATTATTGACCCTGTCTGCTAATTTCTCATTTTGGGAACGTATCAGACTCCTGGACCACGTATAGTTAAACCATCCATTAATAATACCCCTGGATTTTTTTAAACTCAGTTCAATACCATAGGCTTCTCCCTGCCCCTGTACCACATCCCTTTCCAGAAATTCTTCCAGGAAAAAGTCGGCCCCGGGTTTATAGGTAAGATTGTTTTCAGATTCCCTGTAATACCCTTCGAGGCCAAGTTCCACACTATTGTTATTTAAGTTCTGATAGAAGCCAATGCCATAGGTATTGCTTACCTGAGGTTTAATGTGAGGGTCTGTCGTCTTCCATCTGGACGTGGGAAGCGGCGTTGTTGTGTTGTATACATTCTGCAAATACTGGTTGAGCCTGGCGTAACTGGCCTTGACAGAGGTCGATTCCCCAATTTTATAACTCGCACCCAATCTCGGCTCCAGGCCATTATAGGTTTTAACACCCGCCCCTTTTTCAAAAAATTTTGTTCCCAATAAGGTACCACTATTGTCATTGAAAGTAGCCTGGGTATAGGGCCCTACGAATACAAAGTGATTAAAGCGAAGCCCTCCGGAAAGTACGAGTTTGTCCGAAGCATTCCAGTTTACATTGCCAAAACCGGAAAATTCATAACTGGTCTCCTTCTGCAATGTTAACGGATTTATACTATTGTTCGTTCCGGGATCAAGGGTTCCCGGGCTTATCTGATATTGATTGGCCTGTACTCCGGCGTAATAATTTAACCCATCGCTGATCTCCTTTGAGAATTCCGAAACAAAGCTGAGGTATTTGATGTTAGACCCGTAAGTGATCTCATTGGGGTTATCGGCCTCGGGGAAAATGGTTTTAGGCGTATAATCACTGGCAATCAACAAGGTCCTGAGATTTGCACCGTTACCGAAGGTATGGGTCCAGTTAAGAGTTCCGTTCAAAGTCTTAAAATCGTACTGATTGTTTTCCGCATTGATATCCTGTACCTTCGAGATCAGATCCAGTTGATAGAAGTCCTTGCTAAAGAATCCGGTAAAGGAGATCTGGTCATTTTGGGTAGGCAGATACAAAACTTTCAGCGTGGCGTCATAAAATTTGGCTTTGGTGTCCTTAAGTCGTCCTGAAACGATCGGAAGTAAAAAATCCGTAAGCCCCGCCCTTCCACCGGCAGCGAGCATCAATTTGTCTTTGATAACAGGTGTTTCTATAGCAAGCCTGCTCGAAACTATACCCAAACCTCCCGATAGTTTGAATTTTTCCACATATGGGTTTTTCACTTTCACATCCAGAACCGAAGTGGTCCTTCCCCCGTATCGCGCAGGGATGTTGGCCCTGTACAGATCAACGGTAGACAATACATCTGGTGTAAACACAGAAAACAAACCAAATAAATGGGTAGGGTTAAAGATCGGGGCATAATCCAGAAGAATTAAATTCTGATCCAGAGAACCCCCTCTGATAGAAAGTCCGTTACTGATCTCTCCGGCATTGTTCACCCCTGCCAAGAGCGTCATTCCCCTTAGTACATCAAATTCCCCGATTGCGGCCGGTATTTTTCTGAGATCTTTGCTTGTTAACTGAAGTGCACCCATTTGAGGCGACTCTAAATTTTCGACAATTCTTTTAGCCCTTACGATTACCTCGGATAACTGTTCCTGTTCTTCCGTAAGTTCTATGCTAAGGATTACACTCTCGTTTAATTGCAGTGTTTGTATGGCGTCCCTGTACCCTATAAAGCTGACATTGATTTGGTATGTACCTTCAGGAAGGCTAATGGAAAATCTTCCTGACGCACTGGTAACCCCGCCACAGGCACAGGGGGTAATGGCTACCTGGGCATTCTCCAGAGGCAATCCTGTTTCTTTATCAAGTACCTCAAATGACAGCCCGTACTCCTGAACCTGTCCGTAGGAAAAGAACTCAAATACAAGAACAAAACTCAGTACAACTATTTTTGGCAGGGTCATTCTGAATTCAAATTTTTATTGATCTATCCATTTATCGGGTCTTATGGCAGTTCTAAAACGGGTTTCGCTACAGGGAGCAGTTGTTGTTGGCGGGGGCGGGAGCGGGGAGTTAAGTGTGGGTTCCAAAATTATAGGATCCTGGGTTTCCAAAGGCGGTTCGGCAATAAAGGTTCTGTCTATAAATAGCGATTCCACGGAGGTAGCAGCGGCGGTAAACCTTCCGAAGACAAAATCCTCGCTATTTTCCGGATTGAACATATTACCCACCAGGGCAGCGGGGGGAGGCGCATTGAGACCACCATTATTATCTACTATATCTTTCAGAACCTTGTAATACTCGTATGCCGAAGGCGACAATGCGAACTGCTGTACCTCCACCACCATATCTTCCCTGGTATATAGCAATAATTCACCTACCGAAAACTTCGAAATACTTTTCCCGTCGGAAAAGCTATCCTCATAAATAGCCAGGCGCTCTGGAAACCGAATACGCCAGCATTCAGATTCGCAGGTATAATCGAAATAAGGTGCGCCCCTGGTTGCTAAGGGAAGCCTTTGGCATTCTCCTTCCCTGAAGACTGCTTCAAAGCACTTCTCACAAAAATCGAGGTTCTCATAGGTCCTGTAGCTCCAGTAATAATAATTTTGCTGGTTCGGAGGGTCATCAAAAGATACGAATACCTCATGTCCCGGAATGAATTTACCGCCGGACACTTCGCGAAAGGCAAGATCGGGGTCATATTCTACTTCCAAATTTGAAATTGCCACGGGCTGCAACACCAATTCCGGTCTGGATCGAAACCTTGTACCATCCATTAAGCTTATATCCAGTTCCCATGTCTCACCGGGAGCTACTGTAAAATCCGGAGGAGGCACATAGGCACCTGTCTGTTCCGTGAGGGTGACTTCCTCTTTAGTATTCGAATTTATGAATGAAACCCTGGCCCCCTCTACAAAATTAACCACATAAACGCCAAATTCCACCGACGACGCACTGAGGATTACAAATGATGCACCCTCGGAAGTGGAGGCAAATCCCTCTACAAATACGAGTCCTTCCTGAAATTCAAATTCAGGTGTTATGGGATCTATGCATCCCAGATAAAAGAGTGAAAGTGTTAAGGCCGTTATACTTTTAAAATGAAAATGAACTCCCGGTTTCTTTTTCAAGCCTGTTTTTTTTTAAATATAAGAACTAAATCCGAATATTGAACGGGTTAATCAACATACGGGTGTACGCTTCAGGCCGTTGTGAAGTCCGGAAGCGGTTTTCGCGGCATGGCGTGGTAAATACCTGGATGGCAGGTGCTTCCATCCCTTCCGGTTGCGTTTTCAGCAAATCTTCCAATTAATTTTCCTCAATAAATATGCACGCTGTAAATATGGGTCTTACGGGAGTCGATGCCGCTGTGAATCGCTCCAGAACGAATTCCTCCGAATCCGAGGAGTTAAACGGGTTACCTACCAGGACCGCAGGAAGCGGGGCATTAAAACCGGAATTATTATCTATGATATTTTATAAAGCTATTTGTATTCATGCTAAATTCCTGTGCAGATTTTGTGACACTTGCATAGGAAACTCCAGGGGTGGTAGCTGCCGGTGTATCTATAAATAAGGCCCTCTTTAAATGCAATTTCGGGCGGTACAGGATCAGAACATTCTGAAAACACCGAGAGAAACAGGAAGGCAGTGAAAATATTCCGTAAAACCGGGTTTAATTTGAAAGTCATCCCGAAAACCATTACCGTTAAATTTAGTAAGTTTTTGGAATGCAGCTACAGGATTACAACAAAAAACCCTTTGGATTTCCAAAGGGCTTAACGCTATTATTAATATTGCTTACTGCCTCTTAAAAATAAGGGTAACCTGGCCAAGATCATCATCCTGGACAACCGTGGTAAGCTGATCTTTTGTAATCGTTACGTCACCACTCTGTGAACCATCCTCATCAGTGGTTGTAAGTGTACTGCCGTCCACTTCATAAGTTCCTGTAAGGGTAGTGGAACCATCGCATACAATTGTAAAATCATTTTCCCCTTGGGCCATAAATTCTATATTGGAAGAGGTGGAGCTGAAGGTGCCGGCCTCCGTAAACGCCACTACCGAGGTAAAGCAATCCAGTTCTTTTACCAGATCATTTGAGGATTCTCCATCTCCGTTTAAATCATATGATTGGGAGGTCTGAAAAGAGGTTATACTCCAGGCACCTACAATTGAAGCGCTTTCCGAACCACCTTCGTCATCGGACGAACAGGAAAAGACAAGGAGTGCGGTAAGGCAAAGCATTGAAAATTTAAATTTCATAACTGGGATTTTAAGATTTGCAAGTAAAACGAAGAGATACCTGATATATTTTGTACCCAAGGTGTTTTATAACACAAATCGATAAGAATCATGAATCAAAAATACATTTTTCGGCTTTTGACCTAGAATCTGCCGGCTCGTGCCACTTCCCGCTCCTCAAAGTCCTTGTGTTTAGAAACCTCCGGACTTCGTATTCCTGGCGCAAAGTCGGACTCTTCGCACAGCTTCAAATTTTCCTCACAATAAGAACGGAAAAATTCCGGACCGGCATCTTTATCTTTTATCCCTTAAAACACAAACCTGTAGGTGGCTTTTAATAAGAAAATATTCATGGGCTTCTCTCCCCCGAAAACATTATCCCCCAGGCTCCTGAAGAGCCCTTCCTGGGGATCGCCGGCTTGCGAAATGTCCTGTGACCAGACCAGGAAAATTTCAGAACCCGGGATGTATTCCCAACGCAGGACCAGATTTGATCTGAATTGTATAAAAGAAAAATCCGGGTCCCCGAAACTAAAGTCCGTGGTACCATCCATATCCCCATCTACAGAATAAGTATCGTTAAGCAACGAGATCTGATCCTCCGAATAGGAAGTAATCCTGTCCTCGAAAACCTTTGCCATGGGAGTGGTAACATGCTTAAAATCGGAATACCGCCCCCTGGAAATAAAGGGTTGCCCCCAATACTGAATGGTGAGGTTAGGATTAATGGTATAATTGAGTCTGAAGGACATACTTAAGGTACGCTGGGCTATCTCGGCATTAAGATACCTCGTGTTTCCATTCACATCTATATTATCAACAAATTGCAGTTTGTCATTATTGATGCTGTAGGACGGAAACGCCGAGATACGAAGAGCATTTATGGGCTGGTAGGTTAATCCGGCCTCCACGAAATAAGTGGCATAGGAATTATCTGTTCCTTTACTCCCGTTATGGAACACGTTGAAGCGTAATTTTTTCCTGCTATCGGTTTCGATGCCGTTCCAAAAACTTATTTCAGGGGATACCCGCAATCTTGGCCCTCCCCTCAATGCAAAATTGGAGTACTGAACGGGCATATAATTAAACCCTGCATTGGAGAACCAGTTATTTTTCCAATTCTGCCAGCTATTGGTATTAAATTGCAGGCTGTTATGATTGCCCCCAAAATCCCATACGCTCCAATGGTTGTAATTGATCCCTACTTTCCTGAACGTACTATCGGGTTTTAAAGTCTGATAGCCTATCCATGTATAATGGCGGATGTCATCCGCCCTGCGTTGAAAACCAATATCATTTAATTCCAGTTCGGGAGAGCGCCAGGTGCCTCCGGTCTCAAATTTCCAATGCCCGTTCCCGATCTTTCCGAGTTGCAGATTGCCTCCGGTACCGGTAAGTGACGTTTTATCCGGGTCCACATCAACATAATCCGCATCTACTCTCTGAAACAGATGGCTAATAGCTTCCTGGGTCCCCTGAATAGCTTCTTCACTGCCCTTTACGTGGCTCCATATAATATTACCCCCAAGATACCAGTCGCGTTCATTCCACTGGTGCTTGAAATCGAATCCTCCGGAATAGGCCGATTTATGCAAGAAATCCAGGCCCTCAGTTAAAGCGTCCCTGTTGGTGGCGGTAACAATGCCGCCGATGTACGTGTTCCGGTCATTAAAATCCTTTTGTAACCTCCCGACAAAATAATTGGTTAAAGGTTCCACAACTTCCCTCCTGCGGTCCCCGTTATTGACTATGGTGGCATATCGCCTGGCGGTAAGGCTTTCCAATACTCCTATGGACCAACCTTCTTTGGTTTTACCACTAAATTTTGCTGCGCCCAGTATGGGTGTGTTACTGGGTTGGTCTACAAATTCTCCCTCGGTGGTGTCGGGAAACCATTGAGGACTTCTGCCAATACGACGGGAATAGAACAAATTATCAGAACCAAAGGTGTTCCCGGCTTCTGAATTGGAAATTCTGAAATCGAAAATATTTTTATTCTCTACGAAAAAAGGGCGCTGCTCCTCAAAAAAGATCTGGAAACCATCCAGGGCAATAGCTGACGGGTCTGCCTCTACCTGGCCAAAATCAGGATTGATCGTCAAATCCATGGTCAGGTCGTTGGTGATTCCGATTTTGGCGTCCAATCCTCCGGTGATCTCGCTATCATTGCCATCCCTGAACGGGTTGCCTTCCTCGGCCTCAAAAGTTTCCAATTTGGCAACTGTATAAGGCTGGATCTCCAGTTGCTTTTGAGGCTGAAGATTTATTAATCCGTGTAGTTCCCCAAATTCGCTGACAAATCCGGGCGTGTCTGCCGGAAGACGCTGCCATACGGAGCGTTCCTCCTCCCTGAAGAACCGTCGCATCGCTTCAAGGCCCCAGATCTGTTCTTCGGATTTTCCAAATTTCAATTGGCTTAAAGGTATTTTCATCTCGGCCGTCCAACCTTCTTCATCCACATGTGTTTTTGTATACCAGATGGGGTTCCAACTTTCGTCCTCATTACTTCCATTGTTCGACTCCAGGAGATCGGCCTTTACTCCGGCAGCCGTCACAAGAAAACCGAAAGCTGTCCGCCGGTCGTGGTAACTGTCAATAAAAAAAGCTATCCAATCCCCTTCAAAACCATCCCTTCGGGAAAGTCGCCTAACAATTTTGTCCGGTTCTTTGTCATAACACCGAACTCCGATATAGAGCGACTTTTGGTCATAAACTATCTTAAAACGGGTCTGATAATTTGGTTCCGTATTTTCATCGGGCCGCTGTTCTATAAAATCCCCTGCCCATTCTACAATGTTCCAGGAAGGATCGTCCAGAATGCCGTCGATGACAGGAGCAACTTCGGACCCCAGTGCTTTGGTAACGTAAATACGTTTGGGAATGACCTTGGTGGAGTCCTGGGCAAACGTCGTCAGATGCACAAATAAGATTGCATAGAACGCCGGAAGGTAGAATTTCATGTGGGCTGTCTCTTGATTGATGTGACTTAAAGACTGATAAATTCCGAAACTGTTACAGTTTAAACCTCCTTTTTTTGATTTTTTTAACAAATAGCTCCGCTCCCAAACAGGCTGAGAAAAATTCAAAAAAATATGGTCAACAACCATTTGTATTTCAACTTAATAATTGTACATTTGCAGCCCGTTAATCGGGATTAGACTGTTTAATCCATAAAAATAAACGTAGTGGATACATTAAGCTACAAAACCATTTCAGCCAATAAAAAAACCGTAGATAAGCAGTGGTTATTGGTAAATGCGGAAGGAGAAACTTTGGGACGCCTTGCTTCCAAAGTGGCGAGATTACTGAGAGGTAAGCACAAGCCAAATTTTACACCACATGTTGACTGTGGGGATAATGTCATTATTATCAATGCGGAGAAGATACAACTTAGCGGCAACAAATGGGAAGATAAAACCTATATTCGCTATACCGGGTATCCGGGAGGCCAGAGGTCCAGAACGGCCCGGGAGCTGTTGGCTAAAAAGCCTGAAAGTATCGTGGAAAAGGCGGTAAAAGGAATGCTTCCGAAGAATAAACTGGGATCCGAACTTTTTCGTAACCTTAGGGTTTATATCGGAGCGGAACACGATCAGGAAGCACAAAAACCAACTGAGGTTAATTTAAACGATCTTAAATAATGGACGTAATTCACAAAATAGGGAGAAGGAAAACCGCGGTTGCGCGCGTGTATGTTTCCCAGGGAAAAGGTAACATTACGGTTAATAAAAGAGACCTGAATGATTATTTCCCTACGGCCACCTTACAATATAAAGTAAAGCAACCATTTTCGCTGACAAACAATGAGGATAATTTTGATGTGAAAGTAAACGTCTTTGGCGGTGGGATCACAGGGCAGGCCGAAGCTGTTCGCCTTGCGCTTTCCAGGGCATTGTGCGAAATGGATGCAGAGCATCGCGTCGTACTTAAGCCTGAGGGATTACTTACCAGGGACCCCAGAATGGTGGAACGCAAGAAATTCGGACAGAAAAAAGCACGTAAGAAATTCCAGTTCTCCAAGCGTTAATCCATATTTATACAGCTGTTGACTTCTGTTCGGCATCTGGTAAATAATACGCATGAAAGCCCATAACCTACCTACGGCAGGCAGGTGGGCATTAATTGAAAAATGGTCAATACCAACCGATATATATAACACTAAATCAATAGGTTGGCGAAATTTTATTTAGATGAAATTTTAAAAGCAATGCCGGAACCCTTGAACATTTGTTGCGGCATAAAACAGCGAAACCCCGACGCAGAGCATCGGGGAATTCTAACGATTAAAAGACCCTGAAATACATTCAGGGCGTGTAAACCAAAGTTCATTGAAAGCTTCCGCCCCCGACGATAGTCACCCGGATGGCGGAGAAACTTTAAATCCTAAGGCATAAAACGGGCCGATTCTATCGAATAACCCTGAACAGGTTTTAGGTAAATTTAGTTTAGCATCTAAATGTTGGAGGCTTTATTCGCCGGCCGGCGGACGATACCACTTCAGCATTGCTAATTCAAAGGAACGTAAACTAATTATAAAATGGCTAAAGCTGAAGTAAAAGATTTATTGGAAGCAGGGGTGCACTTCGGACACCTTACAAGAAAATGGAATCCCAACATGGCGCCCTATATCTACATGGAGCGAAACGGGATCCACGTTATCAACCTTTACAAGACCGTTGCAAAATTGGAAGAGGCCAATGAGGCCCTTAAAAAGATTGCGGCCTCAGGTAGAAAAATACTTTTTGTAGCTACTAAAAAACAGGCAAAGGATATTGTTGCTGAAAAGGTAGCAAACGTAAACATGCCTTATATTACGGAAAGATGGCCGGGAGGTATGCTTACCAATTTTGTTACTATTAGAAGGGCAGTTAAAAAGATGGCCTCCATCGACAGGATGAAGAAGGATGGCACATTTAACACCCTTTCCAAAAAAGAACGCCTGCAGGTAGACCGTCTAAGGGCTAAGTTGGAAAAAAACCTCGGGTCTATTTCGGAAATGACCCGTTTGCCGGGAGCGCTTTTTGTGGTCGACACCATGAGAGAACACATAGCGGTAAAGGAAGCCCAGAAACTGAATATTCCTATTTTTGCCATGGTGGATACAAATTCGGATCCCCGACCTATAGATTATGTCATTCCATCCAATGACGATGCATCAAAATCCATAGATGTCATCATGACCCAGGTTACGGACGCGGTAGCCGAAGGATTGGCGGAACGCAAATCAGAATCTACCTCCACTGCCAAGGACGAACCCTCCTCTGCCAAGTCTCAGAAGAAAAAGAAGGCAGAAGAAGATGAAGATGATAATGAAATAATTACGGAAGCGCCCGAAATTGCCAAAACCAAGTCCAAGCCCGAAGCAGCGGACAGGCCAAAAGAAATAGAAGAAGTTACAGTTGTAAAGGAGGCCCCAAAAGACGCCTTTGCCGTAAAAACTTCTGACGATAAGGTTGCCAAAGAAGAACCGCAGGAGGAAAAGTCTTCGTCGGCCCAACCGGAAGAAGAAGCAAAAGCCGAGCCAAAGAAAGCAACGAAAACGGATGAAGGCGAGGACCTTACCAAAATTGAAGGCATTGGGCCAAAGGCAGCCGAGGCATTGACCAAGGCTGGAGTGGAAACCTATACTAAATTGGCAAATAGTGATCCTGAAAAGATCAAGGAAATCCTGACGGAAGCAAGTTCAAGGATGGCACATCTTGACCCAACCTCCTGGCCAAAACAGGCAAAAATGGCCGCCGACGGCAAGTGGGACGACCTTAAAGAATGGCAGGATAACGCAAAAGCAGGCGTTGAATAAAGCTTCAAACAACTTGAGGCAAAATAGAAAGTTTGAATTTTATTATGGCCGGAATACCCTCAGGTATTCCATAAAACTAGATATAAATGATGGTTAAAGTTACCGCAGCAGATGTAAATAATTTGAGAAAAACCACCGGTGCCGGAATGATGGACTGTAAAAATGCCCTTGTGGAAGCCGATGGTGATTTTGATAAAGCTATTGAGATCCTTCGTAAAAAAGGTCAGAAAGTAGCTGCCAAGAGAGCAGACAGGGATTCTTCAGAAGGGGCAGTCATTGCAAAAGTCAATTCCGACAATACCAGTGGGGTGATCATTTCTTTAAACTGTGAAACCGATTTCGTCGCAAAAAATGAAATCTTTGTTTCCTTGGCCAATGAGTTGGCCGAACTCGCCCTGGGTTTTGATAGTAAGGACGACTTTCTAAATACAGGTTTCAAAGGGATCTCGGTTCAGGAAAAGTTAACCGAACAAACCGGCGTTATCGGTGAGAAAATTGAGATTGGCGCATTTGAAAGATTAAGTGCTCCCTTTGTAGGTTCCTATATCCATGCAGGAAACAAAATAGCCACGCTCGTGGGACTTTCCGCAGTGATAGATGGCGCGGCAACAGCCGCAAAAGATGTTGCCATGCAGGCAGCCGCGATGAACCCGGTTGCACTGAACGAAGAAGATGTGGACCAGGCTGTGATTGATAAGGAAATTGAGATCGCAAAAGATCAATTGCGACAGGAAGGAAAACCCGAAGCTATGTTAGACAATATTGCCAAGGGCAAACTAAAACGCTTTTTTAAGGATAATACGCTTGTGAACCAGGATTTTATAAAAGATAGCAAACAGAGCGTTGCCCAATATGTAAAATCGGTTGATTCCAATTTAGAGGTAACCGGATTTAAAAGAGTTGCCTTGGGCTAATTTAATATACAACCAACCCAATATAAACCGCTTTCCGTATGGGAGGCGGTTTTTATTTTTTCTACACTTCCCAAAGGTTGCCACCTTAGCATAACCAGGATTTTTTTCATACAACCATGCCCACTTTGATTTAAATCAAAGCCTCTTTTCTGTGGGCAAAATCTTACCCGCATGTCGATTGCAGTGAGCCCGATTATCTTCGTCTCCTGACAAAGCGCTCCTTTATTTTACAGACAATGTTAATCCTTAAACCATCTTATATGAAGAAGACTACACCATGAATACACAGATGATGAGCATTCCCGGGTCCTGGAATTTGGCAATGTCATATGGTGTGCAGCACCATTTTATAAAACATTTTATATCCTAAAACACACGAGATGAAAAAATTTTCAACACTTACACTATTTATTATTGCGCTTCATTTCACTGCCTTTTCTCAGGAGGGCGAAATTTTGAACCTGAACACGGTGGATGGAGTTGAACACTACATTTATAGTGGTAATCTGTCCGGAAAGAAATCTAAAAAAGCTTTCGAAGAAATGAAACTTCTATCGGATGAAGGTGATGCGGACGCAGCTTGTCTACTCGGAATACTTTATAAAGATGGTATAGGCACCCGCCTGGATTTTAATAAAGCAAGAGAACAATTCAAACAAGCCTATGAACTTGGCAGTGAAAAGGCAGCCTATAGCCTGGGCTATCTCTACTTAAAAGGCCTGGGCAATATAGGACAAGACTATAGAAAGGCATTAAAATGGTTAGAAAAAAGCAAATACCCAATGGCAAAGCACTGGTTAGCACAATTTCATTACTACGGGTATGGCTTACCGATTAATAAGCAAAAGGGTTTAGAGCTATTGCGGGCAAATGCCATAGGAAATAGTGAAGTTTTGCTCTCCCAGTGGGAATATGAAATGAAACATCCTGAGGTTGAGGCAATCACGCAAAATAGCAACGAGTCAGGCGTAGCCGCCAACACAAACGATACCACCCAAATAAATTCTGGTGGATTGCCTCATGGGGTATTGGGAAACTGGCTGGGTGAATGGCAGATCATGGACTGGTCCGGGCAAAAGGTCACGCGGACCATCCCGATTGAAATTGAAATATCAGATACAGGTAACCGACTACTGTATGTCAAAATAGTTCTCGATGGGAATGAATTTAATGGCGGTCTTATTCAAACCAAAAATGAGCTCATATTTCCTGATATGAGCATTACGCTCAAAAAAAGATATACGGATCATCCCGACGAATTGACATTAAATTACCGGCTGACATCTTTTGTTTTTAGGACTTCGAGTATTGCCGGTGTACAGTATCTGGCAGGGGAGCTTGAAACAACTATTGAGAATTGGTCAGAACCAGGGCCCCCAGGCAGGCTGATTTTACAGAAAGAGGCGAAGGTTTTGAATCCGGATGTTCTCGAGGCGCTTGCTGAGCAAAACGGGCATTTCTTTAAAGTACACCCCAACCCTTTTGAGGAAGACCTGCTTCTGCATTACGTCTTGGGGCAAGACTCGGAAGTTTCCATCCGCTTGCTTGATTACTACCAGCCTTCAAAAGTTGTAAGAGTGAAGCAGAGAAAACAGAAAAAAGGTGAGCACATGCTGGCTCTCGATGGGCTTAATACCTTAAAAAGCGGGCTTTATATTATCGACATGACCGCAGGGGCAGGGCGCTACTCACGCATAGTCATAAGAAAATAACCAAAAAAACCTGGGAACATGAAAAATATGATAAAACTATTCGCCTTAGCGTTCCTGTTTGCGATATGCGAAATACAAGATACACAGGCTCAGTACAGGCAGTACAGCAGTTGCGATATTAGAAAAATAGAGGATGGAGCTCAACTAAAACTGTATGGTTACGAACCATCTTTCAGTCGCATTTCTAATTGTGGACCGGGAGATGAGGAGGTACCATTTGAATTCAGAATATACTACAACAATATGACGGTCCTCTTAAATATGCAGCGCGCAATGGAAGCGGCACAGAGGGCAGCAGTAGAACGTTGGCTTCTTGAGCAGGAAAATAATTTTATGGAAGAGATCAACCGGCAACTGGGAACAAAGCACACCGATTTTAAAAGCGCTCAGAAAGAGTTCTTCAAAAATTTCGAAAAGGGTTATAGGAGTGTTGAAAACATCGCCCACGCCATCGGTGCAAGCCATAGTCAAAAGTCACGGGCACTTGATAAAGAACAGGAACAAAATACCAATGAGTTTGTTTTGATTGAAGAATGGAGGCAGTTCAGGGGAATCTGCAGGCCGCTTGGCACTATAAATTGTCCTGAACAATCTAATACAATAGTCAGGGGCATACGTCTTGGTTCTACTGGCATAATAACCTTAGACAGGTTATGGGACGAGACTCTGGCCGACTTTTCAGAAAAGGAATATGAGTCCGCAAGGAATCAGTCGTGGTCCCAGGGAATCTATAAAATTGTGGATGACGGGAGCCTGCTTTCGGAAATGGTTAACAAACACATCGCCTATTATAACCGAAGAAATCTGGGAGATAAGGTATTCCTTATGACCACATATCTCGTACAATACAATAATCGGCGCTCTGGACCCATGTCTGTGCCCATTTCCACATATAAGCTTCCGGATTTCTGGAGTAATACCACCCTCCTTGAAATGGGTAAAAAGAAGGCTCCAGGGCTTACAGATTCTCAGAGAATTTTCCAAAAGAATTTCTTCGAAAACGAAGCGGAACGGTGCAACACTATGTCTTCCAGTTCCTCGCAGGGCAATGTGCACGAAACTGGGAAAGATTGGCCGCGTTAAAAGAGGATATTGTACAAGAGCATATGGAGGCGTTACTGACTTACAGTGAGTTTGGAATGACGCTTAAATTGAACGCGCTAAGGGAAGGATATCGCAAGAGCAACGGCCCCGGGAAAATAGCCGGCCTTGATGCGCTTTCATTCAGGAATTACAGTCCTGATGGAGACAGCCCCACTGCCAACAGGTTCTATGAGCTGAACAACGGGGGATGGGTCTACCGTTCCACTTCGCCCAGGGAAGTAAATGGGGGAGTCTCTTTTTCTGAACCTACTTTAAATGATGATGGTTATTTCTATTATATCTATAATGAAGATACCAAAAGATGGCATGAGCTGTTGTTACCGGCCGCCGGAGTTAGCAGCACCAGTGATCCTTACCTGGTACAGGCCTTTTGGAAAGGAATGAAGGGTGTTGCCCGGTATGCACTTCCATTAGAAGACGCCATAATCCTGGTTGATGGAAAGGACTTTGATGGCAACGAGGCCAGCGAGGCGGAGGCGGGTGTACTTCTTATAGCAGGTTTTGTGCCCGGTGGAAAAATACTTAAGCCCGTTTTACGAGTAGTAAAAGGGGCGAAAGTTTGGAAAATATTTACCAGACAAGGAGGAAGAACATACATAACAGATTTGTTTAAGTTAGCGCCATTATTTAAAACTGAAGCAAACAAATCTTTCTTTTGGTCTGGCAAGACTAATGGGATTGGAGGAGTCAACCTGGCAATGGAGATTGCCAGTTCCAAAGGAGGCACTACCCTTGAAGGTTTGATTGATGCTAAAAATATCGATTTACCCAATTGGGATTTAAGCAATCCTCAATCCGTCGAGGCCTGGAAAGAAGTTTCAAGACTTTATGCTGAACAGGCGTCAGGTGAGGTAAGGGCCATTATTGGAAAAGATTTGAGACCTGATAGCCTATGGGAAACCATTGAGCTTCCAGCCTTAAAGAACAATAGGAAGGTTGTAAAAATAATTACTATCGATCCCCAAACATTGAAAGAAAAAATTATATTTAACCGATGAAAATTACAGGGACAAGATCACATATTTTTATTGAAACTGAAGGCAAGATATTAAAAATAGCGGGGGAGTTGACCGCAACGCCTGCCTTCTATGCGGATATCAATTCAATTAATCAGTGGGAAAAACCTAGTGATAATATAAAGATAACTGAAGAAGAAAAAAAGATTCTTATTGATAAAATAATAGAAGAAAGTAACCAACCGGGCAACATACCAATTATTTTTGAATAGAAACAAGAATTAATTATAAAGTGTAAACGCTGTCCGTCTTTTCAATTCCTTTGGGGCTATCCGCAAAAGGACTTTGTATTACCGGAACGAACAAAATAGTATAGAAAAAATAAATGCGGAATTTGAAGGCAAAATTTTATTTGAACAAAAAAATTCCTGAAACCGACCATCCTCAAGGCAGAGCCATAGGGGAATTATTTAGATTAAAAAACAAGAGTAGCTGTTTAAAAAAACTTTTAATAAACTTGGACACTTTTCAGAGACTATCCCGTAAAGTGTAAGTTAATAATAGCAGGGGTTTGACTTTATCTAAAGTTGGACCCTTTTTTTCAATCCATCATTAAGGAATCCACGGCATTGTTCATCGCGTTTTGTATTAATTCCTGGATGTTCTTTTGTGCGCTGCACGGGGATCCTCCCAGGGAAATTACGCATAGGATGGCACCGATTCTCCGTTTCGTATTAAATTATTCAGAAGATTACCGCCCTGCGTACCCCTGAAAGGCTCCTACTGGACATTTAAAAATATTGGAATGGTTACTGCGAAAAGAAGGTTTATTTAGACCTTATTGTAATATCCCCATTAAAAGTCTTGAAAAGCATCTCCGGGCCTCCCCCATTGATCTTTCCATTCACCCATTGCTCAATCTGAACCTTATAGGTGCCGGAAGGTCTGTCGCTCTTAACGACCGATTTCTGATTATCAACGGTCATTTCAAAATCGGTAAAAATATTACCCTGGTCCGTTTTTAATTTTAAATTGGCCTTAAGCGTATCAGGAAAGGTCACATCCAGATCGCCATTCAGACTACTAAAAGCCATACCGGAATCCGCAGTTACTGTTTGGAAAGTTGCTTTGATATCCCCGTTTACCGTATCTGCCGAGGCAGACCCGCTAACATCCTCCAGGGTAATTTCTCCGTTTACATTACTAATTTCCATCTCCCCTCTTATTCCTTTAACCGTAATATTCCCGTTATTTACCGTACCGAGTTTCAATGAAAAATTGGAGGGTATTTTAATCTCCAGATTGGTCACTTTATTCCATTGCTCATTGATAATCTGGACCACATTGTTTTTTTCCTCGGCACTTATCTTCAGGGAAGTGTTCTCAATCCGTTTCAGGCCGCTTTTTTCATCCTCTTTATAATGTGCCTTTTTATTTCCGAAAGAAGCTTTAACAATCACTTCCTTGCCATTATAGGCCTCAACGTTGATAGAACCCGCAAGTTGTTCGACGATCAGTTTCCCCTCGCTCTCAGGATTACTAAGGGGTACGGAGAATAATTCCACGCTTTCTTCCTGCGCACTTGCTAAAAACATCGAAAGCAACACTAAAAACACTGATATCCTGATATTTTTCATTTTTATAATATTTATATTTTTTTAATAATCACGTTCCCGTTCAGGGTTTCAAAGTCGTGAAGCATACTTCCATCTCCTATTTGAACCACCGGTTTTGCTTCGTATTTATATTTTCCTTTGCCATTCTTTTGCGGTTCGTTCTGGCTCGTCTTAACATACTGACCGGCAATGTCAAAATCCGTAAATAATTCTCCGTTCATACTTTTAAAAGCAATCTCGGCCGATAGATCTTCTTGATAGGTAATAGTAATATTCCCGTTTAAAGAATAATAGATAGAGGGGGAAGCCGGATTCGTTGCGTAGGAAATACTGACCTCCCCGTTAATGGCGTGAACTTCGGTCTGCCCGGTGATATTCTCCAGTGTTATGCCTCCGTTAATGTTATTCGCCTTTATATAATTTCCCTTTGTATTCCGTACCACAACTTCTCCATTATTTATGGCTCCGACGTTCAGTTTGATGTTCTTCGGTATTCTTAGCTGAAAATTCAGATTATGATCATAGGGTGGTTCCTCATAATCTCTACAATTAATTGAAGTCAGATGCCCGTTCTTGTATTCCATATTTGGAAGATCCGGATATATCACTATCTCAGATCCCTGTTCCACCACATGGATCCCTACTTCTGTTTTTCCCAATTCCAGATCCTTCTCACTATTGGCGGTGACCAATTTCTCCACAGCCAACAGAATTTTATCCCCGTCATACCCTTCTACATGTATTGATCCGTTGAGATTCTGAACCACCAAAAGATTATTGGCAGTACTCTTTTCGAAAGAGATCTCTTTGCTGATCTCCTCTTGGAATTCCTTCTTTTGTGCCTTAGCACATTGTGTCCCTAACGATGCGATAAGAACCACATTTAAAACCAGATGTTTCATTTGTTCGATTTTATTAGATTGATAAATAAACCCCATTAAACGGGCGATTTGATGATGTTGCTCAGATAATTTGTTGAATTGTATGTTCCAGTTTCTTTTTTACAGAACTATCCATTTCCTTGACCTGCATTAATTTTTTGAAGGATTCAACAGACTCCTTTTCCTGCAGGGCTACCATGAGATTGGCCAAAGTAACCTGCACTATGGGTGAACGCTGTTGCACAATTGATTGAACCAAACCCTGCCTGACAAGTGGCTCGCCGACATAATTTGTAAGGGACTCAATTGCAGCCAATCTGACATTTACGTTGGGGTCGTTATTCAGGGTCTGTAATAATGCTTTGATCACTTTTTCCTCTGCCCTTTTAATTTTATTGGCCTCGCTAACCCCCTGTAACCTTTTATTTGCTGATGGTTGTTCCAATAGTGTCAGTACCAATTTTTCTCTTATCTCCTCAGTTTCTGTGTTGGATACCACCGATGTTTTAATAAGATCAGAGGTATTGCCTGAATTAAGGAAATACCCAATTCCCAATCCAATACATAATAGCAACATACCATAAGCCAGTTGCGGCCTCCATAATTTTCTCAGAAAAGCGCGAACCTGGTTTTCAAAAGTGCCCGATTTTCCTTCCTTTGGTCCAATCTTACTATGTAGCATTTCGTAAAACCTTGCATCCATTTTCATCGACGGTTCGGGAATTGTCAACTTATCCAGTCGATTCCAGGCGGCCTGTATCTCCTGAAACTGACCTTTTTGCTCAGGATAATCCTCCAAAAAATCTTCAAACTCCATTTGTTCATTTTCGTCCAGCAGGCCGGACAAGTAGTCCATAACTTGCACTTGAAATTTCTCTTTATCCATGTTCCTATCTTATTTCCATTTGCATAAAAATTGTTCTTAACTCCTTTAAAGCCCTATGTGCCTTTACTTTGGCCGCTCCTTCGCTACAACCTAACACGGCTCCGATCTCACTGAATTTCATTTCTTTGTACTTACTTAATATCACTATTTCCCGTTTTTCAATCGGCAACATTTGCAAGGCCTGGTTGAGCTGGTTTACCGTATCCTGATGGTTCATTTTCGAATCCATATCTTCTTCATCTTTCAATTTGTATTCCAGTACTGAAAGCGCGTCCAGATTCCTATTCTTCCTATTCTTTCTAAAATGGTCATAGTTAACATTCCGGGCAGTCCGGAACATCCAGGCCGCAAAAGAGCCATCTCCTGTGAAGCTGTGCCTGTATTTCAACATCCTCACAAAAACATTCTGTACCAGGTCTTCGCTTAAAGGTGCATTACCGTTCATATTGTAAAAGAACCCGAACAACCTTTTCTTGTAGCGCTCATATAGCAATCCCATTTTATCAAGGTCGCCCGATTTAACTTTCAGCATCAGTGCATTGTCGGTCAGTGCTTGCAATCCGTAATAGTTTTAGGTCTTCAAGAGGGTAAACTCCCGTTTGATAAAAAGGTTACAAAAAGATTTAAATTTCTTTTAAGATAGCCTATTCAAACAAAAAAGCGCTACCATTATGGTAACGCTTTTATCGATAATCAATACCTTTTTACAAGTCTTACAGGGTTCTCAGAACCTTAAGGGTTAAAATTAGCCCTTCATCCAGGCTTCCCTCAATTTGATTTGTGCCGGGGTTGCTTTTTCGGCCGGCACAATAGTTTGTACCTTTACCATTGGAGTACCCGCTTTTCCGGTTATGCTAAGTTCCTCCTGCCCTCGCTCCACTACAAACGTTATCTCGGCGTCAGGTTTCCAGCTAAAGCTCTCGCCAATAATAGGGCGTATGGCTTCAAGGTTAATAGGAGTTCCATTGATGCTCTTGATCACGTCACCTCCCTGCAACCCCAAATCTTTAAAAAAGGAGTTTAATTCTATTCCTTTTCTTACGAAAATCGCATTGTCATTCGTCTGGTCTACATCGATATAAGGCACCTCACCCATTAAAAAATAGCCGCTTTGTTCATCCTTCGCTGTAGCCGTAAGCCCTACCTTTTCCAAATATTTATTATAATCAATTGGGGTATCCCCGATAACGTGGGTATCAAAAAAGATCTTTACCTCAGGGTAGGTCATAGCAACGATTTCACCTATGAGTTTGCTGTCTTCAAAAGGGGTATTATTTCCATATTTTTTGGAAAGAGCCTTCATTAGCCACAACACACCCTTTTCCCCATTGCTTAATTCCCTTAGTGTAATATCTAAAGCCATATTGATCAATGCTCCTTTTTCATAGACATTAGCGTAATTATCCTTATAAGGATCCGCCAAAATATTCTTGCTCATGGTGGTAAATGACATTGCATCGTCAAAAGCCCTTGAATTGCTTATTTTACCCATGAGCCTATTGTAAAATTCTGCCTCGTCTATTAACCCTTGCTGTATTTGAAACAGATTGGCAAAATATTCTGTGGTGCCCTCGTACATCCACAAATGTTCGGACATCCTCGGGTCATTGTAATCGAAGAATTGAATTTCCCGGGAGTGAACATTCAGAGGAGTTACAATATGAAAGAATTCGTGTGATACAACATCTACCATCGTCTCTTCTAACTGCTCTTTAGGCATCTGTTCTGGTAGTACGACAACCGTAGAGGTGTGATGTTCCAACGCACCAAAACCAGAAGCATCGGTATCCTCCATAGTAGAAAGGTACAATAGCACATTATATTCTTTCGTACCATCAATGGCTCCCAGAAAAGCTTTTTGAGCACCCATCATCTTCTCCATACGTTCCTTTAAATCAGCAGCAGCATATGCGCCATTCGGGGAATACACACTGATGGTAACGGTGATATCGTTGATCTTAAAGGATTCGGTATTGGCCTTTGCATATAGGATGGGATTGTCTATAACATCAAAATACCGGTTTGCAAGAAAAGTATCCGTTTCAGTATTTTCGGTACCGGTCTTTTTTGTCAGGGAAGTTGTGGCCGATAATCCCTCAGGAGCTTTTATATGCAATTCATACGGGATCTCCTTTAGGCCGTCAAAATACCCTACAAAACCATGCAGGTTAAGCATGTAATTCTCCCCCTTGAGAATGTTGGTCCCTGCCGGAGAAAATACGGCTTCCTCCTGTTCCCGCTCCGTATCATAAGTATCATTAACGTAATACGATATCCTGTCCAGGTTTTTGCCTCCGGATATGTTCCACGTATTTTCATCTGCTTTTGTAACCGGCAGTTCTTTACCATCATAATCAAATGCCTGCAATCCTTCCACATATTTTCCGTAGTTATCAGCGCTATAGGTGCCGGGAACGGTTTTGGGAATAAAAAAAGAGACCTGGTCCTTAGTGAAAGCTCCCGGATCTAAAGACACCATAACCTTATCATCAACAACATTTACCAGATCTATAGTTGTACTCACCGGGGCCTTCCCGGCCTTCATTAATGTCTTACTAGAGCCACAGCTGTAAGACATAATCCCGAAAAGAAAAAGAACCAAAAAATTTTTCATGTTACACTCGGCGTTTTAATTGGGCACAAGGATATTGAAATTTATTAAGCTATGCATGCATATTAGGAAATAATTAGTATGCCATCTAAACTTTGACGGCTGCTCTTCCCGTAAATTATTTTGATTATTTTTGTCCGGATATAACCAAAGAACGCAATGCTATACAAACGAATATTGTTAAAACTCAGTGGCGAAGCCTTAATGGGCGAAAAACAATACGGGATAGATCCCAAAAGATTAGCTGAATATGCCGAGGAGATAAAGGAAGTAGTTGATAAAGGTGTACAGGTAGCTATTGTCATTGGGGGCGGGAATATTTTCAGGGGAGTTGCTGGTGCCAGCCACGGTATGGATCGTGTTCAGGGAGATCACATGGGGATGTTGGCCACTGTTATTAATGGTTTGGCATTGCAAAGCGCATTGGAAATCAAGGGGGTACAAACCCGTTTACAATCTGCAATACAGATAAATGAGGTAGCCGAACCCTTTATCCGACGGCGCGCCATACGCCATTTGGAGAAGGGACGTGTTGTAATTTTTGGCGGTGGAACCGGGAATCCTTATTTCACAACGGATTCTGCTGCCGTACTGAGAGCTATAGAGGTGGAAGCAGATGTTATCCTTAAGGGCACCAGAGTAGACGGAATATACACCAGTGATCCCGAAAAGGATAAGACAGCCACAAAGTTTGATACGCTTTCTTTTAAAGATGTTCTTACAAAGGGATTAAAAGTAATGGACACCACAGCTTTTACTTTAAGTCAGGAAAACGAGCTCCCCATAGTGGTCTTTGATATGAACAAAAAAGGAAATTTAATGAAACTGGTATCCGGGGAAAACATTGGCACTGTTGTTAATCTGTAAAATTGGTATAATTTGTGTTAATTTGAATTAAAACGCTACTATGAACGAAGATGTTAAATTTATATTAGATACTACCAAAGAGAGCATGGACCACGCTATTGCGCATTTGGAGAAAGAATTCGTAAAAATTCGTGCGGGTAAGGCAAGCCCTGCAATGCTTTCATCCGTAATGGTTGATTATTACGGCTCACAAACACCCTTATCACAGGTTTCCAACATTAACACTCCTGATGCAAGGACTATTTCCGTGCAACCGTGGGAAAAAAGTTTCTTACAGCAGATTGAAACGGCAATAACGAATGCCAATTTAGGATTTAACCCGATGAATAATGGTGAAATGGTGATCATAAATGTTCCGCCTTTAACCGAAGAACGCAGGGTACAATTGGTAAAACAGGCCAAGGCCGAAGCCGAAGATGCCAAGGTCGGTGTACGCAACGCAAGGCAGGAAGCCAACAAGGAGATTCGCGATTTGGACATATCGGAGGATCTTCAAGAAAATGCGGAGGTAGATGTTCAGGAATTAACGGATAGCTACACCAAAAAGATTGATACTTTCCTTACGTCCAAGGAGGCAGAGATCATGAAAGTTTAGACCAGAAGTTAACGTTCACCGCTTTATTCCTTCAAAACGTACCATTGCACCTCTCCTAAATTCTCCCGCCTCCCTGTGTCTGTGGGTGGATAATTCTTTGCCAGATAATTAACAATGATCTCTTCATTCTTCCCGAGATCCCATAAATTCTGGGTTTCCTGCATCCAACGAATAGTGTTTATCCATCCCTCCCTGCCGAGTCTGTTCTGAATTAGTAATTTTGCCGAGTGGCAGCTAGTGCAATTATTCACTGTTTCCATCAAACCCTCCGCATCTATCAATCCCGTGCGTACATGAATACCATTTTCTATTTTATCCGGATCTTCCCTGGGCACCACTGTGTATTCCGAATCAGATGCTTCGGGACCAGCGGTAGCGTCTCCCACAAAATAAATTGCAATGATCGCCAAAATCAAAACCAAAGCGGATATAAGTATCAATATACGGTACACCCCTCGCTCCATCCTCCAAAAACGCTTATGTTCTGTCATTTATACTAGTTTAACCGCTATACGATGGCAGGCATTGTTTAAATAGCCTTTCGGGTTCCATCCGGGCAACACCATCGGTTGTGACAGGCCATCGCTATCTGTTGCTTTTGCCCAGATTTCGTAATACCCCTTTTTTGGAAAATCGATGTCGGATGTAAAGTGTTGCCATGCCAGGCGGTTAGCCGGTTTCTCTAAACGGCAGATTTTCCATGTGGTTCCGAAATCTATGGAGTATTCCATTGTGGTAACCTCCAATTCACCGGCCCAGGCATGTCCGGCGATAGATAGTCTTTTCCCATTATTTAGCGTTGCACCTGTTTTCGGAGAGGTAATCAAAGATTTTACGGGCATGGATTCAATGATACACATATCTTTATCTTCTACTTTGGAGCCGGGGGCAACGGGTTCACAGGGTATCCTATAGGAACTTCCCATCATCTTTTCTCCGTCATGGACTTGGTTCCGGATGCTTATCCGCTCTATCCATTTGCCGGATACCGAGGCGGGCCAACCTCCTGCTACGAGTCGCAAAGGAAATCCATGGGCAATAGGTATGTCTTCCCCGTTCATCTTAAAGGCAAGCAATGTCTCATCCTGCAGGGCTTTTGCCATTGGAATACCTCTTGAAATAGGCTCCTTGTTCGGATCCCTGCTCAAATGAATGTCGGTGGCATGATAACCTATATACACCGCATTGTCTTTTATACCGGCATCCTCCAGCACATCTTTTAATCTAACTCCTGTCCAGTTGGCGCAGGACACCGCTCCAATTGTCCATTGATTTCCTTTGGCCGGAGGATTAAACTCGCTACGACCGTTTCCACCGCATTCGAGCGTAAGCTGATACGTATACCTGGCAAATTTGGATTTGAGTTCTTCCAGGGAATATGTCTTTTCCCGTGCAACAGATTCGCCGTCAATCGTCAACTTCCAATTTGCGCTATCCATGTGTTCGGGAATCAATCCATTGTTTCGGATAAACATATATTTGTTTGGGGTTATCCTATCATTGAGCAAATGTGCCCTTGCCTCTATATTCCAGGGTTTGTCATTTAGTACAACCATGTCTTTGTCCTTTGCGAATAGTTTAAACGGATCTTCCTCTTGTAGGGCCAGTGGCAGGTAACCGGCCGGCATTTGGGCACCGTAAACCATTTCTACTCCCATGAATGTCGCCATGGAAGTAAGGACTGTTTTTTTTACGAAGTTTCTTCTTTTCAATTGCCCGATTTTATATTTTTTATTGTTGTTGTCCGGTAATGCCAAAATTGCGGGTATATGGGGCGGTCCCATATCCAAGGGCTTGCTTTTCATACATTGCCAACAAGTATGAATGTACCTGTGGTATATGATTTCGGTTGGTCACGAGCTTATGTCTTGTGGCGCAGCGGTCTTACGTCTTTAACCGGACATTAGTGATTTTTTATCTAAAATACGCATTTTTACAGCTAATCTATATGTACGATCATCAACAGATTCCATGTACCCCATTTTGATCACTCCGTCCTAGGAACAGTGCGTCGGATTTTCTACCTTTGCGGGCGTGTTACCCGGGGGTAATACTAACAATAGACCCTGCCGAGCAGCGGGGTTAGCCCGGCTGCCGGCATAGGCAGGTTCTAACTAACATGGTAGCAAAACTTACGCAAGGTTTTTGGGAGAAAACAGCAAGGATCATTCTGCGAAACAGAATTCTGATCCTGGTTGTTATTTCCGCAATCACCACTTTCATGGCATTCCAGTGGGAATACATGCGCTTCTCCAACTCCGAGGCCAATCTTTTGCCAGATGATCATCCTATCAATCAGGAATACAATGCTTTTCTCGAGTTGTTCGGTGAAGAAGGCAATGCAGTAGTACTTGCAATACGAGACAGTTCTGTTTTTAACCCGGTCAATTTTAACCGCTGGAACACCTTAAGTAAACAATTGGCTGCCTTCCCCGAAGTAGATTTTGTCCTTTCCACTGATAATCTTCAAGAATTGGTGAAAGACAATGATAAACAAGAATTTGTACTGCAACCCTTTATAAAGTCACGGCCAACTACCCGGGAACAAATAGATAGTCTCAGGCGTCATTTATTCAATAACCTCCCATTCTATGACAACTTGCTTTACAATAGCAAAAGTCAAACAATCAGGACGGTGGCCTATCTGGATCAGGACCTGGTGAACACTTCTGTACGGAAAGATTTTATTTTAGAGGATCTGACGAATTTGGTAAAGGACTTTGAAGCGGAAACCAGTCTGGATGTTCGCATTTCCGGAATGCCATACATCCGTACTATGAATTCCCAAAACATCATCGATGAAATTGGAAAATTTATTCTTGCCGCCCTGGCCGTTACCTCACTGATCTTTTTCTTTTTTTTCAGGAGCATCCGGGCAACATTTATCTCCATGTGCGTCGTGATCATCGGGGTAATGTGGGCGTTCGGTGTTCTAGGTTTACTAAAATACGAAATTACCGTCCTAACGGCATTAATACCACCTTTGATCATTGTTATTGGAATACCCAACTGTATCTTCCTTATAAACAAATATCAGCAGGAAGTTAAAAAGCACGGTAACCAGGCACTATCATTACAACGGGTTATTTCAAAGATCGGGAATGCCACTTTAATGACCAATGTTACCACCGCATCCGGTTTTGCCACATTTATCATTACCGACAGTAAATTATTGACCGAATTTGGTATTGTGGCCTCCATAAATATTATCGGGATCTTTATTCTATCCCTGCTAATTATACCTATCGTATACAGTTTTATGCCCCTGCCAAAAACGAAGCATTTGAAACATTTGAATAAAAAATGGATCGATACCTTCGTGAATTGGATGGAGCGCATTGTCAGGGAGCAAAGAATTGCAGTTTACCTGGTGTCAGTTATTCTTTTAGTAGTAAGCATCATCGGGATTTACCAGATCAATATTTCGGGAAGTCCAATAGAGGATATGCCGAAGAAAGCACAATTCTTTAAGGACATTCGCTTTTTTGAAGAGGAGTTCGACGGTATTATGCCTGTGGAGATTGTGGTAGACACGGAACGCAAAAACGGAATACTTAAGCCGGCCACCCTCAAGAGAATAAATGACCTAAGTGAGGTTATTGAAGAGATCCCTGAACTCTCCAAGCCCGTTTCCGTTGTAAACCTGATAAAATATTCCAAACAGGCTTTTTACAATGGCATTCCCAAATACTACCAGTTGCCCACAGCCCAGGAAAATAATTTTATAATGGACGTTGCGCGAAAGTCGCAGGATAATGGTGACCTCCTTAAAAGTTTTGTAGACAGTACCGGACAGGTGGCAAGGATTACCACCTTTATGAGAGATGTTAAAACAGACCGTATGGAGGCGATTGGAGAAAGGTTACAGGAAAATATTGATAAAATTTTTCCCTCGGACCGTTATCGGGTTTATATGACCGGCAAGGCACTTCTCTTTCTTGAGGGCACAAAATACTTAGTAAAGAACCTGGTCCTTTCGTTGACACTGGCCATTGGTTTAATTGCTTTATTCATGGCATATTTGTTCCGTTCTTTCCGGATGATCGTAATTTCCCTGATCCCCAATTTATTGCCACTGGTCATCACTGCCGGGGTTATGGGCTTTGTTGGCGTCCCCATAAAGCCATCCACAATTCTGGTGTTTAGCATAGCTTTTGGTATTTCGGTGGACGATACCATACATTTTTTGGCAAAATACCGGCAAGAGCTCATCGCCAATCACTGGCGGATACAGAAATCGGTATACGCTGCATTAAGGGAAACAGGGGTAAGCATGTTTTATACCTCCATTGTGCTTTTCTTCGGGTTTTCTGTATTTATCATATCCGATTTCGGGGGAACTGTGGCGTTGGGAGCCCTGGTATCCGCTACCTTACTCTTTGCAATGTTGGCCAATCTTATACTGTTACCCTCCCTGTTGATCTCGTTGGAAAGAAGCATTGCCAACCAGCAGGTATTGAAGAAGCCGCAAATAGACATCCTTCCAAAAGATGAAATAGATACCGGAAACGGGGAATAAGATCTTTTACTTCATGATACTCATTTATCCGGTGTTTACCCATTGTTTTTGCCAAAAAGCTATCTTTGCGTTTCAAATTTAGAATCAAAACCGGCTAAACCATTCTTGATTAAATATGCATAGGCCGGACAAGCAATACATTGCAAGGGTTATTGGGATTTCGTAATATACCTGGGTATCAGAATAACCTGATAATCAAAACTCAATAATTTTGAGAACTAAAAAATAGTAAGAAATTAAAAGTCGTGCCCGCCAGCTGGAGGGGATCTGACTAAGCAAAGAGATCAATGAATTTACACAGTGTAAAAGAGCTACTCGATACCCCACCCGTACACCAGGAAGTAACAGTGAACGGCTGGGTGAGAACATTTAGAAGCAATCGGTTTATTGCGTTAAACGATGGATCCACCATCCATACCCTTCAATGCGTAGTAGACTTTGAAAAATTTGAGGAAGAGCTCTTGAGAAAAATAGTGACAGGTGCCGCAATCAGGGTTACAGGTACTCTTGTGGAAAGCCAGGGACAGGGGCAAAAGGTAGAAATTAAGGCTACAGCTATTCTTATACATGGTACTGCCGATCCGGAGACGTATCCCATTCAACCGAAAAAACATTCCATGGAATTTTTAAGGGAACAGGCGCACTTAAGAATACGTACCAATACATTTGCAGCAGTAATGCGCGTGCGATCCGCTCTTGCCTTCGGAATTCATCAATATTTCCAGCAAAATGGTTTCTTTTATTTTCATGCACCTATCATTACGGGTTCTGATGCCGAAGGGGCCGGGGAATTGTTCAGGGTCACCACTTTAGATCCCGTTCAACCAAGACTTACAGAAGAGGGAAAAATTGATTATAAGGAGGATTTTTTTGGAAAGGAAACCAACCTCACAGTATCTGGGCAACTAGAAGCTGAGGCCTATGCAATGGGATTGGGAAAAGTGTATACTTTCGGGCCAACTTTCAGGGCAGAGAATTCCAATACTTCCAGGCATTTAGCCGAATTCTGGATGATTGAACCTGAAATGGCCTTTTACGATCTGGACGCCAATATGGATCTTGCAGAAGATTTTATAAAAAGCGTTATCAGGTATGTACTGGAAAACAGTGCCGAAGATCTTCTGTTTTTGGAAAAACGTCTTTTGGACGAAGAGAATAGCAAACCACAGGCAGAACGCAGCGAAATGGCTTTGATTGAAAAACTAAAGTTTGTGGCGGACAATAATTTTATACGGGTGAGTTATACCGAGGCCATCGACATTTTGAAGAAAAGCAAGCCCAACAAAAAGAAAAAATTTCAATACCCAATAGAGGAGTGGGGTACAGATCTACAAAGTGAACATGAACGTTTTTTAGTTGAAAAACATTTCAAAAGCCCCGTAATTTTGTTTGACTACCCTGCAAAGATTAAGGCATTTTACATGAGGCTCAATGAGGATGAAAAGACAGTAAGAGCCATGGACATTCTTTTCCCGGGTATAGGCGAAATTGTTGGCGGTTCCCAAAGGGAAGAACGTCTGGATGTGCTAAAAAGTAAAATTGAAGCCCTTGGGATAGACGAGGAAGAGTTGTGGTGGTACCTGGATCTTCGGAAATTTGGTACTGCGGTCCACAGCGGTTTTGGGCTAGGATTTGAACGCCTGGTTCAATTCGCAACTGGTATGGGTAATATCAGGGACGTTATTCCCTTCCCTAGAACACCTCAGAATGCCGAGTTTTAACTTAACAGGTTATTACGTGATGGCATTATGAAATAAAATGATGATTTTTTTGTTCATACCAAGGTAAAAACGATTGCATAGCACAGCTATGGAAGACATTTCTATCTTATCCCGAGCCGAAAGGAGGGGGTTTTATCACTGGTGTACCCTGCAATAAATGGTATTATTTCTTTAACTTTATAGTTCAAGTAGAACCGAACACAGTATGCTGAAACAACACTTACAGTTTAAATTATCACAGAAGCTTTCTCCTCAGCAAATACAACTGATGAAGTTAATTCAGTTGCCCACCCAGGCATTTGAGCAACGTTTAAAGCAGGAGCTCGAGGAAAATCCCGCTTTGGAGAGCGGAAAAGAGGAAAGCAATTCCCTGGACGATGATTTAGATAATTCTGATTACGAAGGAGAGGGCGATAGTGAGACTGTTAACACGGAAGATATTAATATTGACGACTATTTAAGTGACGATGAGGTTCCGGACTACCGTACCAGAGCCAACAACTACAGTGCTGACGATGATGAGAAGAGTATCCCCTATGCGGCCGGTATCTCTTTTAACCAACATTTAATAAATCAACTTAATACGGAGTATTTAAGCGATGAGGAATGGGCCATAGCCGAATTTCTTGTGGGCAGTGTGGATGAAGGTGGATATATCCGCCGGCCTTTATCAGATATTATGGACGACCTTGCCTTCACACAAAATATATATGTTGAAGAAGAAACCATTGAAAAGATCCTGAAAATTGTACAGAATCTGGATCCCCCGGGGGTAGCTGCCAGGTCGTTGGGTGAATGCCTGCTCATTCAACTTAAACGGAAAGAACAGCAACCCGATGTGGAATTAGCGATAACGATCCTAGAGAAATCTTTTGATCATTTTACCAAAAAACACTATAAAAAACTCCTTGAAAAACACAATGTCAGTGAAGAACAACTTAAGGCAGCTATTTCTGAAATTGAAAAATTAAATCCTAGACCCGGAGGTTCTTATTCAGGCAGCAACAGGATCATTGAACATATTGTCCCCGATTTTGCAATACGGATTGTTGAAGGGGAGTTAGAATTGACACTGAATGGCAGAAATGCCCCGGAATTACATGTCTCCAGGGAGTATAACAACATGCTCGAGGGATATAAGAATGCCAAGGATAAATCAAAATCCCAAAAGGATGCCGTACTCTTCATCAAACAAAAATTGGATGCAGCAAAATGGTTTATAGATGCCATCAAACAACGACAGCAAACCCTCTATATCACTATGAATGCCATTATGCAGTATCAAAAGGAATATTTCCTTACCGGGGATGAGCGCAAATTGCGGCCTATGATACTCAAGGATATAGCAGACGCTATCCATATGGATGTTTCAACCGTATCCAGGGTCGCCAACAGTAAATATGTAGACACTCCTTACGGCACCAAACTCATTAAGGAATACTTTTCGGAATCCATGAAGAACGACCAGGGCGAAGATGTTTCTACCAGGGAGATCAAGAAGATCCTGGAAACAGTAATAGGGGAAGAAGAAAAGAAAAAACCACTTACGGATGATAAGCTGGCCGCACTTCTAAAAGAAAAAGGATATCCGATCGCAAGACGAACCGTGGCCAAGTACAGGGAACAACTGAATATTCCCGTTGCCCGGTTGAGAAAACAGATATAATGAAACTGTTTCTCAAATTAATCTCTTACCTGTTTCATCCTCTTCTGGTACCTTTTGCAGGTACCATCGCATATTTTCTTATTACACCAAAATACAGTCCGCCTGAGCTACAAAGCGGAAACATACTTCCTATCTTTATTTTAACCGTGGTCATTCCTATTATCAGTTTTTTTATTCTCCGAAATATCGGCGTCGTTAAATCGGTCTTTTTACCGAGCGTGGCTGAACGTAAATATCCCCTAGTGATCAGTATTTTACTTTTGTTCATGGTACTCGTTAAGGTAATTCCAAACAACTATACCAGTGAGCTCTACTTTTATTTCGTGGGACTTACAGGTGCCACACTTGCCAGCCTGTTATTGGTTATTTTTAAAGTAAAAAGCAGTCTGCATCTTATGGCCATGGGAAGTCTTCTTATGTTCCTGATATGTTTAAGCATACATTTTGAGATCAATATAACCATGGCCATCAGCCTCTTTACACTGGCTACCGGCTTGGTAGCTACCGCCCGACTTTACCTGAAAGCACATAGCAGATCTGAGATGCTCGTCGGTTTTTTAATCGGTTTTGTTTCCCAACTGCTCACTGTTAAGTTCTGGTTATAGGATGTAAAAGATGATCCCTATGCGAAGTGGCGCAAAACTAACAGGGACACCATCTGAAGTTATCGCGCCTTTTTCAAAGAGATCATTTAGAGCGTAATAAGCATGGATATTAAATGTGTTATATCCAAAATTGAAAGTAAGGCCATATCGAAAATTTTCCGTGTCCGTGTTGTAAAAAGAAAGTTTTTCAGAATCGGATACATATTTGGACCTGCTCCCTACAATATAGCCAAGTTTAATTCCGGTATATATTCTCCAAAATTTAAATGTTGTAGCGGTCGAGTTACGCCATCTGAATTCAATGGGCATTTCAACCAGATGCGTTTCAATTTTATTTCTTTTGAAAGATACGTCACTGCCTGGAATAGAGTACTGAAAGCTGTCACCGGTTTCGGTAGCGAGAAGATTTGTGTAGTAGGAATTAACTGCATAGCCCAACCCAATACCAAAAGCAATGTTCCTCCTAGTATTAACAGGTACGTCTTTTATGACTCCCCCTTGCAGCCCATAGGACAAATTCCGTTGGTTAACTCCGTCGGGCTTATTGAGAAGAAAATTATAAGTTAACCCCACATAAAATTGATCTTCCAGATATTTATCCGGTTTATTTTCCTGTGTATCGGATTGGGAGAAGACACCCGGCGAAACCAGAAATAAAAGAAGTACAGTATACCGAATCATATAGTCATAAAGGTAAAATAATTAATCGCCCCTCGGGAATAAAAAAACGCTTCAAATATGAATTTGAAGCGTTCCTGGCTATAATTTAAGTTCGAAATTGTCTATTGCAAATTTCTAAAGGCATCGCCCTCGTATGTAGTATAGTTTATCTTTAGCGCATTAACTTTACGCAATTGCAGTTTAATATCGGAAAGCAAGCCCATATTAGCCTCTTTATCCACTTTTAAAGCAGTTGTCAATACGTTCTGTAAATCCTGTGGTTTTTTGGCTCTTTCCTGCAGGATAAAGTCTCCTACCTCGGATACGCTTGAAAATTTATCGTTCAATTGTATCTTTGGTTCAGACCCAAAAACCTTTTGATATTCCCGGGTGGGCTTCCCTACATAAATGTAAATAACCCTGTCCTTTTTTTCCAGTTTTTTGGTCTCGCTGGCATTGGGCAACGTATTCTCTACCTTTAAAGTGTTATCCTTCATTACGGTTACGGTCATAAAGAAAAACAAGAGCATAAATACGATGTCTGGCAACGATGCCGTATTTACGGCAGGTAAGGCGGCATCTTTCTTCTTATTAAATTTAGACATAATTCTTAATTATAAACTTCCTGTTAATTACTTTCAGAGGTCTCGGCCTCCGATAATTTCTGAGGGAAAAGTTCCTGGACTTTCCTTACCTTCTCTTTGAGCTCATCCCGGACACTTGAAGGAGTTTCAGGATTCAAAAACTCTGCCTCCATATCGGTAAAATTTCTTCCGTATAGCCTTTGGGCCTCCCTGTTACGAAGGTCATTGTATGCCCCTACCAGCTCGTTCTGCACCGTAATATACGTTCCGTACTTTGTCTCACGGTCGTTCTTTAATGAAATAATAGCCTTATCCGGGTTATCGGAAGACTCTGAATTTCTCTTGCCCTTACAATAGTTGCAATACAAGGGATCTCCTGAAGGGGCCCCTCCATTATCCAAAAAGGCGATCGCCTTTTCCCTGAGACTTTTAAGATCTGTCAATTCTTCTTCCACTAATAACTGACCGTTCTTATTAATGTTAACAGTGAAAATGTTCTTCTGTTTAATAATAACGTTATCCTCCGGTGGCTCCATAGGTGGCAGCATCCTGTCTAAACCCGCATCTGTTTCAATAGTGGTCGTCACTAGAAAAAAGATGAGTAGTAAGAACGCAATGTCCGCCATAGAACCTGCATTAACTTCTGGTGGTGCTCCTCTTCTTGGCATAATATAGTGTTTTAAATTATTTTATCATTTTTCGTATTCCGCCCCATAGCATGGCGCCTACCGCAATTATGGTAAGAAGGAAGAACACCCATAATCCGGTGCCTATTCTTTTCACCGTGGTTTCCGTTGTAGTAATTCCCCTGCTGGCCATTTCCTCAACCGTACCGTCCGAACCGTCTGCCAGGACGTAAGCCACGACTACAACCAATATAAATCCGACAACAACAAACAAGGTCTTTTTCAGACTTGCCGGATTGGAAAACAGGTTCACAAGCGCAAAAAAGAAACTAACAACAACCGCTATTCCCAAAAGCAAATAGGTTATGATAAACATAAAATTCATGGCGCCATTCTCCACAGCTTCGGTTACAGGAACTTCCCTTCCGGGTAGCATGAACCAAAGCGCAAGACCTATCAACCCAATTACTACTAATACTATTTTAATAATTTTGTGCATAATGCTAACGTATTAAGGGATCCGACTTATTTTTTGTGATCTACCAGCATATCGATCAAAACGATCGACGAATCTTCCATATCATTTACAATACTGTCTATTTTGGCAATAATGTAGTTGTAGAAAATTTGCAGAATAATTGCAGTGATAAGACCAAACACCGTCGTTAATAACGCCACCTGAATATCACCGGCGATCAGCGATGCGCTTAGATTACCTACAGCACTTATTTTCTGGAAGGCCTGTATCATACCTATTACAGTACCCATGAAACCAAGCATGGGAGCAACGGCGATGAACAGCGATAACCAGGAAACATTCTTCTCTAGCTGTCCCATCTGAACTCCACCATACGCCACAACTGCCTTCTCAGCGGATTCTACACTCTCCCCTGCCCTATCCAGGCCTTGATAATATATAGAGGCAACCGGACCCTTTGTATTTCTGCATACTTCCTTGGCGGCTTCTACACCCCCGGAGGCAAGAGCATCCTCAACCTGTTGTTTCAATTTAGCGGTGTTAGTACTGGCCATGTTCAAATAGATGATCCTTTCAATGGCTACGGCTAAACCTAAAATCAAACAAAGTAGCACAATACCCATGAATCCCGCACCTCCCTGAATAAACTGCTCTTTCAAAACCTGCGTGAAACCTTTCTCAGGTTCTACCGCAGCTTCGTCCTGAAGCATAACCGAAGCAGTAGCAACTGTTGAAGATACATTTGAAACTATAGCGTTCACATTTGCGCTTACCGTATTTGTACTTAATACAAATAGCCCGGCCATGGCCAGGATCGAGAATAATTTTTTCATTTCTTTCAAACTTAAATTTAGTTAGTTAATAGGGTTAAAGATAAAAAAAAAATACAATTAAAAAATTAAATCTTTTGCGTATAGGCGAAGGAATTAGAATGTTGCCCACTTACCTCTCATTCGTATGTTACAAATATCGGAAATACCTAACCGCAGCAAACAGAATCCTTCATTTTAAGATTTAGGAACGATGGAACTCAATGATTTATAAACTTTAACAATGAACGATACATCATCCAAAGGATTTGTCAACAAATAGGATTTGTTGAAACCTTTACGTCCAATTCGGATTTGTTGAATTATTTCTGAACCTCAAATAACGTGCTCTTCGTGGATATCCAAGGGCTTGCTTTTTATACATTGCCAACAAGCACCTGAAATCAACTATATATTTTTCAGTTGGTTACAATCAAGTCTTATGTCTTGTAGCGCAGCGGTCTTACGTCTTTAACCGGACATTAGTACATTTAAACCTATTGTGGTGCCAAATTTAACCTGCCAATGCAAGTTCAGTCTTCCCATGCCCTGCGCTCAAAATCCCTTACTTTTAATCGGCTAAATTTTGTAACCTGAAAATGCTACCACGTAAAACGTGGCAAGCCAGATTTTACAGACTGAAATCATACACCTTATTGGGAACATTAAAATGACCGATTGTTATTCTTTAAGTATATAGATACGTAAATTGCAAGTAAAAAAGTGATGATCCCTAAACAGAAACTAAAAGGAACATAGCGAAAAGTTTCCTGATACATTGTAAATTGGTAAGTCATTGACCGATTATTCCTTATTGAAAAAACTTGAGAGAAGGATCGGGCAACCCGAAACAGGTGGATCTACCACCGAAGACCCAGCTTGCCCTGGCCCTGATTATTAGTGTAAATAAAAAATTTCTTGAAACCGACTATCCCTGCCTTAGAAATCGGCAGGCAGGCTCGAGGCAGAGCCATAGAAGTATACCTCGACAGGCTCGGCACAGGTTTCGCCGGTTTCATTTTGGCCTCGGGGCCAAAAACCGAAATTTTATATTTTGCCCACCCGGAATTGCGAAAAGGCAATTCCGACCCTGTGCATTCCTCTCTCTTCGTTCGTCGGATGCAAGAGGGGAGGTAGATTCGGAAACCCCGAGGCAGAGCCATCGGGGAATTATTTAGATTAAATCGCAATAATGAATTCAAAGTTTAAAAATAGGGTTTTAATACTGTTGGCAGCATTAACAGCACTTGCCTCTTTTGGGCAGGAATTAACGAATGAAATTGCGACCCACATAAAACACGGAAATACTGAAAAATTGGAAAAATTTACTTCGCCGGAATTGATCAATGAATGTCTCGGGGTAGCAGACAGTAAAAAGTACAATTATCTGGCAATAAGTATCAAATTAAAGTCGATGAAATCGCTTCAATTTTTTATAGAAAAAGGCTCAAATATTAATGGGGTCTGTGCGGATAAAACCCCTCTTATGTATGCCGCCAAATACGGGCAGTTAGAGATGGCTAAATATTTGGTGGAGAAGGGCGCTGATCTCAATACCTCCATCAGGGGATACACGGCATTGGATTATGCCAGGCATTATAATCACCCTGAGATTAGAAAGTATTTAAAAGCACGGAAAAGGTAAATAAAGCAAGAAATGGACACCTTCATTTCGAGGAAAACAAGTTCCCTCCCCTTGGGGGAGGGTTAGGGAGGGGTCTGTTTGGGATGTTGGATTTTGGGAGATTTGTCGTACACTCAATTCCTGGCGAGGCTGCCACCATTTCCCAAATCTTCCCTACCTTAGTAATTCACAAAATCCCAATGAAAAATGAAAAAGGAAAAGACTAAAAATGTTTTTGTAAAAGGAGCCATTTCACCGGAGTTTATTGCGCAATCCATCAGTGCGCATCAGTCCAAAACGGCGATTGGCGCCCACGACATTTTTCTGGGGCAGGTAAGGGCGGATAAGATTGAGGGTAAGGTGGTAGGCGCTATTGAGTACACCGCTTATGAAGAAATGGCCAATCAAAAATTTCAGGAAATTCGCACAGCTGCCTTTGAGGAATTTGACCTGAGTTGCCTGCACATTTACCACAGCCTCGGAACGGTTAAGGTAGGCGGGATCTGTTTGTTTGTTTTTGCTTCTTCGGCTCACAGAAAAGAGGTATTTGATGCCCTGCATCAGGTAGTGGAAGAAATTAAAAGTCAGGTTCCGGTATTTGGAAAAGAGCTTTTTAAAGACAATTCCTATCAATGGAAGGTAAATACCTGAATATGGTCGATATCACGCATAAAAATGCAACCTTAAGAACAGCCATCGCACAGGCAATTGTTCAGGTAAGTTCGCCGCAGACCATTGAGGCCATACAAAATAAAACCGTCCCAAAGGGCGATGTATTTGCCATGAGTAAAGCGGCAGGCCTGCTTGGGGTAAAGAAAACAGCGGACCTGTTGCCGGACTGCCACCCGCTGCCCATTGAGTTTACGGACATCACCTATGAAATTGAGGGGCTTCAGATCACAATCCTGATCACGGTAAAAACAAATTATAAGACTGGCGTAGAGGTAGAGGCGATGCACGGTGCGAGCATAGTGGCCCTGAATATGTACGATATGCTTAAGCCAATAGATAATGGCGTAGAAATATACCACATCAGATTACTGAAAAAGACCGGCGGTAAATCCGATATTGAGGCGGCCGTCTAAGCATATCGGCCCTGGCACCATCTTGATGACTATTTTGCTGATCGCTTCTGCCAACTGCAACAGCCAACTTATTTCAATTTTTTTTTTGTTATGGTCTGAAGCCTTGGTGGCGGGAATTTGGTGCTCGGAATTTTAAATTAATACGTACTTTCGGCACGCAATGCAATGCTTCCTTATGTAGCTCGCAATAATCATCCTTATTCACCCCGCCTGCCCCATATCTCATACATAGGTTTTCCTTTGCTGTTCTTTCCCTTATGATGCCAGTCGTCGCCAGTGATTTCGTAGTCGAATTCCAATTGTGCGCCAACTCTGTTGTTATCCCTGGAGAAGTACAAAATATTCTCGACATACTTCCCATTCCCGGCCGTATATGTGCCCCCGCCCGTACCGGAGAATTTGAAATTTTCAGTATCATAGGCGATCCATTGAAAATGTCCGTCTATTAAAAATTTCAGGGTTTTTCGTGTATTAGATTCGCCACGCCTTTCCTGGCCCGTATCAGGGCCGCGCGTAGCGAACAACCACCGGCCGTCCAAGTCCTGCTTCCGTTGCTCCTTAGCTTCAAATTTCATCCCATTCAGAACAACATCCTGGTTATCTGTCGAGTACGGGATGGTAATTTCGGTAATGCCGTCTTTCTCAAAATTGGAATTAAATTCCAGCTTTAACTTTAAGGAGTCATGTATGTTATAGAATCCACCATATGTCTTTGTGAATTTTGGAGGATTGGTCTCAAAGACGCTATGGATTAAATACCCATCGGCAATTTTTAATTCATGTACCAGGCTTGTACTTTCATTCTTTTCCGTGCTGTGATACACGCCGGAAGGAATTTGTGCACTTACAAGCTGAGAGAAAATTATTAAGAAGGCGAAAGGCTGCCATTGAAAATTATTTTTAGATTTCATATCCCGTATTTTTAGCACGACTAAAATAGCTATTATAATCCGATTCCTGTTTAGGAGTTGCATAGGTTCTGTGCGCGAGATATTGCGTGGCCTGGCATTTTTAATCGGGATGGTAAATTTTATTTAAAATGATGGCTATTTAAATTTTTTTGTTTTCATTTACAGTGTGAAAGCTGGTATACATATAGAACCCCAAGGCAACTTACGGCATAAGCCGCCTAAATTTAAAGCTGACTTCAGTATTGGTATATTTGAACGTGGCCCGGCCAGGTGAAAAATATTATTCCCGAGATATGCGCCCAAATTGGCAAAATGTTATAACGACCCGTCCGGTAGGTGAAATACAAAATGTCCCATAAAACCAAACAAATCGATCTGTTTAAAACCCTATAAATCAATTTAATGAATATCAAGTATATTGATCTTATTGATCAGACTTACTATTTTCCACAGGAAGAATTTTCACTGGAAAAAGATGAATTGCTGTTTCATAACATTCCGCTTAACCGCTTGGTGGAAATGTATGGGAGTCCTTTAAAATTTACTTATTTGCCGAGGATTTCAGAGAATATACACAGAGCAAAAAAATGGTTTGCAAAGGCGATGGATAAGCACCGGTACCCCGCCAAATATTTCTACTGCTATTGTACCAAAAGCTCTCATTTTCAATATGTGCTCCAGGAGGCGTTGCAAAATGATATCCATATTGAAACCTCCTCCGCATTTGATATAAATATTGTTGAGGAATTAATTAAAGAAGGGAAAATAGGCAACACTATTTATGTGCTTTGTAATGGATTTAAGCGTGATGCATATATCGAGAATATAGCCCGCCTTATTAACAGCGGCCATCTCAATTGCATTCCTATAATTGATAATTATGAAGAAATTGATCTGCTTTCGAATGCCATAAATGACAGGTTTAAAGTAGGCATCAGAATTGCATCGGAAGAGGAACCGAAATTTGAATTCTATACTTCCCGGCTGGGAATTGGCTACAAGAATATCCTTCCATTCTACAATAAAAATATCAGGGATAATATAAAGGTGGAACTCAAGATGCTTCATTTTTTTATCAATACCGGGATACGCGATAATGCGTATTATTGGAACGAGTTGGTAAAATGCCTGAAGGTATATGTGGAGTTAAAAAAAATATGTCCTACTTTGGATAGCCTTAACATAGGGGGGGGGTTTCCGATAAAAAACTCCCTGGCGTTTGAATACGACTATCAGTATATGATCGATGAGATCATTAATCAGATAAAGATCGCCTGCGACGAGGCTGATATACCTGTTCCGAATATTTTTACGGAGTTCGGAAGTTTTACGGTTGGGGAGAGTGGCGGTACCATTTTTGAAGTGCTATACCAAAAACAGCAAAATGATCGGGAAAAGTGGAATATGATCGATTCTTCCTTTATCACCACAATGCCAGATTCCTGGGCCATAAATAAACGGTTTATAATGCTTCCCATTAATAGATGGCACGATGAGTACGAAAGGGTTTTGTTGGGCGGACTTACCTGTGACAGTGACGATTATTATAATAGTCAACAGGATATGAATGCCATCTATTTGCCAAAATACAAAAAGGATAAGCCCCTCTACATTGGTTTTTTCAATACCGGGGCGTACCAGGAAACTCTTGGAGGCTATGGTGGATTACAGCATTGCCTTATTCCGCACCCCAAACATATTTTGATAGATAAAGATACAGAAGGAAATATAGTAACCTATTTATTTAGCGAACAACAAAAGGTCAATGACCTTTTACAAATTTTAGGATATGGAAACTACAAAGAATTACGCTGGGATACCGGACAAATTCGCACAATTGGAGAAGGCCAAAGTAGTCTTGATCCCCGTACCGTATGATGGAACCAGCACCTGGGGAAAAGGGGCCGATAAAGGCCCGCAGGCATTTTTAACAGCGTCCGAGAATATGGAATTGTACGATGTTGAGACGGATACTGAAGTGTATGAACAGGGAATTTATTTGTCAGAGCCCATTGCTGAGAACAATTCCCCGGAGGAAGTTGTGAATTCCGTGCATAAGACAACCAAGGAATATATTAAGCGCAATAAGTTTGTTACCCTGATCGGTGGGGAGCACTCTATTTCCATTGGAAGTATCCGGGCCTTTAATGAATGCTTTGAATACCTTACCGTATTGCACATAGACGCCCATGCAGATCTTAGGGAATCTTATAACGGCACCAGATTTAGTCATGCCTGTGCGGTCCACGAGGCGAGTAATACCACCAATCTTGTTCAGGTGGGGATACGCAGTATGGATGCCATTGAAAAGACCTTCATGGATGATGAGAAATCCTTCTTTGCCCACGATATGGCGAATGATGAATACTGGATGGACAAAGCCCTGGATGCAATGACAAATACCGTTTTTATAACGTTCGACCTGGACGCTTTAGATCCTTCAATCATGCCATCGACAGGCACCCCGGAGCCGGGAGGCTTATTCTGGTATGAAACGCTCGACTTTCTGAAAAGAGTGTTCGATGAGAAAAATGTTGTGGGATTTGATTTGGTGGAACTATGCCCGCATCCGGCAGATAAATCCTCTGATTTTCTAGCCGCCAAGCTGTACTATAAAATGTTAAGCTATAAATTTATGGACGAGGACATAGATGATGATTATGACAATACCTATGATATAGCCTACAAATCAGGGACTGGTAGTCCGGCTAAATTCCAGGACGATGAGGACTAATGGAGCAATCTCCTCTTTTATAGAAAAGTATTATCTCCATTTTAATGCGGCTTCTTTAGTGGATGCCGCAAAGGGTTATGAAGCTCAGTTAAACAAAGGGGCAAAAATGTTGGTTTCCCTGGCCGGTGCCATGAGTACCGCTGAACTCGGTAAGATCTTCGCAGAAATAATCAGGCAAGACAAGGTGCAGATTATTTCGTGCACAGGAGCCAATCTTGAAGAAGATATTATGAATCTTGTGGCTCATTCCCATTACAGACGCGTACCGGAATACCGGGATTTAACCCCCGGGGATGAATGGAAGCTATTGGAACAAGGGCTGAACAGGGTTACGGACACCTGCATCCCTGAGGAAGAAGCCTTCAGAAGGCTGCAGGCACACATATATGATATCTGGAAAGTGGCAGAGGACAGCGGGGAGCGGTATTTTCCTCACGAGTTCATGTACAAAATGTTGCTGTCCGGCGTTCTTGAGGAATACTATGAAATAGATCTAAAAGATTCCTGGATGTATGCGGCCGCGGAGAAAAACCTGCCTGTCGTGTGTCCGGGATGGGAGGACAGTACTATGGGCAATATTTTCGCTTCCTATGTTTTAAAAGGGGATCTCAAGGCAAGTACAATGAAATCCGGGATAGAATATATGACCTTCTTGGCCGATTGGTACACTGATAATTCTGAAAATGGCATTGGATTTTTTCAGATAGGCGGGGGTATTGCCGGAGATTTTCCAATCTGTGTCGTGCCCATGCTTTATCAGGATATGGAGCGAACAGATACCCCTTTCTGGAGTTATTTTTGCCAGATAAGCGACAGTACTACAAGTTATGGATCCTATTCCGGGGCAGTACCCAACGAGAAGATCACCTGGGGGAAACTGGGTATTGATACCCCGAAATATATTATAGAAAGTGATGCAACTATTGTTGCGCCTTTGATTTTTGCTTATCTTTTGGAGATGTAATCATGGATAATTTAAAAAGAGTAATAGTAGATTTTAAAAAACTTACCCCGGAAGTTTTGAAACTTTTGGTGGAAAGGTATCCTGATGGATATGATGACCGGAATGTTATTACCTTTAGAAATTCTCAAGGTGATCGTATTGAGGCTGTGGAAGTTGTAACCGAGGATACAAAATACCTCGTAAAAATCAGTACGAAGCTCGAAGTTACGATGGCCAACTATGATGAGGATGATTATGAGGATTATGAGGATGATGATCCGGAAGCCGTTCAGGATCCCGATGCGATGCACGAGGAGGAGGAGGAGGAGGATATGGATGGTGAAGACGATTAACCTTTGATCAGGCATGACTGGTTTTCTTTTATCAAAGAGCAGTGATGTGCATTTGATATCCAAGGGTATTTAGCTTACTGTAAAATTCCCATTTTTTTTCAATTCAGAACCACCTTGCCTCAAAAGGCATGTAAAAATTAATTGTATACTATCGAAAATTGGTATGGAAATAGAAGAAATAGAGAATATAGAGTTGAAATTCCTGGATCTGAAGGATTACCAGCAGCTTAAGGAAGCAATGCTCTCGTCATATTTGAATTTGCCGGATCCCTATTGGGAGGAAGATCAGATTGAAACCCTGATAGCCAAATTTCCCGAAGGACAGGTAGTTATAAAAATCAATGATCAGTTGGCAGGTTGTGCCTTATCCATTATTGTCGCCTATGATCAGTTTGAGGAGCACCATACTTATGAAGAGATCACTTCTAAATATACATTCGACACGCATACCGACGAAGGAGATGTGCTTTACGGAATAGATATTTTTATAAAACCAGAGTTCCGCGGCCTGAGATTGGGCCGGAGGTTATATGACTACCGCAAAGAACTCTGCGAGAAGTTGAATTTAAAGAGCATTATTTTTGGCGGGAGAATGCCGAACTACCACAAATATGCCGAGAGTGTATCCCCAAAAGAATATATTGAAAGCGTTAGAAGGCAGGAAATTGAGGACCCTGTGCTCAATTTTCAGATCTCCAATGATTTTCATCCGGCCAGGATCATGAAAGGTTATTTGGAAGGAGATAAAGCTTCCCAGGATTTTGCCGTCTTGATGGAATGGGATAACGTTTATTATCAAAAACCCTCCAAAAAAGCTGCAACCAAAAAAACCATTATCCGTTTGGGGCTAATACAGTGGCAGATGAGGCCCTACGAAAATATGGAAGCACTTTTGCAGCAAGCGGAGTATTTTATAGATGCCGTATCGGGATACAGGTCGGATTTTGCCTTGTTCCCGGAGTTTTTTAACGCCCCTTTGATGGCAGATGACAATCACCTTTCCACTGCCGATGCCATACGGGAATTAGCAAAACATACGGAGAGTATTGTAAAGAAATTTTCTGAGTTTTCCATTTCATACAACATAAATATCATTACCGGGAGTATGCCGGAGGTCATTGATGAAAGTTTGTACAACGTAGGTCACTTATGCCGAAGAGATGGAAGCATTGAACGTTATGAGAAGTTACATATAACCCCAAATGAAGCCAAAGTATGGGGCATGCAGGGTGGGAATGAACTCCGTGCTTTGGAGACCGATTGCGGTAAAATAGGGGTTCTCATCTGCTACGATTCCGAGTTTCCGGAATTGAGCAGAATCCTGGCGGATGAGGGAATGGATATTTTATTTATTCCGTTTTTGACAGATACCCAAAACGGGTATTCAAGAGTGCGCAACTGCGCTCAGGCCAGGGCGATAGAAAATGAATGTTATGTAGCTATTGCCGGTAGTGTAGGGAATTTACCCAATGTGCAAAATATGGACATTCAATTTGCACAATCCATGGTATTTACTCCCTGCGATTTTTCCTTTCCCACCAACGGAATAAAAGCGGAGGCCACCCCCAATACCGAAATGATCCTCATTGCAGATGTTGACATTGCTTTACTCAGGGAACTGAATCAGTTTGGAGCCGTCCGTAATTTGAGAGACAGAAGAAAGGATCTGTTTGAACTGAGAAAAAAATAGCTTTTTGAGAAATTACCCTCTTAATTTAACGGCATATGTTCTAAATTAGGGGAAGCATTCATTCAAATTACAGACCAAACTAAACCACTCCTATGGATTGAAAATCCATGCCTGTCCGTCCTATGGCGGAGGTTTTGAAAAGCAATGAAATTGCCAACGGTTATTGGGTTACCAAGTTGTTCGTTATTTAGTCGGAACGCCTTAATAACTTAATAATCAATAACCTATAACTATTATGGCCAAAATATTTTTAGAAACCGAAAGTCTTGCACTAAAGTACATACCTGCCTGCCAGCCAGGCAGGGTTTCAACTAACGACTGCGACCAATGAAAAAAGCACCCTTTCATTTGTCCTTACCCTGTTACAGCATTGCGAAAACTAAGAAATTCTATGAAGATATTATCGGAGCAAGACTGGGAAGGCATTCCACCCAATGGATAGATATCGACCTTTTTGGCAACCAGATTACCTTTACAAAATCCGGGGATTTCAACTTTGCTTTCAGATCCTATAATTTTGAGGGTACTGTTTTGCCTTCATTCCATTTTGGAGTTATAGTAGCTAGGGAAACCTGGGATCAGCTTTATGGCAAACTCAAAGACTCAGAACATGAGATAACCCCTCAACTGACTTTTCTTCACAATAAAAATGGCGAGCACTGTTCCTTCTTTATAAAAGATCCGAACGGGCACTCTTTGGAATTCAAATCCTTTAAAAATCAAAAGGAAGTATTTTATTAGGGAAATATGGTCATACCTTTAAATTCCCCAACATCTCCTTCGTAGTTCTTTCCATGTCAAATTCGGGCTGCCATCCCCAATCTGCCCGTGCCTTGGAGTCGTCAATACTGTTGGGCCAGGAATCTGCGATGGACTGCCTGAAATCCGGGGCATAGGAAATTGTAAAATCCGGAATATGTTTTCTTATGCTTTGTTCAATGTCTTCGGGGGCAAAGCTCATAGCGGACAGATTATAAGAAGACCTTACCGAAATGTACTTCGGATCACAATGCATAAGTTCAAGGGTAGCGCGTATGGCATCATCCATAAACATCATCGGCAGCCTGGTGCCTTCCTTGAGGAAGCATTCGTAGTTTTTAGCTGCAACAGCGTTATGATAGATCTCTACCGCATAGTCAGTTGTCCCGCCTCCGGGAAGCGTCTTCCAACTGATCAATCCCGGGTAACGGACACTTCTCACATCTACATTGAACTTATGATGATAGTAGGAACACCAACGTTCACCGGATTGTTTGCTGATTCCGTATACCGTACTGGGTTCCATAATGGTATTCTGGGGGGTGTTTTCAATGGGGGTATTGGCCCCGAATACGGCAATGCTCGATGGCCAGAAAACTTTTGAAATTTTGTTCTCCCTGGCAAGGTTAAGCACGTTAAAAAGCGAATTCATATTCAGGTTCCACGCCCGCATCGGGAATTTTTCCGCGGTGGCGCTTAGCATGGCGGCCATAAGATATACCTCCTCTATTTCATAATGCATTACTACATCCTCAATGGCCCCGTAGTTGGTGGCATCCAGAAGTTCAAAAGGGCCGGAAGACATTAAATTTGTCCCTCCTTCACGGATGTCGCTTGCAACTACCCGTTCGGGGCTGTATTGTTCCCTGAGGGCTAAGGTTAATTCCGTGCCTATCTGGCCACAGGCGCCTAAAATGAGAATGGTTTTTTGCATTTAAGTGAAGTTAATTAAAGAAAGGGGTAAAGATAGCCGATATTAAAATTTGTACATTCGTTCTATGGGAAAATTATTGATTGCTGCCACTTTAATCTTTTTGTTCATTTCCTGCAGGCAGCAGGTACCGGAGGTAGAAATAGCTGCTGCATCGGACAACGAATTAGCGATGGATGACATGCCAAAAAGAATGGCAATAGATTCAAAAGCGATGTCAATTCTGAAGGAGTGGCCCGAGTTCAATACTCTGGAAACCAGTTTTGATGCCCTGTATAATGCTGAAAACAGGGAAGATCTAATACTGATCGTGGAAGACTTTGTGGAAAAACAGAAAGTGATGGAGGAAGTAGAATATCCGGAGGCCTTTGATACCCCCCAGATCAAAAGCAGGCAAAAAGTTTTAAAGACCAATATTTTAAAGGTAAAGGCGGCTTTGGAATACAGAACCGATGTCTCAGGACCTACCACAGAAATGATCGAAGCCTACAATGCCCTTAGGAGACAGTTCAATGTGACGGTAAACAATACCCTGGATACAAAGCTGATACTGGAGGAATAGCCGGTTACCCAAGTAATCAAATCCGGCAATGGTAAAGGGACGTTTATGCCCCTTTTGATCCTAAAATAAACTTTTTCTATTCCTTTGTTTCAGCAGGGGCAGTCTTTCTGGATTCCAATGCCTGTTTGCTTAAACTGGCAAGGTTAAAATTAGGATCAATTTTTAGTGCTTCGTCAATGCTCGCAATGGCGGCATCAATATCGTTTTTATCCATATTGTACTGAACCAAGCCTTTTAAATGCAAAAAAGCGGCCTTTAAAGGCACTTCGTATGGTTGTTGCCTCTCATAGAAGGCATATTTCATATCATCCTTGGCATTTGCTATGCCGTAGTCAATATTTGAAGAAGCTCCGGTGTTGTCGCCGGTCTGTATTTTTAGATCCGCCAACTCGTACGCCAGATAGGCATTCGGGGTTCTTAAGTAGAGTATTTCAAATTGTTCCAAAGCCCGCTTAGGTTGGTTTAGGGCCTTTAGGGAAATAGCCTTTACCTGTACGGCCAGATCGGAAGCGGAGTCATTTTTCTCAATTCCAATGGTATTTAAGGCCTGTAGATGTTGATTGTTATTGGTGTAAACATAAGCCAGGGTATCCCGCCGTTCGTTTGTAGGTGAAAGCACGTTCAGATGGGTGAGTGCGTTGATCACTCCGGTGATATCTCCCTGCAATCGCATTTCTTTGTAGAATGCCTCATAATGTTTTTGGAGGTCTGAGGGGGTTTGGGCATGGGATGTCATACCCGCGCTAAGTAACAAAATAAAAAATACCCTTCTCATCTTCATTTATTTAAGTGCGGCAAAACTACTACATTTTTTTCTGTATTCGGATAAGGAATTTCTTAAAACGGCGCTCATCAAACAAAAAAGGATGCCGATCGGCATCCTTTTTTTTATGGTGGTTTAGTTAGTCGGTTTTTAAACCGTGGTCAGCGTAATATCTTTCCTGGTGTAGGATCTTAAGAGCCCCGCATAAAATGCCAGACTTTTATTATCCGTATCAAGACAGGACTTTAAAAACTCTTTTAGATTTTGAAACAACAAATTTGCATGTAGCGTAGGCACATTCAAATTCACCGTTCTCGGATCATAAAATTTATCGTCCATTACGATATCCATTTCTATCCTTTTTCTGTGATAGTCAATAGATACGTCCGCGGCGTTGTAATGCTTTTTTACAATCGCCTGGTGAAGGTTTTGAAACCTTTTGGTCATCTTGCCTTTGGCACAACTTCGGGAGATGAGGTTTTCTGTTTCCATTAACACCCTCCCCTTAATACTTGTTCTTTCCATGACACTATGGGTTTTAATATTTACATAAAGATACGCTTTATCGATAAAAAGCTGTGAATCAACAAGATAATTTAACCGTTTATCGATGTTTTTGTTGTGAAAGGTGAATTTAGTGTGGTGAATTAATCAGTTATAGGGGTTGAAAAGTGATAATTTTTAGTAAGAATATTCCTACTTTTTATCTGTTTTCCTCTATTTTTTTCTCTTTTGGAGGCATATTGAGGAGCCGGAAGACCTCTTTTTTCTGCCTGAATTGTATAATAATCCATCTTTTGGGGATGGGCAGGATATACCCCATTAAAGGTTTCATTCCAGTAGTTGTTCGTTAAAATGGTTTTTATGATACCCAGACAATCACTCAGGTGAATAAGATTTACGTAGTTCCCCCCGTTATTCAATTCTTTTTTGCCGGCCAGATGGCTCACGGGATGTCTTTGTGGGCCTATGAGTCCCCCGAAACGAATTATGGCAGTTTGCAACCGACTGTCATTTCGGAATATATTTTCTGCCTTAAGCAATTGCTTTCCGGATTCGGTGGCAGGGTGTGGTTCATCATCTTCGGTCACGTCTCCGCCCAGATCCCCGTAAACCGAGGTACTGCTTATGAATATTACTTTCTGAATATCAGAAGAACTAATTTCATTGTGCAGCAATTTTATTTTTTGCACGTAATTTTCACTTTTACTTCCTCGTAATTTGGGAGGAATATTTATGACCAGAATTTCAAGCGCTGATAAAAAGTCCGACACACGGCCTTCAATGCCATCTTCAGAAAGCACAATTTTAAAGGGCTTTATTCCGGCTTTTTTCAGGTCCCCGAGTTTTTCTTTGGAAGTGGTGCTGCCATGAACAATGTAATTCTCAGCCAACAGGTCTTTAGCCAGGGGTAACCCCAGCCAACCACATCCGATAATGCCAATAGTACTATTCAAATCTCACGGTTTTGGTTACCAAGATGGCATCGTTCAGGACAAAGGGCATAGGGATATTCTCCTCAGGTCTTTCCGGTATGGTAAAGGAGGGATTGCTCAGAATGTCATTGGAAGCCTCAAATAGTGTAAGTTCCAGTATGCTATCCCTGGGAACGGTTAGCTTTAGTTCGGTATAGGTGTTATTGCTGATATAATGGGTTACCAGCTTCCCATTCCTCCTGTTATTCAAATAGTACCGAGATAAAGGAATTTGGTTAACCTCTGCCTTATTAATTGGTATGTCATTAGTAAATACTTCCAACCGGTTAACATTCCGTTGAGGGGTTATACATATTTCCAGAATCCGGTATTCTCCACTGATCGTATCTTTTGTTTTTTCAATTTCCGGAGTATGTATTTCTTTGATCGGCGCTTCCGATACAAAGGTAAAACCTGTGCCGTACTTGCTGCTGAGGGTTTTGTCACTTAATTTTTCCGGTACCTTTTTGTTTTTGCCCAAATATTGACTTGTCCAGTCAGACAAAACGTGTTCATAGGTAGCCCATTGCGCGGTTTCCTCATCGGCATTGAAGACATAGAGAAGGCTGGTAGGTTTGGCATTTTCCAAGTCAAACCCAGAGTTCAAATGCGCCGATACCATAAAACCAATGCACAATATAAAACTGAGAAAAGCCAGTCGGTTTTTGTTTCTGTAAAATCCAAAGACCGAAAGTACCAGCAGGAAAGTTAAACTAACCAAAAGTGTAGAAGCTATCATCATTTTCAGTCCTAAACCTACAGGGAATAATTTCACTAACGGCGCATAAATCCAAAGAGCGGGCAGCGTCAAAAAAACCAACAAATATGGATTTGGTCTTTGTTGATTTATGATAACGAGAAATGCTGCCAGAAGAGCGAACAGGGGAATACTAAAAAAACCGGCTCCCGGCAAATAGGCCGAAACGGCCATACAGATGAGCAGCCACAAAACAATGGGCGCAACCAATAAGTTCGCGGTGTTGATCCTTCTGTATTTATGATAAGCCCAGAAGCAGATGGCGATAGAAAAAAATGTAAACGCCAGTATATAGGTATATCCGTTATATGTGAATCCATGAAGGATATCCCCGTATTGCGGGTAAACCCATTTTAAAAATGTCCAGCTGTAAAAGCCCACGAGGCCATTGATGATTAACACAATAAGCATAGGTAAACTTCCCCTGGCTATTCCTTTATGATCCAGAACTTTCTTTCGGATTCCATGAATCAATAAGATGATAAACAGGAGCACTGCCATGCCAAACATGGGCCAGATCCATTCAAAAGGATAGGTGACGATTTTGAAAAAGGGTACATTAAAATACACGTATTCATTAAGGCTTTTTAAATTATTAAGGTCGGACTCGCTAAAATACAACAGCAAAGGCATCAGGTAACTTCCCTGGTGTGCCAGCGAATTCCGGTCTAATCTTTCAGAACTGTCCCTGGCCGTGTGATAGTCAAAATGATCGTCAATAAAAGCGAAGTTAAAACCTTCAATGTCCCCATCCTCCCTGAATACGGTTAAATCGGTGTCATTGGGCAACAATTTATAAATGCTATAGGCCAGAGAATTGGCCACGGGATATTCGGGATTTGCCGCTATGAATTCCTTGATAAGTCTGCCATTGCCCCGGTTGGTCTCGATCAGCATAATGGCGGGACCTCCGCTTCCACGGGCTTCAAAATTTAACGCAAGGCCAACTTCATTTGCCCAGGGATGATTATTTACGAAGAGATCAGCGCCGTTTAGCCCTAGTTCTTCGGCATCGGTAATAAGAATGATGATATCATTTTTTGGAGTTTTATTCCGGGCTAAAAAAGTCCGGATACCTTCCAGAATAGTGGCTACCCCGCTGCCCGCATCACTGGCTCCCAGGGAGGAGTGGGGACTGCTGTCATAGTGCGAAAGCAGCAACAGCGCTTTTCCTTCCCCTGTCCCCTTAATTCGTGCAAGAATATTTGTGGCCCTGCTTAAATTGGCCCAGTCACCCGCGGTATACCCTTCCTGCGTGCTGGTTTTGAGTCCCATTTTCCCCAATTCCGAGATAATGTACCCCCTTACGGTACGGTGGGCAGGAAAACCCACTCCATGTGGTTCCTTAGAAATCTGTTTTACATGTGAGAGTGCCCTGTCTGTTGAAAAGGAAGTATCAGAAATTTCAGCGCCTTGATGATATGAAGGAACAGATGTCCGGAAACTCCAGTAGATGGCCAAAAGCATTAGTAATAAGGTAATCAGGGAAGCAAATTTTTTCATCTCAGAAGGTTGAAGCATAAATGTATAAAATTCTTTTAGCTAAGAAGATTTAATCGATTTTATTTAAAAAGTTGCGCCAAAATCCTTATATTTAAGATTAACCTAAAACCAAACAACCATGGGAATCAAGAGTTTTATGGGCCGCAGGGCCAAGACATCCTCTAAAAAGGATTATGATGCGCCCATTCTGGTTGAAGACTACATGACAAAAAAATTAACCACTTTTAGTCCCGAGCAATCTATTTTGGAAGTCATGGAATCTTTTGCAAAAAACCGTATATCCGGGGGCCCTGTATTGGATGACAATGGATTTTTGGTAGGGATCATTTCGGAAGCGGACTGTATGAAACAGATCTCCGAGAGCCGTTATTTTAATCAGCCCATCCTCGATAAAGAAGTGGAACGCTTTATGACCAAGGATGTGGAGACCATTCCCCATGATATGAGTATTTTTGATGCCGCAGGCGTTTTTGATAAACACAACAGGAGAAGACTGCCTGTGATGAAAAACGGACTGCTCGTAGGACAAATAAGTCGAAAGGACATCGTTATAGCCGCCCTGAAACTTACCGGGCATAATTGGAAATAGAAACTTCCTCATTTTCAGGCGATAGTGGCTTTTTTTATCGAAAAGTTGAAAAAAATATAGTACTTCTCAAAAATTTTATGGTTATTTAAGGAAAATTCCTACAGTATGTATGATTATGTGAGTTTATTTTCCCTCGCCGCGGTTCTTTTCGTCGCAATCATGATTGTATGTTTCGTTATACCGAGTTTCAACCCCCAGGCCAGGAATTTTAAGAATCCCCGCAAGCATTAGGCCATAACTTCGAATTTAAGAGTTACGTATTTGCGATATAGCTAATTAAATGGTATTTCAACAAATTGATTTCGGTTCCTGAATTCACAGATATACATTTGTAAGACCATAGCATAAGTAGGTTAAGTTCATGGTAAGATTTGGGGAAAAAAGGTAGAGGAAACTCTACCTTTTTATTTTTTTATCCTTTCCTGTCATTTTTAGATTTTTATTTTCGCTACCATTGCGATCCCGGACACTATTTTAGCATCCCTTATGAGCTATTTTCTAATCTTATACAAGGCGAAATGAAAATCTTTCAATGTACAAATTGTTCCCAACCGTTGTTTTTTGAAAATAGATCTTGTGAAAACTGCCATAATCCGATAGCATACAGCGATAAAAATTTTGAGATGATCTCCTTTAAAAAACCGGCTTTATCAGATCTTTCAATATGGCATGAAGGGAACGCTTTTCGCTACTGTAAAAATTATGAAAAAGATACCTGTAATTGGATGGTACCGGCTGAAAGCCCAGATATGTATTGTGCCGCATGTTCCCTGAATAGGACCATTCCCAATCTGACTGATTTTCAGAACATCCAAAAATGGAGAAGGTTAGAGGTGGCAAAGCACAGGTTGGTATATCAGTTACAAAGATTTGGTTTGCCGCTTGAGAGCAAGATGCAAGATCCCGATACCGGGCTGTGTTTCGACTTTATAAGTAAAGGGAACAGCAGTGTAATGACCGGCCATGCAAATGGTGTCATTACCATTCTCTTATCCGAGGCAGATGCCGTTCATCGGGAACAAATAAAGCGACAGATGTCAGAGCGATACCGGACACTGGTTGGCCACTTCAGGCACGAAGTTGGGCATTATTATTGGGATAGGGTTATTAAAGAGAATGAGCAGCTGTTGGCGGAATTCAGAGAACTCTTTGGGGATGAAAGAGCGGATTACAGGGAATCCCTTAAGAAACATTATGAAAAGGGACCTCCAAGCGGTTGGCGAGACAACTACATTAGCAAATATGCCTCCACCCATCCCTGGGAGGATTGGGCGGAAACCTGGGCTCACTATCTGCATCTGATGGACACGGCCGAAACGGCGTACTTTTACGGTTTTACAATTGATCCCCATTTGAAGGATGTGAATCATATGAAAACTACGATTGACTATGATCCCTATCTTCTCAGGGATTTTGAGCGCTTAATATCTTCAAGTACCGCTTTATTCTTTGCAATCAACAGTGTGAATCGCTCCATGGGGATTCCGGATGTTTATCCTTTTATTCTCAACACAAAGGTGGTAGGGAAAATGCGATTTATTCATTCAGTACTGTTTTCCGAAATCTGAACTCAGGACGAGTATAAAAGAAGAAATTATTCACGCTTCACAATCATATAATAATCATTATCGAGTGGAAGATAGCCCAGGTCATATACGAAGTAATAGGTAGTCCCTTTTTTGGTGGTGTACAGGTTTGTAATAAATTCAAAGTCAAATCCCTTGTCCATCAGCCGGGTTTTGGTAGTTCTGGTCTTTCCCTCCTTCAAAGGGAAACCATCCAGAATACGGTAGTTCTTTCGCAGACGGTTGTTAATGTTCCTGACCAGGTTCTTACTGTCCTTGTTTAATTTATTATTATAGGCATTCCGGCAGTAATCGGAGCAATATTTTTTATCGACCCGGCCCCTGATCTCAGTTCCGCATTCCAGGCACTTTTTTCCCACAGCAACTACTGCTTTTTATAATTAAATTTTACTTCTTTTTCGGTGCTGACACTATCTCCTATAACCACATAAACATTCATTTCGTTCTCACTTATTTTTTCAAATGTAAACTGATCGAAATAAATTCGATTTCCATCGAGCTTCACCAGCTTAAAATCTACAGTTTCATCTTTTTCTTCCCACCCCTTCAGGGTACCGTGAAAATGTTTTAGCTGTAAAAGCAATGTTTTTGCCACCTGCCGAATATGTCCTGTTTCATAGAACTGAACTTTCCCGTCCGCTACTTGTTTAAAGACAAACATCATGGAATCCCCCAGGGGAGGACTCCATATTTCTTCGGTAATTCCCCCAAAGGCTTCACCCTTCCAGTGCCCGGCAATCCAGGAAACATTCTCGAGGGTTGCCGCGGGAGGGCTACTGTTTTCTTTTAACCTAAGCGTGTTTTGGGCAGATACTCCCGTGCTTAACAGAAATAAAGATAGTAAGATTGTTTTCAACTCTGAATTGCATTATGTATCAACAAGATACAAATTATCCGATTGTAAACGGGTATTACCCTGTTATTAAATTAACCCCTGTGGAGTATGACGATTTTTTAGTTAAATGATGGCATGGTATCCAATGATTTGTAGAATTTGGTCATCACCCTTGTTTTGTTTTCATCATCTGCCACAGCGTCGGTTGTAAACATCATGACACCGCTGGAGGTACCGGTCAATGCACCTTTCAAAACGGTTTCAAAAGCTTTAGCGGTGATGATTCCGGGATCATTGTGTGCCTGTACTATAGGCCATATTTTGGGATAGGTATTATTTTTGACATTGAGTTTGCCTGAGAGCCAATCTACGTTTTGGGATACCCAGGCAGGATCTCGGCCCATTCTGCCATGATACACCATAGGAGAGAAAACATCAACGGTCTTCTGTAGCAGGTTATAGTCTAATCCCAGGATACTTCGCCTGGTACCATTAAATTCCGCATCGGTCCAGGGGCAATGGTAAAGCCCCAAAAGAGCATCGGGCCTTATTTCCCTGAGGACTTTTTTTAGTTCTTCAGTCCAGGAATAAATAATCTTGCAGCGCCATTTTCGCCATTCCTTTTCGTGGTTGTCAAGTATCCAAAGGGCTTTTTCCGAGGTGGTCCCCTGAGGGATTTTTATTCCGGAATCTTCCGTAAAACCTTTAATGCACGGATCGTTAAAACAGGTTTCAGGCAAAATGGGTTCCGGCTCTTCAAACTGGGCGTGCCAATGAAGGTAATCCATCCACACACCGTTAAGTTCATATTCCAGGAGTAGTTTTATCAATTGGTTTTTGCGATATTTCCGAAAACCGGGTTCTGTAGGGCAAACCCCCATGAACCAAGAGGCAGCTTTCACTTTTTCACCTTTCTCGTTAATTGCCCAGGCCTCCGGGTGTTTTTCAACATAATTTTTTCCATTCAAAGTGGCGAATTCCGCAAATACCCTTGCTCCTTCAGATTTGGCCCTATCTACCATTTCATGGCTTATGGATCCGCTATGGACAAAAACAGCATTAACACCCAGATCATTCAGGTGATAGCCCTTTTCCCATAGAGCCAACGGGTTGCCATATACCCCTCTGATCTCTACTGTTTTTTGCGATTTAGGCTTACATGAGGAGAGTATCAACAGACCCCACAATGCGGGAAGTAATAGTAGTACCGTGTACATTTTGTTATACATATCTCTTGTTTGTTGTTTATTTATTTTTTCACAGGGATCGTGCCTTACTACTCCAACTATGATTTATCTGTTTTCCGTCGCTGTCATTTTTCACACAGTATTATTGCCTGTAGCCCTAATGCCCTGTACATGCTGTTATATGAGGCCATCTCAATATCCACAATGGCATCCCGTTCCTTTTTATAGGTTGCCCAGGCTGCCAGAAGATCCTTTAGCCGCTCCTTTGCCCCCTTTGTTACCTTAGGTTCTGCCGCATCCACATAATCCTTTAAATTCATTAATTCCGCATTCAATTGGTTGTTGTAATTGATGACATCCTGAAAGGTTTTCTGTTTGGGCTGTATGAGATTTTCCTCCCAGGTGTCGATTCGGGCTACCAGTGAATCGCCTTTTTTCAGCAGTGTTTCTGCATGGTCATTATCTTTTAAAAGTTTACCGTAGCCTTTCAGCTGTGTCTTTGCGGACCGCATTTCGTTGACCGCTTCATGGATATCCCTGATGGTGTTTTCAATCTGACTGAGAACATTTTGTTGCTCTTCAAATTCGTTATGTGAGGCTTCAACTGCGGGATTGGGAAGAATAGTTACTTCAGTTTCGGAAGTTAACCCTTCCAGGCTTAACCGCAACTTATAATTTCCCGGTCCTACCCTTGAACCCTCATAACTGCCATAGACAAATATCTTCTCTACTGCCGGCAATGTTTCCTTTCTAAAATCCCATGTAAACCGGTTGTATCCTTGTTTAGAGGGCAATACCTGCGGTTTTGATGGTCCTCCCGGCCAGGATTCAAAATCTTCAGGCTTTTTATTGGTTATGGTCCGGATGAGCTTTCCCTTGTGCAACACCTCTAGTTCCAGGTGCAAACTGTCTGTCCCCTTATCGAGATAATAGTCAAATGTTACCCCCTGCTTCGGGTTTTCCCCTAGGCTCGGGACCGGATCTTCGCTAGTTCCGCCAAAGAGCAAATAGGTATTCTTGGGTTTGAAGATGGCGACCGGCTGACTCGGAGCCGGACTGTTTTGAATGGCGCTGACGTCATCCAAAATCCAGAAGGAACGTCCTGCCGTTGCCGCCACAAGGTCGTTATCCTGAAAAACAAGATCGTTAACCGGGACTACAGGCAGGTTCAATTGGAAAGGTTGCCAGTTTTGCCCGTCGTCAAAAGCAATATACAGCCCGGTCTCTGTACCGGCGTAGAGCAATCCGCTGCGTTTGGGATCTTCACGGACAACCCTGACAAAAGTGTGGGGATCCGTGATACCGTTCACAAGTTTTGTCCAGGTCTTGCCATAATCAGAAGTCCTGTAGATATAGGGTTTCAGATCCATAAATTTGTAGCGCATGATCACGGCATACGCCCTGGCAGGGTCATGTGGCGATACCTCAATACTGTTAACAATTCCTTCAGGCAAATCTGCAGGAGTTACATTTTCCCAGTTTTCACCACCATTTTTTGTAATATATATCAGTCCGTCATCACTGCCCGCCCAGAGTACTCCCTTTTCATGGGGTGATTCTGCCAGATACATAATAGTATTGTAGTTTTCGCCGCCTGCTGCTTCGTTTGTATAAGGGCCTCCTCCCGGACCTTGTCTGCTTTTATCATTTCGGGTGAGATCCGGGCTTACAATTTTCCAGCTAATTCCCCCGTCCACAGACTTAAAAACCACATTCCCGGCATGATAGATCGTATTTCTATCGTGAGGCGAACTAATAATAGGGGCATTCCAGTTGTAGCGGTATTTAAAATCCTCGGGGGCATTGCCCAATGCCAGTTCAGGATACTCCTTAATAGATTTACCTTCCCCGGAAGCTTTTACCCACTTTTCAATAATCCCCTGGTAACATCCCCCATAAATCACCCTGGGCTGATCCGGATCAAAGGCCAGATAGGCACTTTCGCAACCTGCTACGGAATACCAGTCTTTCCAGTCAATGCCCTGGTCATTGGTTCTGCTGGCAATGGCGATTGCCGAATTGTCTTGCTGCCCGCCATAAAGATTATAAGGCACCAGGTTGTCTGTAATAACTCTGTAGAATTGTGCGGTTGGCTGATTTTCCTGAGTGCTCCAGCTTTCACCCCCGTTATTGGAAATATTGGCGCCTCCGTCGTTAGAATTGATCATTTTTTGATTGTCATTTGGATTGATCCAGAGATGATGATTATCGCCATGGGGGGTTGGCAGTGGCTTGAAGGTTTTGCCGCCATCAATAGATTTGGTGACCGGAGCGTTCAAAACATAGACTATATTTTCGTTCTGAGGATCCGCAAAAATTTCCATGTAATACCAGGCGCGGGCGATATTTATCCTGTCCTTGCTTACCTGTGACCATTTTTTACCGGCATTATCGGAACGATATACGCCTCCTTTATCGCCTTCGGCCTCTATTACCGCAAAAACCAATTCAGGATTTGCCCTGGAGACCGAGATCCCGGCTTTTCCCAATTCTTCCGGCAACCCTTCTTTCAACTTTTCCCATGTAGTACCGCCATCATTCGACTTATACAAACCCGAATCCCCGCCCCCCGATTCCATTGTCCAGGGATACCGCTGATGCTGCCACATTGCCGCATATAGAATCAGCGGGTTTTTCATATCCATGGACAACGAGGAGGCTCCGGTCGTATTGTTTACGAACAACACCTTTTCCCAGCTGACACCTCCGTCTTTGGAACGATAAATACCCCGATCTGCCGAAGGGCCGTACTGGGCTCCTTGGGCTGCTACGAAAATGTTCTCCGGATTATTAGGATCTATTTGAACATCAGAGATATGCCGGGTGTTATCGAGCCCGATGTGTTTCCAGGTTTTACCCGCATCTGTCGACTTATATACGCCATCGCCCATGGAGGTCATGACACCTCTCGCAGCATGCTCGCCCATTCCTGCAACCACAATATTTGGGTTGCTTTCAGAGACTGCAAGTGCACCAACGGTACCGGTCTTAATAAATTTATCCGAAATATTCTTCCAGGTTATGCCGTCGTCCGTGGTTTTCCAGATGCCACCGCCTGTGGTTCCCATGTAGTAGGTCATCGGTTGGCCAACCACACCACTGGATGCTACGCTGCGCCCGCCTCTGAAAGGGCCGATGTTCCGCCATTTAAGTCCGTGGTAGTTAGAATCCTGGATGGCTATGGCCGGTTCTGAAGTTTTTTTATTTCGTTTCTGTGCCTGCATGCTCAAAGGAATAAAAAGTAAGAAGACCAGGAAGAACTGAATGATTTTCATAAGGTTGGTTTTAATGCTTGTCATAAATTCGGCCGAGGGGCTATCCGAAAATTCAAATAATGCGCCACGCTTTTCCAAAACCTGTGTCATTGCCAGGAAATAAGCGCTTAAATTTAGCCGTAGGTTCAAAGGGTTTGGGGAATGGGAGGAGAACGCGGTATCATTTGATACCAATTTATGATTTCTATCAATAGCCGCAATGATATCCCGTGCCTCTTTGGGATAGTTTAATTGAACAATATTCAGAAAACTCCTTCGGTACCTCATAGTATTCAATCATCCACTGCCGCAAAAACCATTTGCCTGAATTTCCATCCCGTGCCATCATTCGAGGTTTTTTGTGTCTGTTTCATCAGAACCCCAATGAGCTGCTCCTTTGGGTCTGCAAAATACTGCGTATTGAAATAGCCCCCCCAGTCAAAGGTGCCTGTACTGCCTTCCCCACCCATATCCTGCCCCTTCGGGGTTACCACACCAAAGGCAAGGCCGTAATGCTTAGGGCCGTCTTTCCAGATGTCACCGATCTGGTTGCCCATGATACTCTGAACGGTAGTTCTGCTCAAGATGCGAACACCATTTAGTTCTCCTTCATTCAGGTACATCTGAAGAAAAGTTGCGTAGTCCGCTGCGGTGCTGGAGAGCCCCGCTCCCCCGGAGAAAAATCTTTTTGCACCTTTTAAGGGATAATCGGTATCGTAGAAAGTCTCAGGATATTTTTCCCATTTTCCATTTTCATACTGCTGAACAGCCACCAGACGGTTGTGCTTCTCTTTTGGCAAATAGAACCAGGTATCATCCATGCCAAGGGGATCAAAGATCCTGGTTCTCAGAAATTCATCAAAAGGCATTCCGGAAATGACCTCAATAAAATAGCCAAGTACATCCAAGCCCTCACTATAGGTGAATTTCTCACCCGGAGTATGGTGCAGTGGCAGCTTCGCCAATTTCTTTACGCTTTCTCCGATAGGGATGTTTTCTGTGGTAAACAAATCGGTAATTCCGGCTTTGTAATATATTTTTTTAAAGCGATCATCCCCATCAATTACGCCGTACCCCAGACCTGATGTATGGGATATTAAATGCCGGATGGTAATTTCCCTTTCTGACGGTTTGGTGGTGTACGTAGTGTCCGCGTCATTAAATGTATCCAGGATTTGCGTGTCTTTAAATTCCGGGATATAATTGGATATCGGATCATCCAGGCGAAACCTGCCTTCTTCCCAAAGCATCATCACTGCCGTTGCGGTAATTGCCTTAGTTTGCGAAGCGATCCTGAAAATTTGATCCTTCTTCATCGCCTTACCGGAAGGATTTTCTGCCATTCCATAGGCCTTATAAAAAACTATTTTCCCATTTCTGGCGATCATGGCCACAGCCCCCGGGATGTTATCCTCCGCAACGGCCTGTTGCAACATTGCATCAATTTTTCCCAATCGCACTGGGGACATGCCAACGCTGGCCGGCGATGCCTCGGATATGGGAGGTGTTTTTTGGACAGAAGTGGTCTGTGCAGTGCCGGCAACTGTACAGAAGGTGAATACTGCAAGGTAAATTTTTTTCATACGAATAAATTCATGTTAATAATTTGATTTCAATTATTTGCGTTTATTTGAATAATCGTAAAAGGAATCAAGGGCCAAGAGGCTAGAATCTAGACTTTTATACGTTCGTCCGATAGAAATCTGTCTTGTTTCTTGTTTCTAGGCTCTAGTTTCCAAGCTTATTCATCTCCTTTTGCGACGGATCCCCTAAAATTATTTTGCGCCGTCATGGAGGTTTCATCTAAATAAAATTTCGCCAACCTATTGATTTAGTGTTATTTATATCGGTTGGTATTGGCCATTTTTTAATTAAATCCCCACCTGCCTGCCGTAGGTTATGGGCTTTCATACAATTAAATGGATAATTAATAAATATCACTAGTGGCCGGTTAAAATTTCAATTCCATTTCAAAACCATTTATTTATAGGGGATAGAGACATTTTTTAATTTTGTCGATTTGAAATTGGAACAGTAAAAAAGAAAATGTTTCTTCATAAAATTTTCAGATTTTTATTTTTTAAGTAACTTAAAAACAAGGAATTATAAAAAAGTCTTATGTCTTACGTCTAGTAGCGAAGCGGTCTTATTTCTTTAACCGGACAGTACTGAATAAATATATTCTCAAAGTGTTACACGATGTAAGACAAGGATACTACCCCGCTACACTCCTAATTGTCTTCCGCCGCGGACCATCACACAGGTAAAATAACAGCCGCAAAAAACCTCCAAATGACCATATACTGCAAACGGAAGATTGTCCATTGCTATTAACTGCTGTCTGGTTCCAAAATTAATCCTGCCCACCGTGGCGGTTCGGGGAACTTGGTTCCGGCCAGGCCTGCTGCTCCCCGGATCTTGCATCCATAGGAAGCACCGCTTTTTCTCTCGATGTTCGTTCCGGGTCTTCACTGGCCATATACGCCAGAATGGCGGTTAAGACCGCATTGTTTCGAACATCATCAAAAACGATCTTGTCATACGTATCCAGATTGGTATGCCAGGTATAATCCCAATAACTCCAACTCAGTGAACTCAGTGAAAAAGCCGGAGCTCCCGCCGCTAAAAAAGACGCATAATCAGAGCCTCCCCTTGCCGGGGCGCCGGGAAAAGTGGTTTTAATATGTTGGGTAATATCCTGGGGAACGGCTTCCAGCCAACGCCCCAGATAATCATAAGCGTGCAAAAATCCCTGTCCTGAAATTTGAACTACCCTGCCTGTCCCATTGTCCTGGTTAAAGAGGGCCTGCAACCCCTCCACTACTTCGGGATGATCCTCCACATACGCCCGGGAACCATTTAAACCTTGTTCTTCGCTCCCCCAATGCCCAATAATGATAGTGCGTTTTGGGTTGGGATACACTTTTTTAAGAATACGGGCGGCTTCAAGCATAGTAATGGTCCCCGTGCCGTTATCGGTTGCCCCGGTTGCCCCGTCCCAGGAATCAAAATGCGCCGAAAGGACTACATATTCATTGGGAAGTTCCGTCCCGGGCATGCTGGCAATAGTATTAAATGTTGGCATCCTCCCTAATTCTTTGGATAATGCCACTACCCTGATTTCAGGGTGATCCCCGTGTTCCACCATGCGGTATAGCATTCCGTAATCCTCGAGGGAAAGATCAACAGCAGGTATCTTCTCGGTATGGGCACTAAAAATTTTGTTGGCCCCGAAACCATTGGACCAGCGCGACTGTACGATTCCTGCCGCACCGGCTTTTTCAAAGGCCTTATTGATGTTTTGGGTGGTATAGCCGGTATTACTAATGTTCTGCCACCAGGCATCTTCCATCACTTGCCGGTCTTTTTTCATTTTTTCAAAGGATCCTTTGGTCGCAAATTCTTCCCAATTGTAATCGGGTCGTCCCGTGGGTTGATTCATAGAAATCATTACAAATTTCCCCTTAACATTGGGGAGCCATTTAACAAATGCAAGCGAATCTATGATCTGCGGAACAGTGATCGGTTTTGCGGTAACCCCTTCTTTTGATGTGCCCGGATTCCATGCCAATTGCATACCGCTCAGGGTGGCCTTCCGGGGAGAAGTCATATCTATATGGGTAATGCCGCGTTCCCAACCGCGCCAGGTGCCCCATTGTTCGTTCCTTGCTTCTATCCCCCATTTTTTGTAGGTGGTGACGGCCCAATCGTGTGCCTTTTTCATTTGCGGAGTCCCTACCAGGCGCGGGCCTATAACATCCATAAGTTCATAGGCCAATTGCTCTAACTGGGAATTTTCGTTGGCTTCTTTTGCAATTTGATCAGCTATGGTTTCGGCTGTCTGGGCAGCGCCTGTTATCGGAAGTGTCAATAAAAATGCAAGGGACCAGTTTACTATTTTCTTCATAGGAAGACGGTTAATTTCTAACGATTTACTAATATAGGAATTAAAGCAATATTGCTGGATGTAAAGGTTCAGAGATATCCCCGTTGGCACTGATGGATGAATTCAGGCAGATCTATATAATATCCCTATTTTCCTATCCAGGTGTTCAAACAACTCCTTTTTTCACTATTTTTCCTTATGCCTGAAACCGCGCCACATCCCTCAAAAAAATTTGGAACTTTTCTCGGGGTTTATGTGCCCAGTGTTCTTACCATCCTGGGGCTCATAATGTATTTGCGTTTTGGATGGGTAGTGGGCAATGTGGGTTTGGGATGGACTATTGTAATTGTTCTACTGGCCAGTTCCATTACCTTCATAACCGGGCTGAGTGCCTCGGCAATAGCGACGAATATCCAGGTTGGGGTAGGGGGCGAATATTTTCTGGTGTCCCGCAGCCTGGGGATGGAAACCGGAGGAGCGATTGGGATCCCCCTGTATTTCTGCCGAACCTTGAGCGTTACCTTTTATTGTTTTGGGCTGGCAGAAGCGATTCTTGTATTCTGGCCGGCGGGCTGGGGAGCGATGCCGGGTTATGCCATCCAATTGCTGGCCGCCGTATTTATTGTGTTTGTGACCCTACTTTCGGGAAAAAGTGCGGCACTGACCCTTAAGGCACAAATTCCCATTATGATACTTGTAGGACTGTCTATCCTTGCCTTGCTCGCAGGAGTTTTGATGAACGACTTGCATGCCCCCTATATGAAAGCTACGTACCCTACCGCAGAGAAGGGGTTTTGGTATGTCTTTGCGGTCTTTTTTCCTGCCGTTACCGGGTTTACAGCGGGTATTGGAATGAGCGGCGATTTGAAGAACCCCAGAAAAGCCATCCCTAAAGGCACCCTGGGTGCTGTCCTTACCGGGGCGATTATTTACCTGATCATTCCCGTACTTATGGCAACAACGGGCCTATTAACCATTGAACAATTAACAGATGAAGAATCCGGGTTGCGAATCTGGACTTCGGTAGCCCTCTTGGGGGGTATTCTGGTGATCCCGGCGGTCTGGGGTGCCATCTTATCCTCCGCTTTCGGAAGTATTCTTGGGGGGCCAAGAGTGGCCCAGGCCTTGTCCATGGATGGATTAGGACCTAAATTTCTTTCCAGACTTTCTAAAACAGGACAACCCACTAACGCCACATGGATTAGCGGTGCCATTGCCTTGCTTGCTGTATCCCTTGGGGCTTTAAATACAATTGCGCAATTGGTTTCGGTCTTGTTTCTTACGCTGTATGTCACTATCAATTTTAGTGCTGCCCTGGAAGCCATTGTAGCAGAGCCTTCCTATAGACCGAGGATAAAGGTGCCGTGGTACGTATCGATATTGGGAGCATTGGGAGCTGTTGGAGTGATGTTTTTGATCAGCCCCTGGGCCTGTCTGGTAGCCTTGGTCATTGTAGCCGGACTTTATATTTGGTTGCGGTCCCGATCCATTGAGCAACAATGGGGAGATGTGTCCGCAGGTTTTTGGGTGAAGGTAGCCCGCTATGCCCTCTTACAGTTAAAGGACCGAAAGATCCATGATCGAAATTGGCGGCCGTTAATGTTGATTTTTGTAAAAGATGTGAAACGACAGCTAAGCCTCATAAAACTAGGCGAATTGTTAGGGCAAAATCACGGAGTGCTTACCCTTGCCCATTTAACAAAAGCGGTCTACGGTATAATCCCGGACGGACAAAGGGAGCTGGAACTGGAAATGCGTGAGAAGATTGCCCACCATGGTTTCCAGGCTTTTTGTGAGGTACATACGGTTACCGACTACCATAAAGGCTTTGTGGAAATTGCAAAAGGACATGGTCTGGCCGGATTACGCACCAATACCGTGCTATTTGACTGGTCCGACGATGAGGAAGGGCAAATTATGGAATTGAAGGCAGTTCGCGACTTGAGGGAGAAAGGTAAGAATGTTATCCTATCCAGATTTACCACAGGTCTTACGGAACGGGGGAGGACGATAGATATCTGGTGGGCCGGACAGCAGAACAATGGCGACCTCATGCTGTTGCTGGCGTATTTGCTGAAATTGAACCCCCAATGGGAAAAGGCGGAGATCCGGATTTTATCTGTTGTTAGTGATCCGGAGCAAAAAAGGAAATTGGAAACCGGAATCACCGATCTGTTACCAAAAGCCAGGATCCAGGCCGTTGTAAATGTTATGGTAGGCAATGGTAAATTTAGTGAAATATTGCACGAAATAAGCGCAGAATCAGACATTGTCTTTCTTGGACTGCCAACTATACCTCCGGGAAGCGAAAAAGAAATAGCCGCCAACCTGGATACCATGTGCAGCGGCCTCAATTCCATAGTGTTTGTTCAGAATAACAGCATGTCCGATTCTATTCCCATCCTCCTGAGGGTTTAATTACTTACCGACTAATCAAAATAATTCATTGGGACTCCTGCATTGGGCCCCCGCCCGAGCATACCCCGCCAGAATGATCTTTCGGGCTGGCCTTTTGTACGGGGTGTTCCTGTTTAACGCTCCTGCTGCATCCGATGAACGAAAAGGGGAATACACACTGCCGGAACTGCCTTTTTGCGGTTCCTGGTATGGTGAAATACAAAATTTCAGGAATTTTTTTATTCCTGTAAATCGAGAAATTCCTTTAGCCTTTGTTTGATAAAATAGTTCCATCCTTCCAGGCAGCTTTCTCTTTTGAATTCAGGAATATCCTGGGGAAAACTTTCAATACCGCTGGCCGATAGTCTTATGGTGGTTTGGTGTTCTTCATCGATGATCTCAAATTCCACCACGGAATCTCCGGGATAGTTCGCATATTGCCAGGTATAGGCTATTTTTTCAGTGGGGACAACCTCGGTAACTTCCCACAGGTGAAAAAAGTCCTTTCCGTTGCTTTCCACATTAAATTGCGTCTTAAAGCCAATAACGGCTTCAAAGGCCGGGATGTTCTCAAAGTACCACTGTACCATCAGGTCATGATCTGTAATTGCTTTCCAAACGGCTTCTTTCGTGGCGCTGAAAGACTGTTCTACAATGATGGGCTTCATTTGATCTGTAATTTTTTTCCGGGAAATAAAAAATTTCTTGAAAGTTTACCCGCCTCTGGCGGGCAACGATCCCTGCCTGGCAGGCAGGCTCGAGGCAGAGCCAGAGGTATACCTCGACAGGCTCGGCACAGGTTTCGCCGGTTTCATTTTGGCCTCGGGGCCAAAAACCGAAATTTTATATTTTGCCCCGCCCGGAATTGCGAAAAGGCAATTCCGACCTTGTGCATTCCTCTCTCTTCGTTCGTC
>JBGTNL010000053.1:0-28567 GCA_041743085.1 Flavobacteriaceae bacterium
CATTTTGGCCTTGGGTCCAAAAACCGAAATTTTGTATTTTGCCCCGCCCGGAATTGCGAAAAGGCAATTCCGACCTCCCCCAAGGGGAGGTAGATTCGGAAACCCCGAGGCAGAGCCATCGGGGAATTATTTAGATTAAAAGACGCGGTCCTGGAGAAGAAAATACGCCTGACCAACGGACTTCTGGAGCTACAGCCCTACGGGATTTTGTGGTTGGTTTGCCCCTAATTATACCTGACCTTCCTGAGAATCCGCAACGATTCCTTAAGTGTTTCGTAAATATTACCTTGGTTTTTAAGTAATGGCCGTGCCGTTTCCATCTGATCTTTTGCCTCTTCAAATCCATTGAGAAAACTGATGAGATATGTAGCCGGCAAGTGCTTTAGATCCTCTTTTTCCGAGGCGCTCAATGCAATGTCCTTTTCCAGTTTTAAAAGCAATGCATTATTGGCATTGTAGATATGATGCAGTATTTTTTTGTCAAATTGCGGAGGATCAAAAATAAGATCACTTTGAATTTGGTAGGTGCCGTTGTCCGAGAACGTAATGATCACTTTCTCCAGCGGATGGTAATTTTGCTGTTTCCCAAGGCCCAACTGTACATACTCTATGATGGTAAAGGAAGATTCATCAAAATTGATCGTAATCTCGTCCAGGGCCGAATAAAATAGTTTTACCTGTTCATTGATAAGTTCAATATCCACCCTGGAATAGTAAATTTCATCCCTTACTTTCTTCCTCTTCCCCGCCCAGCATATGACAAATTGTTCCTTAAATACTTTATAACTGCTTGTGAGATCTTTATGGCGATGGTTAATAAAGTCAATCACCCCATCAAGGGTAAGTTCAATATTATTGCGGGCGTGTTGCTCTATGGTCGATACTGTTTCGGAATTAATATCCTTTAACTCAATATCAAAAGCTTTTGGTAAACTAATGCTTCCCTCCCTAAAAAAAACCGATCCGCCGTAGTACTTCCAAATGTTTTTTCTCAGCGCACAAACTTTCCCATTGGAAGTGATCGTCACCAACCCCACGACCTTCCCTTCGGACAAATGGGGAAAGGGTATATTCTCATAGGAGATCAAAGGAGGATTATCCAGATATGCGTTGACCAGGTTCTGTATTTTGCTGTCGTCAAAGAAGTCGACCCCCACAATTTTATTGTCTTCATCCTCAACTCCTATAACAATAAAGGAATGGTTTTTAGGATTGCTGTTCGCCAGGGCACAGACGTGTTTTAAAAATTTAGCCTTGCCTTCCTTTTGGCCAATACTTATAAACCGCTTTTTGTCATAAAAGCTGTTCTCATCATTATGAGCTAGAAGGTTTTTAACAAGAAGACGTTTGTTGATCATGGATAATTAAACTATACTTTATTACGTCCTCCAATTATACACAATTTTAATCCATTCATACAATGCTAAACTCGGACTACACAAAACATGTTGTAAGAATAACCTGAAATATGTATTTTACAAGGCTATTGTATTGTTCAATACAAACCGACGGCCATCTCTTCCCCCGGGCTCCTAGTTCTAACCTAAAATTCATATGATGAAAACAAGACTACTTACCACTTTTCTGACACTCCTGTTGATGTCATTGCCCCTGGCAGTAGAAGCCAACACAGAGATTATCAAAGGAAGGCTTGCTTTGCCATCTGAAAGTCCTGGCCTAAAATGCAAGGAGAACATTTTTCTCGCAGATGGAATAAGTGATTTCATACTTGTAGATGCAGAAACCAACACAGATCTCTTTACACTGAAAGAGGCCGGAGTTATTGATATTGCCCAGTTTGGGGATCGTAGACTAAATATACGGGTAAATCCATTATTACCCGACATATTTGTGGATTTCACTTTAAGTGGCCCCATTAATCGTACCTGGACTGAAATGGTTGCTCCCTTTGCGCTCTTCGGGGACATAAATGGAAATTATAACGGAGTAAAATTGCCCGCCGGCACTTATTTTCTTCAAGCTGCTTCTACCTTATTTGGCGGTCACTTAAATACTATTGAGATCAACTTTACAGTTGGGGAGGATACCAACGCCGTTATAAGCTTTAGTCTCATTGATGCAGGAAATGATGTGGATCTGGATTCCTTTAGCAAAGAATACCATATTAACGATGGCCAGCAGTTTGCTATTGATGATTATCCAATGGCAATAGGCATTAATCCCAATAGGATTAGTATAAAATCGAGCACAAATTCCTATGCAACGGGAAGTGTCTTGTTATCACTTAGTGGACCCATTTCATTCTCCAGAACAGAGAACGTGGAACCCTACACCCTGTTCGGTGACTTGAATGGAGATTTTAACGGCCGTATATTCCCTGCCGGGACCTATAAATTATCAGCAACTCCCTATAGTGAGCCCAATGGAAATGGGATGGAGGGTGTTGGGCTAACCATCTCTTTTAGCATTGGGGTCCAAGATAATTATTTCCTTAATGGGGCAATGTTGATCGACGCCGAAACTTTAGATTTTCTGGATGAAATTCTATCAGCCGACGATGGTAATATCACAGATGTAAATCTGGTTAGGAATGCCACCGTTGTCATTGAATACGACTGTATTAGTGGCCCTTGTCCCGAAAGTGTTCATATTGTCCTTAACGGGCCCGTGAATTCATCAAGAATTGAAAATGTAGAACCTTTTACCCTTTTTGGGGATTCTAACGGTAATTTTATGGGACAGACGTTGCCTCTTGGCGAATATACGCTGACTTTTACCCCCTATAGCGCAGATAACGGTATGGGAATACCTGGTAGAACCACTTCTGCTGATTTTAGAATAATCGATGACTCCTTCTTTGAAAAGGGCCCCGATGCTATATTATATCCTAATCCGGCACGCGATATTACCGTGCTAAAAACAGCCGGTAAAAATAAAATTACAGGTAATGCGATAATTTTTGATTTCCTGGGCAGGGAAGTAAAACGGGATTTAAATTTGGTTCAAGGATCAGAGAAAAGCATTGATCTCTCTGGGCTTGCGAAAGGTCTTTATTTTATGAAAATTCAGGTGGGCAATGAAATTATAACCAAAAGATTGGTGGTTCACTAAGCCCCGGGCCAGGATGTTTTTTAGAAATTCAGGTGACATTCCTTTTAATATTCCTTGATATTCCTTGCGAGGTCGTTAATTATTTGAGAATTACTTTGGGTTATTTCTCCTGATATACAGGATTTCCCACCATTTATCCGGAATTTAGAGCAAGCCGTGAAATTCCTCTTGTAGTTCAATTTCTATCACCTTACTTTGCAGAGAATTGCCGGCACAATGCCCATTTCAGACTTCCCCCGCAAAGAAAATTCTTCATTAATTCTAATTATAACTCTATGAAATCAAAATTACAATATCTGTTATGCATGGGCCTTATTTCGGTCCTCGGGGCACAGGCCGCTTTGATCCCGACAGAAAGCAACAATGAAAAATCTTTCGGACTGATCTCTCTGGAGGGTGCCATAGACCAACTCATTCTTGTAGATGCGGACTCTAATGTGGAATTGTACGAACTTAGGGAGGGCCTTGAGATCGATATCAACCAGGTCAAAGATCGAAAATTAAGTATCCGGTTAAAGACCTTTTTTGACGATGAACCCTTCTTTATGGGCAGAAATGTTGATTTTATACTGAATGGCCCACTGCAAACAACTCGAACCGAATACGTTGCGCCTTATGCGGTTTTCGGAGATATTAATGGAAACTACAATGGCAAAACCTTCCCGGAAGGGGCCTATTCTATCTGGGTTGGGGTCGATAGTTCTCCGGACGGTCATTATTGGGATACCAGGGAAATTAATTTTATCATAGGCAAAGTAGAACATAAAATTGCGGGCTTTTACCAAATTGATTCCGATAACGACTATATTGGGAACCCTGTTGAGAATGGTGCAATGCTCGACTATTCCGATAATCCGATGAGTTTTGAGGCACGCCCGGGAACATATAAGATCGGGAGCGTGGTTCTGGAACTCCATGGGCCCGTTAGCTACTCTGCCACCGAAAATGTAGAACCCTTTACCTTATTCGGGGATTCTGAAGGCGAATTCAACGGGCAATCGCTTCCGGAAGGCAATTATACACTAACGGCAACACCTTATAATGAAACTCACGAAAAAGGAAAGGAGGGGATTCCATTAACTATAAATTTTACGGTTGAGTTTAACAAAGATTCCTTTTCCATAGCTTCCTTTGCCAATATGGTAGCTGCGGATTCAGGGGATATTCTGGAGACTATTTTCGTCTTCAACAAAATGGTAATCGACAAAAAAGACATGGCAACCAATAATGTGAACTTTGTAGTTCACTCCAATACTCCGGCGATAAAGAGTGTTTATATGGCGTTACAGGGGCCGGTATCGTCCTTTGAAACATTCGTTGCTCCATCACATATTCAGATCGAAAATGTGGCACCATATGCCATGTTTGGAGATGTTGCCGGTGCTTTTAATGGTAAATCCCTCCCGGTTGGATTGTACAGAATAACGGCTACCCCCTATGCCGGTGAACATGCCAGTGGCAGTGCCGGTTTTGGAAGAAGGTTTGAGTTTGAGATCATTGATACCTCGTTCTTGTTAAAAAATCCTGTACTTGCCGCAGATGGCAACGCTGTCAGTTTATTTCCCAATCCTGCGACCGGAAAAACCATACTTCAGGCAAACAACGAGCAGCGAATCCATAAAACGGTGGTTTTAGATATTTTTGGCAAAAAAGTCAGGGAATATTCAGGATTATCGAATGCGGAGAAAACTATTGACCTTTCCGGACTTCATAAAGGCCTGTATTTTGTTCAGATACAAACGGACCAGGAAGTGGTAACCAAAAAATTGGTGGTGAAATAGCGTGTATTTGGTTACTAATATTATCATGGGCATCGTACAAGTCAGGACGATGCCTTTCTTACTGTCCTTTATTTACGATAGTGCTATTCGCCTGGGCAGTGGACAACACCACAAGGTCAGCTATGTTAACGTGGGAGGGTCTGCTTACAATAAACAGGATAATATCCGCGATATCCCCGCCTGACAAAGGCTGAAACCCCTTGTACACCGTTTTCGCCCTTTCCGTATCCCCTTTAAAACGCACCTCGCTGAATTCCGTTTCCACCAATCCGGGGTTTACTGCGCCCACCCTAATCCCATATTCATTCAGATCTATCCGCATTCCCTGGTTAAGGGCGTCCACGGCATACTTACTGGCACAATATACATTCCCCTGGGGGTACACTTCCTTGCCTGCGATGGAGCCAATATTAATAATATGACCTGCCTTTTTCTCTACCATCCCCGGGATAACAGCCCTGGAAACATAAAGTAAACCTTTTACATTAATATCTAACATCGCATCCCAATCATCTGTATTGCCATTCTCGATAGAAGCCAGTCCATGTGCGTTCCCGGCATTGTTTACCAGAATATCTATCTCCGAAAAATCATTGGGCAGGGAATCTATTGCATCGAATACCTTCTCTTTGTCCCTTACATCAAATCGCAGGGTGTGAACCTTCACTTTTTGGGCCAAATCTTTTTGTAGCATCTCCAATCGTTCTTTTCTGCGACCACACAGAACGAGATCTATATTGTTTTCCGCAAACAGCCTGGCGGTCGCCAAACCAATACCACTCGTGGCGCCGGTTATTAGGGCTGTAGCCCTCTCCGACCCCTTGCCGGCCCGGGGGATAAAACTTCTGCTCGGGTGTGTATCCATTTGTTTTTTCCTTGGGTTCTTTTCTGTTTTTCAACACTAACAAATATTAAGTCTCCCCTGAGGGGAGTCGCGGGCCTTATGGCACTTTATGCCCCTGGGAAGCGCTCAACATCGTAAACCAGTCCTCCAGTTCCAAATCTATTTCCATAGCGCTCATTGAATCTTTAAGTCGATCCTCATTAGTGGTGCCCACCACTGGATGAACAGCGCATGGATGTTTTAATATCCAGGCCAGCAAAAGTTGACTCGCATGGGCACTGTACTTTTCGGTAAAACGCCAAATAATTTCTTTGATTCTATTTGTCTGTTCGTTGGATTCCTTAAAATAATCTCCCAACGGGCTCCAGGCCATAGCCATTCTTTTTTTCTCAATGCAGTCGTCCAGGGTACCGTCGTACATCACTTTATCGGATGTCAGGGAAAACTCCACCTGGTTGCCTTCCACAGCAATGGCCGTTTCCAACATCGCTATTTGTGAAGGTGTAAAATTGGAAACTCCAAATTCCCGGACCTTTCCGGAATTTTTCAAATCTGCAATTGCTTCGGCAACCTCCTCGGGCCGAATAAGCGGACTTGGTCGATGCAGTAAAAACAGATCCAGATATTCGGTTTGCAAATTTTGAAGCGATTGTTCTGCGGACCAGATGATATAATCCCTGGAATACTCATAATGTTTTATAGAATTATTTCGGGCCTCACAGACGTACTGAATGCCACACTTGCTGATTAGCTGCATTTCTTCCCTGGGAATTTTGCTCTCTGCAAAGGCCTTCCCGAATTGGGCCTCATTAGTATACCCCCCGTAAATATCGGCATGGTCAAAGGTAGTGATCCCAATATTAAGGCAATGATGCATGAGGGCGATCATTTCATCTGTCGAAAGCCGCTTGCCCCAGCTTCCCCAGGTCATCGTTCCCGCTATAATCTTTGAATAAGGCATCTCCTTTTGTGACGGATCCCCTAAAATTATTTTGTGCCATAATGGGGATTCCGACCGGTGTGAAATTAAGAACTCGTGCGGAGTTTTCCTATACGTGGCGAAATTAAACTTGTTTAGCAAAGCTTTTTTAAGGAGTTTAGCTTATTAAGTATGGATTCGTAAAAGTAACCTGGCCAAATCCCGTTTTGGTACGCTTTCAATATTCGGAATTATTAAACGGGAGACTTTGCTAAAAAGCCGGGGTCAGTCCGGTCAACCCATTTCCATATGCCTTAGGCTGTTGAAACGCGGGCCTTACTATTAAATCCCTTAAAAACTTCATAAAACTTAGGGGGTCTGGGCATTTTTTAACCAATCGTTAACAGCCATTATATAAATAAATTTTCAATTTGCGCCTGCTAACAACCCAACCTCTTGAAAGACGATTACTAAAAAACATTATGGAAGAAAATGCCACTGTTGATATCAGCGCTGTAAACGAGAAAATTGCCCATGAAAGCGCTTTTATAGACGTGCTTGTGCTCGAGATGAATAAGGCCATTGTGGGTCAGAGACACATGATAGAGCGCCTGCTCATTGGATTGCTCGGTCAAGGTCATATTTTACTGGAAGGTGTTCCGGGCCTGGCAAAGACACTTGCCATCAATACGCTTTCAAATGCCGTACACGGAAGTTTTAGCAGAATTCAGTTTACCCCGGATCTCTTGCCTGCCGATGTAGTGGGCACTATGATCTACAACATGAAGCAAAATGAATTTTCCATTAAGAAAGGCCCTATTTTCGCCAACTTCGTGCTGGCAGATGAAATAAACCGAGCTCCGGCAAAAGTGCAATCTGCCTTGCTTGAAGCCATGCAGGAGCGGCAGGTTACCATCGGGGATGAGACGTTTCGGTTGGATCCACCCTTTTTGGTAATGGCCACGCAAAACCCGGTGGAGCAGGAAGGGACCTATCCCTTACCGGAGGCTCAGGTAGATCGATTTATGTTGAAGACGGTGATCGATTATCCAAAAATGAATGAGGAACAATTGATTATAAGGCAAAATCTGCAGGGAGGTCACGAGCCAATAAAACCTGTAGTTTCGTTAAAACAAATTCTTGATGCCCAGAAGGCCGTCCGGGACGTATATATGGACGAAAAGATTGAAAAGTATATTCTGGACCTGGTTTTTGCTACCCGATATCCGGAAAAATATGAGCTAGGAGTTCTTAAACCCCTTATCAGCTTTGGCGCTTCACCACGAGGGAGCATTTATTTGGCCAATGCCGCCAAATGCTACGCATTCATCAAGCGCAGGGGATATGTGGTGCCCGAAGATGTCAGGGCCGTGGTACACGATGTCCTCAGGCACAGGGTAGGCATTACATATGAGGCAGAGGCAGAAAACATTACCTCCGAAGAAATCATCAACCGAATCGTAAACGAAATTGAAGTACCATAGGCCAGGCAGCAGTACACAGTAGGCAGTAAGCAGTAAGCAGTATCGCTACTGAACAAAATATTCAAAAACTGGCTACTGTTCACTGAATACTGATTACTGAAATAATGGATACCAAGGAGTTACTTAAGAAAGTTCGCAAGATAGAGATCAAGACACGGCGTCTTTCGGACCACATATTTGGGGGAGAATATCACTCTACCTTTAAGGGACGCGGCATGACATTCAGCGAGGTAAGGCAGTACCAGTTTGGAGATGAAGTGCGCACCATAGACTGGAATGTAACGGCTCGCTACAACGAGCCATTTGTGAAGGTTTTTGAAGAAGAGCGGGAGCTTACCATGATGCTCATGGTAGATATTAGCGCCTCGGAACTATTTGGTACCGCAAATCAGTTCAAAAAAGAAATCATTACAGAAATTTCGGCCACTTTGGCCTTTTCGGCCATGCAAAATAATGACAAAGTGGGACTGATTTTATTCTCCGATGCGGTAGAACTTTTTATTCCCCCAAAAAAGGGAAAAAGTCATGTGCTAAGGATTATAAGGGAGTTGCTGGAATTTACACCTGAAAGCAGAAGGACCAATCTCGCCGAAGCCCTGAAATATCTATCGAACGTAATGAAAAAGAAAGCCATAGTTTTTGTGCTCTCGGATTTCATTACAGAGGATTACGAGCATACGCTGAAGATCACGGGAAACAAGCACGATGTTACCGGTATCCGCATTTACGACCTCAGGGAAGGGGACCTTCCGAATTTGGGGATGGTGCAAATGCAGGATGTAGAAACCGGAACACTGCAATTGGTAAACACACAATCTAAAAAAGTACGTCTGGCTTACGGGGAATACCATAGAAAAAAAGTAACGTATTTCAAAGAGACTTTTACAAAATCTGGTTGTGGTATTCTCAGCTGCCGGGTCGACGAGAGTTATGTAAAAAAACTATTGGGCTATTTTAAACGAAGGGGTTAGTGGAATGTGGAATTCAGAATTTAAGATTACTAACTATATGAGGCAGTGGCAATGGGTTCTTCTGTGCCTTTTCTTTTTCGGTTCCCTTAGTACCTTTTCTCAAAAAAACCCCGTTATTTCAACCGAGGTTGACACCACTTTTATTAAGATCGGGGAACAGGTCAATTTTAAGGTAACTGTTGAGGCAGATTCAGCAGCTCAGGTTATTTTCCCTGAGGGGCAAACCTTTTCCCCACTCGAAACGGTGGAAGCATTTAAAACGGATACCACGAGAAAAAAAGATCGGATAACCCTTCAGAAGACGTATGCGCTTACCCAATTCGATTCCGGCTCTTACAAATTACCCGCTCAGCGCATAGAAATTGACGGCAAAGGTTACTTTACGGACTCTCTTCTTGTAAATGTGGCAACGGTTCCTGTAGATACCGTTACTCAAAAAATGTACGACATCAAACCATTGATAAACATTGATAAAAGCAATGCGTCATTATGGAGACTTTTGTTTTCGGTGCTTCTGGTATTAGCTCTATCGGGTGGTCTGTTCTATTGGTTTTTCTTTCGGAAAAAACCTTTGACCGAGACAGAAAAAGAAACATTGCTGCCGCCCTATGATAGGGCGCTTCTGGAACTGAAACGATTGGAAAATTCCAAGTATCTTATCCAGGATGAATATAAGAAATACTATTCCGAACTCACAGCGATTGTTCGTTCTTATCTGGAAGAGGAAGTTCATGTTGCTGCCCTGGAAAGCACCACAAACCAGTTAATAGACAAACTGGAATTGATGAAGGATGCAGGAGAATTAAATCTTGAAGAGGAAACTATTGATCAATTTAGAAAAATATTGCAAACCGCGGATTTAGTGAAGTTTGCAAAGTCAAAACCGGCGACCTCGGTGGCAGAACAAGACCGGGTAGCGGTTGAGGATATTGTTGTAAAAACCAAAAAGGCCCTGCCGGAACCTAAGGAAGAGGACTTAATGGAACAGGAAGAATACCAGCAAGAGTTGCGCCGCAAAAAGAAGAGGCAAAAGGTTTATATTGCTGCCGCGGCAGGTTTGGGTATAGTGGTGTTTACAACGGCCCTGGCCATCTCTTATTACGGGTTTAATTATGTGAAAGATGCCGTTTTTGGCAATCCCACAAAAGCGCTCCTGGAGGGGGAATGGGTTTCCAGTTCTTATGGCTATCCTCCTATAAACCTGGAAACTCCGGAGGTACTGATAAGGCAGAAGATGAATGTACCCCGGGAGTTGCAAACCAAGGTAAAGGAGCTGCATGCATTTATTTATGATAACCCCGAAAGTCTGTTCACAGTAGGGACAACCTCAACTATTCTGTCCGAACAGGTGGAGCCCGATTATAATCAGGCCATAGATGAGGTCCTGAAAAATTTAGAAAAAAAAGGCGCTAAGAACATTGTTACCAAACAGGAAGAATTTACTACCCCTACAGGGGTAAAGGGAATTAAAATATATGGCAACGGGCAATTTCCCGTTCCGGATTCAAAGGAATGGGTAAAAGGAAAATATACCATTCTTTTGTTCGGCGGCAATGGTTTTCAGCAACAGATCATATTGTCCTGGATAGAAGGAGACAACTATGCTGAAGAAATGGCAGACCGGATACTGAGATCTGTAGATGTAAAAACACAGGCTTAATGTTAGAGAATATCGAATTTGCGAATCCACAATTGTTTTGGTTGCTATTATTGCTTCCGCTGGCTTTGCTATGGTATTTCGTAAAACGAAAGGAAGAATCCGCAGCTCTGAAAATTTCGACTACCGAAGGATTTACAAAAAATCAATTACTTCCGAGGTTGAAACCTTTGCTTTTCGCAATGAGATTATTGGCACTGGCAGGAATCATTGTGGCCATGGCCCGTCCTCAGACAAAGGACATTTCAACGCGCACCAAGACAACCAAGGGAATAGATATTGTAATGGCGATTGATGTTTCTTCAAGTATGCTTGCCAGGGATCTTAAACCAAACCGCCTGTCGGCGCTAAAGGAAGTCGCAGCGGATTTTATCCGGGAACGTCCCAACGACAGGATTGGCCTGGTGGCATATGCAGGGGAAAGTTATACAAAAACACCAATAACGACCGACAAGTCCATTGTCCTGAATGCGCTCAGGGAGATTACCTATGGGCAGTTAAATGACGGAACCGCCATTGGTATGGGCCTGGCCACCTCTGTAAACCGTTTAAAAGAGAGCAAGGCCAAAAGCAAGGTGATCATATTGCTTACGGATGGCGTAAACAACTCCGGATTTATCGAGCCCCAAACCGCGGCGGATCTTGCGGTAGAGTTCGATATAAAAACCTATACTATTGGGCTCGGCACCAACGGGAATGCCTTGTCTCCCATCGCATACAATGCGGATGGTTCTTTCAGATATGGAATGCGGCAGGTAGAAATAGATGAAGCGTTATTAAAGGACATTGCCAAGGTCACCGGGGGCAAATATTTCAGGGCAACGAATAATGAAAAACTGGAAGAAATTTATGAGGAGATCAATAAATTGGAAAAAACGGAAATAGAAGAATTCAAATACACACGGTACGAAGAAAAATTCAGGCCGTGGGTGCTTTTGGCAGGGGTATTGCTGTTACTGGAATGGGTATGTAGAAATACCTTGTTCCGAAGTTTTATATAGCCCTGCGGGGTCTTAAGGACCTTGTTGGTCTAAGTTCAAGTTCGTATTAAGGTATAAAGGTTTTCGAAACTTGCAGGTGAATTTAAAAAGATATGATTCAGTTAGATGAAAAAATATATTTCTATTTGCTCTTCATCATCCCGGTGATGATCTTGCTTTTTGCGGTAAGTCAGCTATGGAAAAAAAGGACGCAGCGAAAGTTCGCGGAGCTCGCTCTTCTAAAAAGATTAACTCCTTCGAGGTCGAGTTTTAAATCGACCATAAAATTGATCTTTTTGTTACTCGGCCTTTCCTTTCTTATAATGGGACTGGTGAATCCCAAGATCGGCACTAAATTAGAAACGGTAAAACGCGAAGGTGTGGATATTGTCTTTGCCGTTGATGTTAGTAAAAGTATGCTTGCGGAAGACATAGCTCCAAACCGGTTGGAAAAAGCGAAACGCCTGGTCTCTGAGATTATCAATCAGTTAGCCAGTGACCGTATAGGTATCATCGCATATGCTGGGCAGGCTTTTCCGCAACTACCCATTACAACGGACTATGGTGCTGCCAAGATGTTCCTCCAGAGTATGAACACCGACATGCTTTCCTCACAAGGCACTTCGATTAATGAGGCCATTGAACTTGCCTCTACCTATTATGATGACGAAGAGCAGACCAACAGGGTTCTGTTTATTGTTTCGGATGGGGAAGACCATTCCGAAAATTCAACCATGGATGCGGTTGATCTGGCGGTTGAAGAAGGCATAAAAATATTTACCATTGGTGTAGGTAAAACCAAGGGCGGACCTATTCCAATAAAGCGAAATGGGGTGGTTGAACGACTTAAAAAAGATGCCCAGGGAGAAGTGGTGATTACCAAATTGAACGAAGGGATTTTAGAGGATATTGCCGATAAAGGGGACGGCGAGTATATAAACGGGGAAAATACGGATGAAGCTGTGGAACTCATAAAGGAACGGTTGAACGAAATGGATAAAAAGGAATTTGAGGCCAAGCAGTTTGCGGAATACAAAGACCAGTTTCAATGGTTTTTGGCGGCTGGACTGTTATTTTTGTTTTTAGATGTCTTTCTGTTGGATAGAAAGACGAAGTGGCTGGAAAGGTTGAATTTATTTAACGAAAAGGAAATAGAATAAGATGAAAAGGCTATTTATATTGATTTTTTTGATGGGTTGTTTCCTCAACGCCCAGGAAGATGGGAAAGCAAAAGCGAAGGCCCTTGAAGCCTCCAAAAATCTTACCCGGGAAGCCAATCAGGAGCTTTCCGAGAATGATTTTGTAGCGGCGGAGGCAGATTACAGAAGGGCTATCTCCAAAAGCAATGAGAATATTGCCGCTCCCTATAATTTGGGAACGGCCTATTATGGTAAGGAAAGTTACAGTGAGGCCTTTGGCCGGTTCAAACAGGCGGGGGAATTAGCCTCCGAAAAGACTGAAAAACACAAAGCATTCCACAATATGGGAAATGTTTTTATGAAAAAAAAGGAGTACGAAAAAGCAGTTGAGGCTTATAAGGAAGCACTGCGAAACGATCCGAATGATGAGGAAACCAGGTATAATCTGGCACTTGCTAAGGAAATGCTGAAAAAGCAGCAAGATGAGCAAAAGAACGACGATAATAAAGACAAGCAGGATCAGAAGGATGAGCAGGATAAAAATAAGGATCAACAGCAGAACGAAGGGGATAATAAAGAAGATAAAGGAGAGCAAAAGGAGGACGAAAATAAAGACAAGGGGGAAGAGGGAGATCAGAAGAAAGAGGATAACAAAGAGGGAGACGGAGATAAAAAAGAGGAGAAAGAAAAGCAACCCGAGCAAGGGGATAAGCCCGAAGATCAGAAACAGCCAAGGCCTAACCAGTTATCGCCTCAGCAGATAAAAAATTTACTGGAGGCTATGCAGAATGAAGAGAAAAAGGTTCAGGAAAAAATTGATGCCAAAAAAGTAAAGGGATCTAAAACCAAAAATGAAAAAGACTGGTGATAGGTAAAATCACGGCATATCTCGGTATCATGTTACTTGTAGTGGCTATTCCCGTACAGGGTTGGGCGCAGGATGAAGATGCCGTAAGTTTTGAGATGAAACTCAGCAAGAGTAAGCTTGGAATAAACGAAAGATTGCGGGTAGATTTTGAGATGAACAGGGATGGGGATAATTTTATCCCTCCGGATTTTGAGGGCTTTAAGGTGGTCATGGGTCCCTCACAGTCTATTAGCTCCTCATGGATGAACGGGGTTCGAAGTTATTCAAAAACGTATTCCTATACCCTATCTCCTACTACGCGCGGCAAGTTTGCCATTAGGCAGGCAACCATAGTTATTGATGGTGAAACCTATAAATCACTTCCGCAGGAAGTTGAGATTACCGCGGCGGTAGACAAACCAAGCGATCAAATGACCGTTGATGATATCGCAGATGAAAACCTGCATCTTGTGGCGGAGGTTTCCGAGTCTAACCCCTATCTCAATGAAGCCATCAGCGTTGTGTACAAACTCTATGTGAGTCCATCTATCACCGTTTCAAATTTCAGGCCTCTGGACAATCCAAAGTACAATAATTTTTGGAGCCAGGACATGCCTTTCAGCAAATACAACATACAGAACGGAAGCTACCAGGGAAAGTCGTATCGCTATGTTGTGCTTAAAAGAGTGGTGCTTTATCCACAAAAAAGCGGCCGGTTGGAAATAGAACCCTTATCCCTGGACGTAACCCTGGACGTCCCAACCAACAGGCGGGATTTTTTTGGCGGCCAGATCTACACCCAAACCAATAAAACGGTTTCTGCCGGCAGACGGGTAATAAACGTAAAGCCTTTGCCTGCCGAGGGTAAACCTCCCGGTTTTAGCGGGGCCGTAGGAAAGTTTGATTTTAAGGTGACGACCTCAAAAACAAATCTAAAAGCGTCTGAGTCCCTTCAGGCCAAAATAGAAGTTTCCGGAAAAGGGAATCTGAAGTTGTTCCAGCTGCCGGAACCCAATTTCCCTGGCGCTTTGGAAGTTTACGAACCGGAGTTTGATGAAAATGTGCGTACTACTTTATCCGGGATGGAGGGCAAAGTAAGTAACAGTTATACCATAGTCCCCTCGAACAGGGGCAAGTATCCTATTCCAGGTATTTCCTTTAGCTATTTTAATCCCGGAACCGGAAAATACAGTACTGTTAGTTCCGAAGAAAAAATGATCAATGTGACGGGGGGGCCTTCTGGTGGAAACTCCGCTGTAGGGGGGGCAATTTCAGGTAATAAGCAAATCGTAACAGGTACCGGAAGCCAATTCAATTTTATCAAGCTAAAACCAAACCTTACCACAATAGGGACCAATTATTTCTTTGGTTCTACCTGTTTTTATTTGTGGTTGCTTTTGCCGTTATTGCTTATTCCGCTCGCCATATTTTTTGGTAAAAGAAGGGAGGCCATTGCCAGTGATGTGATCGGTAATAAATTAAAAAGAGCTAACAAACTTGCCAGGAAATATTTGTCTAAGGCCCGCAAGGAGTTGGGGAATAAGGAGGCGTTCTATATTGCCCTGGAGAAGGCCCTGCACAATTATTTAAAGGCCAAACTAAAAATTGAAACTTCGGAATTCAGCAAGGACAGGATCACAGCATTGTTAGTGGAGAAACAAGTTGATAGTGCAACTTCGGAAGGCTTTATAGGCCTGCTTAAGAACTGTGAAATGGCACGGTACAGCCCATTTTCCCAGGTGCAAATGCAACAGGATTACGACAAGGCCAGTGAGGTGATTTTGTCCATGGACAAGCAGTTATGAGACCCGCATAACAGTACACAGTGGGCAGTTTAAAGATTCAAGGTTAAGTGTTTAAAGTTGATATCAATTTTAATTTAAATCAACGGATGAAAGGAGTGGTATTCATATTTTCGTTTATTTTCTGTTTGTCGGCAGGCGCCCAGAACAAAGCCTTATTCGAGCGGGGTGCCAAGGCTTATAATGAAGGGGATTATGAAAGGGCAATTGAAGCTTACCAGGAAATTCTTGATAAAGGGGAGCACTCAGCCGCTCTGTATTACAATCTCGGTAATTCGTATTACAAACTCAATCAAATTGCCCCAAGCATCTATTACTACGAAAAAGCGCTGCTACTGCAACCCAACGATCATGAAATAAGGAACAATTTGGCATATGCGCAAAACATGACCTTAGATGCGATTGAAGTACTCCCCGAAACGGGATTCACCAGGATTTACCAAAATATTACCGGAAGAATGACTTTTGATCAATGGGCCTATGCGGCAGTTGTATTTATGGTCCTTTTTGTTCTTGCCTATATCGCTTTCTATTATTTCAGATATGAGACAAGGAAACGCATTGCCTTCTTTGGCAGTTTAGTCTTTTTGATGTTTGCCATAATCTCGGTGGTTTTCGCTTTTATGCAGTACACAGCATTCAAAGCAGAACAGCCAGCCATCGTTTTTGCGGAGGAGGTTTCGGTAAAATCCGAACCTAATGAGCGAAGTACCGAAGCCTTTGTATTACATGAAGGCACCAAAGTAAATGTATTGGGCCAGTTGAACGACTATAAGAAAATAGAACTGGTTGATGGCAAAACAGGCTGGATTTCCTCGGATGATATTAAGTTGTTAAAAGATTTTTAATACTTTCTTAACAGCTTATTTTAACAATACCCTTATTTTTGCGGCTTAACCATTGGAAAAAATGAAATCTGCCATCCACATCGCCTTGCTTTCCCTTTGGATATGCGCATTGGCAGTGCCTTCTGTGGTTACCTTGCTCAACAGTGATGAAAATCCCGTATTTGTTATGAACCTCAATGAGGAAGAACAACAGGAACAGGGCAAAAAAAATGTGGAAGAGAAACAAATTGCAAACAATTGTTCCATTTCCTTAGCTGTCATTGCACAATTGGAGAACTCCGGGGCAACTGACTTTTATCTTATTTCGGCCTCCGGTAGGATGACCGAAATAATAATACCCCCTCCAGAAGCAGTCATTTAAGGCTGTCCTCCCATTCTGATTTAGATTTAAAAGCTGTCGCATTGGTAACGCAGATAAATATAGCTATCATTTATCTCCTGTTCATACATTGCCGGGTATTTATTGCCAGGCTAGCATTGAATTAAAAACAATCACTAATGTCCGGTTAAAGAGGTAAGACCGCTGCGCTACAAGACATAAGACGTAAGTCTTGATCGTGACCAACCGAAATCATATAGTTGATTTCAGGTGCTTGTCGGCAATGTATGAAAAGCAAGCCTTTGGCTAACTAATATAATGGGACCGCCCAATATACTTGCAGTTTTGGCATTACCGGACAACAATAAAAAACAATATATTTAAAATAAAAAAAAGATGGATTTAAATAAAGTTTTTGAAAACAACAAAAAGTGGATCAATGCTAAGCTCGCTACCGACGGCAACTATTTTAAAGAACTTGGTAAAGGGCAAAATCCGGAACTCCTTTACATAGGCTGTTCAGACAGTAGGGTTACTGCCGAAGATCTTATGGGCTTAGGACCAGGGGAAGTATTCGTGCATCGCAACATCGCAAATATGGTCATAAGTATTGACCTTAATGTGATGTCCGTTATCGATTATGCCGTAGGGCACCTTAAGGTAAATCATGTAGTTGTATGCGGACATTATGCCTGCGGAGGGGTAAAAGCCGCCATGCAATCTGCCGATCTTGGCATTCTGAATCCCTGGTTACGTAATATCAGGGATGTGTATCGCCTTCATAAAAACGAGCTTAACGCCATTGTCGATGAGAACAAAAAGTACGATCGTCTCGTGGAGCTCAATGTGCAGGAGCAATGTGTAAATCTTATAAAAACCGCCGCTGTACAAAAGGCATACAGGGACAGGAATTTAAAAGTACACGGATGGGTTTTTGACATACATTCGGGAAAGCTCATAGACCTGAAAATAGATTTTGAAGGGATTCTTGAAAATATTATGGAAATCTATCATTTGGACTAACCATTAAGGGAAATCGTTTCTGATCATTTTAAGAATTTAGAAGAAAGAAATCTATGAAAAATTTATTTTCCAATTTTAGGGGCGATCTTTTTGGCGGTATAACAGCCGGTATTGTTGCCCTCCCCTTGGCACTGGCCTTTGGTGTTAGTTCCGGGCTTGGTCCCAGCGCCGGGCTATACGGTGCAATATTCATTAGCTTTTTTGCTGCTCTTTTCGGAGGCACCAACACCCAGATCTCGGGGCCGACCGCTCCAATGACCGCAGTGAGTATGGTGGTCATAGCCGGCATTGTTGTCATGTATGACGGGGATGTAAACAAGGCATTACCGGCGATACTTACTGTCTTTTTATTAGCGGGTATTATGCAGATTGGAATCGGCCTGTTGGGCCTGGGAAAGTATATTAAATATATCCCCTATCCTGTTGTTTCAGGTTTTATGACGGCCATTGGTGTCATTATTCTGGTGACGCAGATACTTCCCGCTATCGGGTATTATCCCAAGGAAGACGAAGCCCTTGTAGACCGTTTTAAACCAATAGCGGAAGAAATAATCCTTGAAAATATCCTTCGGGAGGAAGCGGGGGAAGGCATCCTGGTTTTAGAGGATTTTGAAGAAACCATAGCGCGTGCAGGCCAGATTACAGAGGAAGACATGCTAAAGGAAGCCAGAACCCTTGCGGCGTCAGAGGCTTCAGGGGTTGTAGGCACTTTGAAAGTATTGCCTAAAGCACTACAGAGCATTAATTGGTTGGAACTGGCGCTGGCTTTGGCCACCATACTTATCATTTATGGATTTAAGCGTATTACCTCGACTATCCCGAGCACTTTGGTAGCGTTGCTGTTGGTTTCGGGCGTAGCCTATGGTTTTGGAATGGACTACAGGCCAATTGAAAAAATTCCCGAAGGCCTGCCAATCCCTTATTTGGAAATTTTCACTCAATTTGAATTGGGTTCCCTCACCCCATATATTTTTACAGCCATGACCTTAGCATTACTCGGTGCTATTGACTCCCTGCTCACCTCCGTGGTTGCTGATAATATGACCAAGACAAAACACAAACCTAACAGGGAATTGGTGGGTCAGGGAATCGGAAATAGTATAGCGGCTGTTTTTGGTGGTATCCCCGGGGCAGGAGCCACCATCCGAACTGTGATAAATATAAAGTCGGGAGGGAAAACCAAACTTTCGGGAATGATCGCAGGGGTTTTATTATTGATCGTCCTGTTGGCTTTAGGACCAGTTGCTTCCCAGATTCCAGCTGCCGTGCTGGCCGGTATTTTGGTCACCGTAGGAATTGGTGTTATGGATTACAAAGGGCTAAAAGCAATTCCCAACCTGCCCAAAGACTCAAAACTGGGGCCGCTGAAGTTCAGTTCTGAAGTAATCATCATGCTTGTGGTTTTGGTGCTGTCATCAGTTTGGAATTTGGTCTATGCGGTGGGAGTGGGACTTATTATCGCTTCGTTGATGTTCATGAAAAAAATGGGCGATCTTACAGCTCAGCGCTCCGACGTAAAATCCCTTGTCAAAGAAAAAGCATGGGCGGATGAAAAGAATTTTCCGAAAAGTTTAAAAGAAGAAGTATTTATAAAACATATCAAAGGGCCCTTGTTCTTCGGAACTACCAGTGAATTTCAGGTGCTTTCGGAACAAATCCCCGCGAGTGCCAAGTGTGTGGTCATCAGGCTGGGCAGGATGGCGTATATGGATCAGTCCGGATTGTATGCCATGGAAGACGTGCTTCAGGAACTTACGAAGAATAATATCATAGTTCTTTTTACGGGGGTTATGGACCAGCCGAGATATATGATGGAACGTATCGATATCATCCCTGATTTAATTCCAAAAGAACACATTTTTAAAACTTTTAACGAGTGTGTGGAATGGATAAAACAAAATGTAAAGGACAGGCATGAACAGATCCCCGCCTAGTGTGGTGATTGCTAAGTTGGCTTACTGAATTTTTGTTGCTATTTTTTCTTTGTGCCAGGCAAAATTTGCAAGCATAGCAGCGCTACGGTTAAAAATTTTAACGCTGCGGAAAGGAAAGAGAGTGGGGAAAATAGTGAGTGAATTTAGCAATCACCACACTCGTGTATGCGGTGAAAGGAAAGATATAGCGCCCAATTAATAGTTTTTTCCTAAAACAAGTATAAAAGTTTTAAATTTGCCTGCCAGCGCTCCCGGGACTACATCGGAAGGCTTTAATAGGTAAGTTACGACCAACCCATTGGTTAATGATAGATCAACTCAAAGAACATATCACAGCGGTAGAAAATTTCTCTGCCGACAATTTCGAGGATATTGAAGCTTTCCGGATCAAGTACCTTGGGAAGAAAGGAGTATTGAATACATTTTTTGCCGAATTCAAGAATGTTCCCAGCGATCAAAAGAAAGCATTTGGACAGACTATTAATCAGCTTAAAAACGGCGCCACGACGAAGGTTGATTTCCTAAAGGCATCTTTGAACAGCAGCGCCGTGGCAAATACGGTCTACGGTGATCTTACGAGGCCCGCAGAACCCCTTGAATTGGGGGCCCGCCATCCTATTTCCATTGTCAAAAACCAAATAATTGAGATCTTCTCCCGGATAGGATTTAATGTTTCCGAAGGACCCGAAATTGAGGATGACTGGCACAACTTTACCGCGCTTAATCTACCTGAACATCATCCTGCCAGGGATATGCAGGACACTTTTTTTATACAAACAGATCCGGACATATTGCTACGAACCCACACCTCATCGGTCCAAGTTCGCTATATGGAGAATAACAAACCTCCTATCCGCACCATTTCACCCGGACGGGTGTACAGACACGAAGCAATTTCGGCACGGTCCCATTGTTTTTTTCATCAGGTGGAAGGGTTGTATATTGATAAAAATGTATCCTTCGCCGATTTGAAACAGACCCTGCAATTCTTTACCACGGAACTTTTCGGGAAATCAAAAATTAGGCTGCGGCCTTCCTATTTCCCCTTTACGGAACCCAGCGCTGAGGTAGATGTGTATTGGGGCCTGGAAACGGAAACCGACTACAGAATTACCAAAGGAACAGGCTGGCTTGAAATTATGGGTACCGGAATGGTGGACCCTAATGTCCTTGATAATTGCGGGATAGATTCCATGGAATATTCAGGTTTTGCCTTTGGAATGGGAATTGACCGGATTGCCCTGTTGCTTTATCAGATTTCGGATATCCGGCTCCTGAGTGAAAATGACGTGCGATTCCTGGAGCAGTTTAGGAGTGCTTTATAAAAAGTCGTCTTGAAGTGATTCGTGCCAGTACTCACTATGGGAGCGGACTCTTGACAGATGTTCTTCTAAAATTATCCCTCCCTTGTACTATGGTGCACACAAATATTTAGAAAGCAGCTTTGGCTCCTCTCTTCAAAAGAGGAGGGGAATGAATCCGCTTGCGGGGAAAAGGGAGTTTAAAAACCCGATTCATTGGTAATAATCCCAAACCCTGAATCCAAGGACGATGGCCAAGAGAGTCTTTTTTACCTCAAAGGAAACCCTTTGGCCGCCCACCAGGGATGTATTTCTATGACCAATCTGCCCGACTTGACCATGGGATCCAGATTGGCCAGGCTATCCGCCATCCTTAAGGTTGGGGTATTATAAATGGTTATTCCCCTAATGTCCCCATCATCTCCGAAAGGGCCAGATATGTCTGCATGTCCTTCTTCGTACATGCGCCCCAGATGTGCCAAATGAAGTATCTGAAGACTGTCCGTTTCCGCTTTGTTTTGAGATCGGTTGGGGCCCCGCTTCAAAAAAGCAATAAAATATTGCTGCATCAACATAGTATCCCTGGTTTCTTCGTCTACAAAATCAAATGTTTGATAGCCCTTTGCGGTAAGCTCCTTTTTTAGTTCTTTAACGGATTTTTTTGCTTTTTCCTCCACAATAGTTGTGGTCTCGTCCAATTCCCTGGCTTCTTCCTTACACGCTCCGAACAGCAGTACAATTGTGAGAAATGCGATTAGTTTTTTCATTTTTTCCAGGTATTATAAGGTCGTTTACTTAACCTTGAGTTGTAATATTTAACAATACCCGTGACCTCCTTCCCAAGCCATGCAGGTTTTTCAAAATTTTCATTTTCATTTTTCAGCTCAATCTCTGCAATGAGCAATCCCTCATTGTTTCCGTGGAATTCATCCACTTCAAAGAGGTGGCCTTCAAAGTTAACGCGGTACCTTATCTTGTCAATAATGCCTTCCTCGCATAAAAGTAATAATTCCAGCGCCTCCTTTGTTGAAATTTCCTTTTCCCATTCATAACGGGAGTTCCCGGCCCTGTTGGAGATCCCTTTTATCGTAATATATCCCTGATCACCCTTTATCCGTACCCTTACCGTACGTTCCGGGTGGGTGTTTAAAAATCCCTGGGTAACTCGTTCCTTGCCACTGGAATCTTTTTTAAAGGTCTCTGTCGATACCAGGAATTTTCGTTCTATTTCAATCATCTCCCACTATTCTTTTGATTTCGCTAGACGGAATCCTTATTTGGTCATACTCGTGATTGTCTAGCCAAATAAGACATTTTGCTAGAGTTTCCGGTTGAATTGCCCTGTATTTTTCCAACGGCCCAACCATAACCAATTTGGCGACCTTCATAAATTGCTTGAAGATCCATTCCCCTATTCGTTTTTCTTTCCTCTTTCCGCCTATGAGGGAAGGTTGTAAAATATGTGTTTTAGGGAGGTTCATTTTTATAACAGCCGCTTCCATTTCCCCTTTGATCCTATTGTAAAAAATTCGGCTTTTTGGATTTGCTCCCAAAGCCGAGACCACCAGAAAAGTACCGATACCGTTTTTCTTACAGAGTTCTGCGGCCCTGACGGGAATACCATAATCTACATTTTTGTACCAAGCTTTGTTCGGCGTTTTTGATTTAGTGGTTCCTATACAGCAAAAAACGGTATCGGCTTTGAAGTTATTTTGAAAAGCGGACCCATCCCTTAGATCACCTAAATGTTCTTCCATCCCGGGGTGCTCAAAGCCGACGCTGGAACGGGAAAATAGTCTGACTTTCCCGTATCGGTCATCATTTAACAGGAATTGGAGTAATATCCCGCCTGTTAACCCGGTTGCTCCCAAAACAATTGTAGTCTTTTCCTTTTTCTCCATCATTGTCTTCCATTGACAAAGTTTAAAACTTTGTCAAAGCTTTGTTTTAGTATCTTACTATCCCAAAAATATCACTTTCTCGTGACACCATTAGAACCTGATTCATATTATCACATTTTTAATCGAGCCAATGGAAATGAAAAAATCTTCAGAAGTTCCAATAACTATAATTTCTTTCTCAGAAAGTACACCAAACATATCGTCCCAATATCTGATACTTTCTGCTATTGTCTAATGCCCAATCATTTCCATTTTCTAATCAGGATTAAGAATGAAAGCGAAATTGTAAATTTACCTAATTACAGACCAAATCAGGCAATTCATATCTTTCTCAGTAAACAATTTTCAAATTTGTTTAGTTCATATACCCAGGCATTTAATAAACAAATGGGAAGAAAGGGCAGTCTTTTTATGAGACCATTTAAACGGAAACCTGTGAAAGATGAAAGTTATTTGAGGAAACTTACACATTATATACATCATAATCCAATTGAGGCAGGCCTTTGCAAAACTCCTGAAAATTGGAAATATTCTTCCTTTAATACCCTCATATCCAATAAACCTACGCTTCTTAAAAGGGAAGAAGTTATACGCAATTTTGACGAACTTGATAACTTTCTATCAATCCACACTACGCCTCCAAATTTGTCAGGGATATAATAATCATATTGTATTGATACCTTTGACAAAGTTTGAAACTTTGTCAAAGTAGATAAATGACAAAGTTTGAAACTTTGTCAAAGTAGACTTAAATGTCAAACGATTTTCCCTTGCGAAAAATCGTCCATATCGATATGGACGCATTTTATGCATCCGTAGAACAATTGGATGATCCCGAACTTAAGGGGAAGCCAATTGCAGTAGGAGGAAGTTCAAAAAGGGGCGTAGTGGCCGCTGCCAGCTATGAAGCCCGAAAATTTGGAGTACGTAGCGCAATGAGCAGTGTACTTGCAAAGCGGAACTGCCCGGAACTCATCTTTGTAAAAGCCCGTTTTGACCGCTATAAAGAGATCTCGCAGCGTATTAGGAAAATCTTTTTTGAATATACCGACCTGGTAGAACCGCTTTCTCTGGACGAAGCTTATCTGGATGTTACGGTGAATAAAAAAGGAAATCCTTCCGCCACTTTAATTGCACGGGAAATAAGACAACGAATATTTGAAGAAATGGGATTGACAGCCTCTGCCGGAATTTCCATTAATAAATTTATTGCTAAAGTTGCCAGTGATTATGACAAACCCAACGGTCAGAAAACGGTAAACCCCGAGGAGGTAATTCAATTTCTGGAGGATCTGGAAATTCGGAAGTTTTACGGGGTGGGAAAGGTTACGGCTGAGAAAATGTACCATCTGGGCATTTTTACGGGAAAAGACCTCAAGAAAAAATCCCTGGAATTTCTTGCCCAAAACTTCGGAAAAAGCGGAGGTTACTATTACGAAGTGGTTCGGGGAATTCACAGGAGCGAAGTAAAACCGCACCGCATTCCCAAATCCGTTGGGGCGGAGCGCACGTTTAATGAGAATTTAAGCAGCGAGATTTTTATGCTCGAGCGTTTGGAACACATCGCCGCAGAACTGGAAAGGCGATTAAAGAAAAGTAATCTTTCCGGAAAAACCATTACCCTTAAAATAAAATACAGTGATTTTACCCTACAAACCCGAAGCAAGACCCTGCCCTATTTTATTGGGGAGAAGTCGCTTATCCTGGAAACTGCCAAAGAGTTGTTATACCAGGAAGGTTTGCAAAACTCGGTACGACTATTGGGCATTTCCCTGGCTAATCTTAATACGGGAGAAAAACAAAACGATAACGATGAAATTGTATCTGTACAATTGAAGTTTGATTTTTAAACTCATACCCCACATCATTTTTGATGGCCTGCTTTTTACTTTTGCTTTGTACCGGAATAACCGTCAGGACTATGCCCGGTACGGCCATTCTGAATGTAGCTTTAATATTTGTCGGAAGTCATTTTAGGATAGTTAAAGATATGTTGAATTCAGTATTGCAAAACCATCTGTAATTTAATTGGAATACTTCCTTGCCCGGAATTATTGCCGATAATGTCAGTGGAATTTGTCCTAAGAACAGGTCAATAACGTTATGACAATTACCAATAAGATCCATTTAATAGCAAGATCTTTGATGCATTTCTAAATGGTTCTTTTGTTTCCTTTAACAAACGCTTTGGCTTCAACCAATTCTGGGCGGTCACTGTTGGATTTTTCAGTTAATTTTATGAGATTTTCAAAATATTCAGTTGCCTTTACGTTATCGCCGGATCTCCCGGAGGCCTGGGCAGCACCATAGATTCCGTTAAATCTGCCGGGGCGGGTTTTTAAATTGAGCTCGTAAACCTTCAATGCTTCAGCAGGTTTATCCATAGCCATGTACATATCGCCCAAGAGTTCCTGTGCAGGAACTACCTCACCTGGGGTAACAGGATGTTTAGCCGTGTTTTCTTCAATATCGGCACTTTCTGTCATGAGGGCAATGGCGTCTTTATGATTGCCGTTTGAATAAAGTATCCACGCCTCAATACTATTCATTTGGACGAGGACTTGTTTTGCTTTATAGCCGTCTTTTAAATCCAACAATTCCTGATAGTGTATTTTAAGGGAATCCAATTCCTTTTCCGAAGAGGGAATGTCCCCTGAACGCACTGAGCCTAAGGCTCTGGCAAAATGAAATATTGATTTTTCCCAGGGAAAATCCTTATAGTCAATTTTAAGCGAAGGCAATTGAAGGTTGGCAGCTGATTTCCAATCTTTAGTTTCTAACGCAATTCTTGCCGGAATTGCCGCTGCAGCATAGGCAATCTTAAAATTTGCGGGAAAAACCTCCCTAAAAGTCCGGAGGTATTCATATTGTTCCTTTGCCATTTCGGTGTCTCCCGTTTGCAAATACGCATAAACCAGATAGTCCATGCCGTGTAATTCTTCATCCCAGTGTGCCTTTGGGTCTATGCTTTCTGAATAACACATAGCAGATGCCGTAGAATTCACATTTGAAGCTATGGCTTCATCCCATAGGCCCAAACGCGTAAAAATGTGTGAAGGCATATGTTGTGCGTGTGCCGAAGCAGGAGCGATTTTTGCATATCTTCTGGCAGTTGGCAATGCCAATGCGGCAAGTTCGGGATAATCATAATTATGAATAATATAATGCGCAATTCCCGGATGGTCGGGATTGTCCGCCAAAAGTGATTCCAGAATTTTACCGGACTTCAACTGGTTTTTATAGGTTTTGTCAGCAGGATCTGCGGAGGAACACAAAGCCAATGCATAAAAAATAGCGGCCTCTTTATCTTTACCATACTTTTTATAGAGTGCCTCCATTTTTTGTTCGAAAAGCGCTATTCTGGTCTTTCGGTCATGGGTTTCCCAATCTTTGTAAAAAACACCTATGGCCTCCAAATAATCCTGTTCCCGCTCCCCCTTGGGCAATCGGTCTGCAATCTCCAGAATCTTGGAGCCTTTTTCCAAATATTCAGTCCCGGATTGCATCCATAGGGCATGAAAATTGCTCATGGCGACGCCCCAATAGGCCATGGCACATGCGGGATCCTCATCAATTACTTTTACAAACGCTTTTTCCGCTTCTTCATATTCAAAGGAATGGAGTAACGAAATACCAAGATCAAACGTTTTTTGGGTACCCTCTTTACAGGAGGAAGAAAAACGGACATTGCCAAAGTTTCCGCTTCCGCATAATAACATATCCCCGCGCAGAAGATCAATTGTCATTAATTCCGGATCAGGTATGGTTTTTTTGTCTTTGCAGGCGGTATTGCCTATAAATAGAAAGATAAGGATAGCTACTATTTTTGAATGCTTCATCTAAATAAAATTTCGACAACCTATTGATTTAGTGTTATTTATATCGGTTGGTATTGGCCATTTTTTAATTAAGCGCCCACCTGCCTGCCGTAGGTAGGTTATGGGCTTTCATAATTATGTTTTTAAATGCATATGATCCATGCTGGAGGTTTTGATTATCGGAATAAAATAATTTATGTGTCCGTAAAAAGGATGACTAAACTTTTTCGATGCGTAAAAACCCAGCTTAAACATCATAACCCAATGCTACGAAAGGCCGGTAGTATGGGCGCTTTACCAGGGTGGCAATTCCTGCCGTATTTGTGCCTGTCGCTTACAGGATAAGGCAAATGCAGCGATTGCAGTTGTCGAGATAAAATTTCGCCTTTTCATAAAAATTGGTTTTAGAGATTGCTTAAAATAGACATGCCTGCTTTAGTGTAGTTGATATAGCGATCTGGGAAGGTTGGATCTTGGTGGCCCTTAAATTTAATTTCAGTGTTTTTCCTGCGCAAAGGTTTCCTAAGTCGTTAATTTGATTATTTTCCTGGAACGTTTGAACTGAATCCAAAAGGCAAGGGCGGCATAAAGAAGTTACGCCTCCCTTCCTTTATATGCTGTACATCTTTAATTTCTAAAATTATAAAATAAAATAACATCTTGCCAAAAATTCCCGATAATTAAGGATTTGAAAAAGGGAAGCGTCTTTTCATAGGAATCCCCTGGGATTGTATGGCTATTTCCCACATGGGTTTGCCATCAAATTCGAAGTAGCGGACTTGGCACCCGTCAGGAAGGAAGCGACTTTAAGCGACCTCAATTAAAAGAAAAAAGTAACTATTCGCCGGTCTTTCCAAATGTAGGCGGTTATCAACAATTTCCCTAGGGTTGTCAACCCTGTTTTCGGCACTTTATGTTCTCCGGGCAAAAAAACCCTGCCGTTGTCCACGTACGTTGAAAAGTGCCCTACGGCCCGTGGCCGAAAGGTTTGTGCGCCGCTACTTTATGCCCGACCTCTTGGCTTTTTCAATGCCTTTGATTTCTGTGCTGACGGGCTCTTATACGGACCCCTGTTTGCAGCAGGTTTGGTAATAAGTGTGGATGTCGGTAATCCTGGTGATCCTGTTTCTACAAGCCCTTTCACGGATGGGACTGATATGGGTAGAATAAACTGTAGAAGTTAATATTTAACTTTTTAAATATTCCTGAGATGATTGACTGGAATTAGAGATCGGCTTCATTCCCGATAGGGATTTTTATTAAAAACGTATCTAAAATTTATTAGGATTACTTGAAAATTCAACAATGATTCTCTTTTTTATCAACAAAATATTTCCCTGCAAGCTTCCTGCAATACACGTCTTTATCTTGATAAGATAATTAAAGGCCGTCAGTTTTGACAGTGTATCGGTCGGTTTTATATTTCGGGCCATCACTAGTTTTATCAGTGGAAGGATAAAGGGAATACCAATGAACAATTAGCCCAACATAATAGACTGGAACTCCTTGGATCGTTTCCCTAGTTAATATATTTTAAAATCAATTTAAAAAAAAAGAAAATCATGGAATTAACAAAGGAACAACGGGTATTGCAACAGGTAATCAACGAGGCCTGGGGGAACGAAGCCTTTAAACAAGAGCTTATGAAGGACCCGGGCAAGGCAATAGAACAGCTTACCGGGGAAAAGTTGGTGGTCCCCGAGGGCAAGACCATGGTCGTACGCGACCAAACCGCTGAGAACACCATTTACATCAATATTCCGGCGGAAGAGGGGGTGGAAGATGTTGAACTCAATGAAGAGCAATTACAGGCAGTATCCGGCGGGGTTTACGGTGATGGTTGTACCCGGGGTTTGCCAAAACCCTTTAATCCTTTAAAGGACATAACTTTTCAATAAACTTAACAATCGAATAAAATGAAAATTAC
>JBGTNL010000054.1:0-26024 GCA_041743085.1 Flavobacteriaceae bacterium
CATTTTGGCCTTGGGTCCAAAAACCGAAATTTTGTATTTTGCCCCGCCCGGAATTGCGAAAAGGCAATTCCGACCTCCCCCAAGGGGAGGTAGATTCGGAAACCCCGAGGCAGAGCCATCGGGGAATTATTTAGATTAAAACAAATCTTCCCCGGGAAGTACTGACAACTTTTTTGGCCATAATGGGCCTATAAGAGCACAGTTTTTCCTGTTTTGAAGGATTCATCCGCAGCTAAAACTATTTTGAGGCTGTTGACGGCATCGTTCATATGATCGGTCAGGTCCAAATTCTCCCTGATTGCCTTTAGGAAGAATTCCTGTTCCAGCCTACAAAGCCCGTCATGGTCCGGTTCATCAGCGGTACTGATAAGCTCATCTCTTTCCATAAAATTTCCGTCGGCATCTAATTTGCTACGGTGAACGAGCAGGCCTCCTGTTTTGGAATGCCCTTCAATATCACCGGACGCTCCCTTATCTTTTTCCACTATGGACACGCAACCTTTAGGGCCAATAACATCCTTGACAAAAAAAGCCGTTTCACTCATCATAGGACCCCAACCTGCTTCATACCAGCCAACCGAGCCGTCCTCAAAACGAACCTGAAGCTGCCCGTAATTGTACATATCACGGGCGATTTCCTCGCTAAGCCGCGCACCAATGGCGTTAACACTTACCGGCCTTGAACCGGTCATCATACACATAATATCCACATAATGTACCCCACAATCGACTATGGGCGACATAGAGTTCATTAACTGTTTATGCGTGTACCATTGTTCGGCGGAACTTTGCTGGTTAAGGTTCATTCGCATCACAAGCGGTTTTCCCAAAGATTTGGCTTTTTCAACAAAAGTAGCCCAGGCAGGATGTACCCTTAAAATATATCCCACAACCATTTTCCTCTCCTTGTCCAGTGCCATATCCACCAGAGATTGGGCTTCAGCCACGGTAAGCGCCAGGGGTTTTTCCACAAAAACGTGCGCCCCGGCACCGAGACTTTCCCGCACATAGCTGGCATGCGTATCGGGATAGGTGTTAATAGAAACGGCATCTGGTTTGGTACTATCCAAGGCACTTTTAAAATCTGAAAATGTTGGAAGTCCCCCCAACTCCTCGGATAAGCGCTCCCTGCTATGCGGCTTTCGGCTTACAAGCCCCACAATTTCAAAATCTGAAAGTTCATTATAAGCCCTGGCATGGCTAATACCCATATTGCCACAACCTACTACAAGAATTTTTATTTTTTCCATACCTAAATTTATTCCAGGGCAAAGGCTATAATCTCGTTTCCCTTTTCTGTCCCTAATTTTTCACCACCACAAGCGATGGCAATATATTGTTTTCCATTTACCTGGTACATCGCCGGAGTTGCAAAAGCCGCCGCCGGTAACTTGTACTCCCACAGCACCTTGCCCGTATGTTTGTCAAATGCCCTAAAATAGCCATCCCTTGTGGCGCCTATAAATAGCAGTCCGTTTTCTGTGACCACAGGACCCCCATAATTTTCTGTCCCCGTTCCTTTAATCCCTTTATCCGCCAGTTCGGGTGTTTCTCCAAAAGGAACGGACCACAAAAAGTCGCCCGTGTTCAGGTCGATGGCATGCAACGTTCCCCAGGGCGGACTGATAGCAGGTAGCCCATTGCTATCCAAAAATTTGTTATACCCCTTATGTTTATAGGGCAACACCGATGATGAGGGAGAATAGGTATTAGAGGTAATTTCTAATTTGTCCTTTTCATCCAGCACGAAATTAAGTAATGCTTCTTTTTCATTATCCTTAATTTGAGGAAAGCCGGTCATCATTCCTTTTCCCTGAGTGATAATTTCTGAAATTTCCTTTTTTTTGAGTTTACTATGGACATTTATCAGTGAAGGAAAACCGCTTGCAGCCAGTCCTTCTCTGTTATTTTGATGACACGACGCACAATAAGTCCTATACAATCGTTCCCCCAAAGGAAGATCAGGGGCAATACTGTCGTTCTTTTCCATTTGCATTATCCAGGCCATTTCATTGGCATTAACATAAAGAATTCCCTCTTCAGGATCAGCCGCCGCTCCTCCCCATTCTGCCGCCCCATCGTATCCGGGGAATAAAAGAACAGGATCTAGGCCGGGAGGTGCATAAATACGCCTGTCAGAATTTTTTAACAGGGTTTTCAGGGAATCGGGATTTTCAGCATAGGGGCTAATGTCGTTTTCTGTGAGGTCCGGGGATTGCCGCGCAAAGGGTTTGGGCGCCACGGGAAACGGCTGGGTCTTCCACGCCATTTCTCCCTCCAGCCCTGAGGGAGGAACCTGCCGCTCTTCAATATCGAACAGGGGTTTTCCCGTTTTTCTGTCAAATACGTATACATAACCCTGCTTGGTTACCTGGACCACGGCCGGAATCTTTTTCCCGTTCCTCGTCAGCGTGATTAGGTTAGGAGGTGCCGGAGGGTCCCTGTCCCAGATATCGTGGTGCGTAAATTGAAAATGCCACAACTTCTTTCCTGTATTCGCGTCCAAAGCTAACAGACAATTTGCATACAGGTTACTGCCCTTTCGTAAACCTCCATAAAAATCGGGCGCAGCAGAACCCGTAGGCACGTAGAGGATTTCCGTTTGCTCGTCGAGGGCCATGCCCGCCCAATTATTTGCGGCCCCGGTTACCCCGTCTTTGTATGCATTTTTATTCTCCCAGGTAGCGTGTCCCTCCTCCCCGGGATAGGGAATAGTATGAAAGGTCCAGGCTACTTCCCCGGTGATAACATTAAATGCCATGATATCCCCGGGGGCTGCTCCCGCATCTTCGGACAACCTCAAAGGCATTATGATCAGGTCTTTATAAATGGTCCCGGGAGTGTTGGAGATCACAAATTTATCCTGCGCCCATTCCGGTAATCCTGAATGCAGGTCTGTTTTGCCATCTATCCCGAAAGTTGGGACGGGATTTCCCGTGATGGCGTTGAGCGCATAAAGCTCGGGACCCCTGGTAAACAGTATCCGTTTATCATTTTCCTTTTCCCAATAGGAGACCCCCCTGCTGGTAGAATGCCAAACCTGTAGGGAATCACCGAATTTCCAGAGCTCCTCGCCTGTGGCGGCGTTTAATGCAATAACCCTTAAAGCGGCAGTTATGCCGTATAGGACACTGTCTATCACTATCGGATTCATTTGCATTTGTCCGTAATCCGGGGCTCCATAGCTCCAGGCTACTTTCAGATCTTTCACATTTTCCGGAGAAATTTGTGATAGGGTAGAGTAGTGGTTCCGATCCGGGCCGCCGAGGTAGGAGTCCCAGGTGGTGTAATCCCCGCCGAATTCTTCTTTTTCCTGTCCATTTTGGCAACCCTGTATGAAAATGAGGGTTGAAACAATCAGAATAATGGATAGGTTTTTTACAGACATTGTGGTGCAGTTGGAAAACCTTTTAAAAATATAAAAACTATCGTAATCCGGCTATTACTTTTAAGGATTAACCGAAAATCCTCTTCATTTAATTACATATTGATGGCCATCGAGAAGTTTTTAGATAAAGGATTTAAAAAACTAATAAATGGTTAACTTGTAAAGTAAATCAGAAACCGACGAAAGCACAACGGAATGAAAATCCACAGATTTGGATCGGCAATCAAATTACCGCGTTAAACCTTGAAAGTATATATGATGTGGTTGACTTTTTGAGAAATGTAGTTTGCATCTCCGAACCATTTTGTGAAAGTCATGCGTTTCAGCGGACGGGCATGGTTTCAACCAACGATCGTGAACAATGAAACATCTTATACTTTTTTTAGCCTACGCAGTGTTGCTGTTTGGCTTTCTGTCTGACATTTCTTCCACAAAATCTTTGGCAAGCAATAATCAACGACCTAATATTCTTTTTTTGCTTGCAGATGACTGGTCTTATCCACATGCGGGAATTTATGGGGATAAGGTGGTACGGACGCCAACCTTCGATTTTCTGGCACAAAATGGCGCCCTCTTCCATAACGCCTTTTGTGCGGCCCCTTCCTGCTCCCCTTCAAGAGCGGCAATCCTGAGCAGCAGGTATCCCCATCAGCTGGGGGATGCGGGGAATCTGTGGTCCGTAATTTCAGATGAGTATCCCAATTGGGCTTCTTTGTTGGAAGCATCTGGCTACCATACAGGCAAGAGCAGAAAGGGGTGGGGTCCGGGGGATTACGAAAGCGGAGGGTATGTTTATAATCCTGCGGGGAAAGATTACGCCTCTTTTGAGGTCTTTTTGGAGGAAAAGGAAGCAGACCAACCCTTCTATTTTTGGTTTGGCAGCATGGATCCTCATAGGGACTATGAAACCAATTCTGGGGTAAAAACAGGGATGAACGCGGGCGAGGTGGTACTGCCTGAATTCCTTCCGGATCTGGAATGTATCAGAAATGATATCATGGACTATTATTATGAAGTGGAGCGCTTTGACCGTGAATGCGGATCCATTATTGACCTGCTGAAAAAGAAAAACCTTTTGGAGAGTACCTTAATTGTCATGACCAGCGATAACGGGATGCCCTTCCCAAGAGCTAAAGCCAATCTTTACGATTACGGTACACGCATGCCGCTTGCAATGTTCTGGAAGGATAACATTAAATCGGGCAAGCGCATAAATTCTTTTATGAATTTTGTTGATTTCGGACCGACATTTCTGGAAGCGGCGGGATTAAAAATTCCTGAAGAATTTTCAGGAGAAAGCCTGTTGCCACTGGTCAAGGGTGAGCGTCCAGGCAGTACCCGGAATAAGGTATTCCTTGAGCGGGAGCGGCACGCCAATGTTCGAAAAGGAAATTTGAGCTACCCGTCAAGGGCCCTCCGAACGGAGAAATATCTTTATATAAAGAATTTTGAACCGGAGAGATGGCCGGCGGGAGACCCGGATACCCATCAATCCGTGGGGCAATATGGGGATGTAGACAACTCTATCACCAAATTTTTGATCATGGATATGGAAAACAGACCAGGGAAAATGGATTACTTTCAGCTGGCGTTTGGAAAACGGCCCGCCGAAGAATTGTATGTGCTGTCCGAAGACCCATATAATCTTAATAACGTAGCTTCTGCAACCGGAATGAGAACTGTTCTGGCAGAGCAAAGGGCGGAGTTGGCACTGTGGATGGAAAAAACAGGAGACCCAAGGAATGCGGAACCCAATACCGCTTATTGGGATAATGCGCTCTATACGCCGGATTATCAGTTCCAAAATTTTGATCTTACGAGTAAAATATCGGATTATACCATGTTAAAGCGGGATGGTCCCAATTCGTTTGGATCCTATACCTGCGAAGATTGAATTACTGCAGGAAATATTTCGAAAGAATTTGCCTGACCGGGGCATAATACGAGCTGCCGAACAAATTCAAATGAACCAATAAGTAATAGAGCTGATATAATTCCTGTCGCTCTTTCCAACCCTCTTTTCGGGGAAATACTTCTTCATAAGCCGTGTAAAATTCCTTAGGAAAACCGCGGAAAAGCCGAGTCATGGCAATATCAACCTCATGATGTCCGTAGTAAACGGCAGGATCTATGAGGTAAGGTATACCCTCTGATGAAATGAGGTAATTACCACTCCAGAGATCGCCATGCAGCAGGGAGGGTTTGGTTTCCAGGCCGAAATTTTTTAACGTTACCTTCATCTTGCCGCTGTCTGAAAATGCATTTTCTGAGAGCAACCCCTTTTGCCGGGCCAGTTGTAATTGGGGTAGTAATCGATGATCCGTATAAAACGACACCCAATCCGAACGATGATTGTTTGCTTGAGGCAAGCTGCCAATAAAGTTATCCATGTGCCATCCAAAATCCCGGGAAACACCTTGATGGAGACTGGCCAATTGACACGCTAATTTTTCCATATTTTGAGCGGAAGGATTCTTTGGTTCAATATATTCCAGCACCAGGCAAGCCCCTGTTTTTATGGGTTCACAGTACAGAACATCAGGTGTTTGTACAGCCCCTGAGGCAGCGATGGCCTTGAGCCCATCTTTTTCTGCCAAGAACATAGTATGGGCCTCCCTGCCGTTGTGAACCTTACAAAAAAATCTGGCGTTCCTGGTGCGTAACAAAAAGGCCCGGGAAATATCTCCGCCCGATAAAGGAACAGTCTTTTGAATAGGATCTCCCAGGGCCTGGGATAGCTGATATTCAAGATCTTTATCCATAAGGATCACAATTTCAATAGCTGTTGGAATTCAGCAATACGATAGCCTTCATCTATAATCTTCCTGGCGTGGGGAGTTTCACGATTCAGCAGGGGATTGGTATGATTAAAATTAGCCGCTTCCTTCCCAAGGTACATTAGACCCGTATAATGGCCAATATGAGCGTGGGCGATAAATATACCATCTGGTATTTCTTTGGAATTTTCAACTGTTCTCCGATATCAGGTGTAGCTTCGAAGAGAAAGGTTTTCTTATATGCAGGGTCTATCAAACCCAAGGAGACGACTTTTCTCCGGGGATCCGGATCAGAAAACAGGGAACCGCAACATTCCTTTTGACACGCTATTTGGGGCGAACCGGCATCCTGAAGGGTCCCTAAAACGATCAATGAAGGGGCCATTTGGCCAGAAGCGGTTATACTCCGGGATGGGGCAGGGACCTTTACTTTAGGATCGGAATAGCTCAATAGGAAAAAAACGCAAAGCAATAGACAAAACCTCACCTTATTTCTATTAGAATTTCTTAGCATGAAGGTAGGTAAAAAGAAAATTACAAGTTATTCCAAATCACCCGGATAGCGCCCTATTACCGTCCAGCCGCCATCAACAACCAGGGTTTGCCCGTTTATATGGGCAGCCTCGGCAGAAAGGAGAAAAAGACAGGTATTGGCCATGTCTTCTGGCTTCCCTACGCTGCCCGTGGGCAACAGCTTGCCCCATGCCCCTGCATAATCTGGTTCCTCCAGTTCCGTACGTTCTGTTAAGGTAGCGCCGGGAGCTATGGCATTTATAGTTATTTTATGCGGCCCCAAAACCAAAACCAGGCTTCGGGCCAGCATGCGCAAAGCCGCTTTGGTCATAGAGTAGGCAGCTAAAGACGGGTAACTTTTAATACCTGTAATCGAGGACATAAGCACAATTCTACCCCCATTTCCCCGATCTTTCATGACAGCGGCAGCCTTTTGCACCAGGAAGAAAGCGCCTTGCAGGTTTAGATTCACTACTTTCTGAAAATCTTCAGGGCTGAATTCAAAAAAATCCCCAAACAATGTAATGCCTGCGTTGGGAATTACAAAATCGATCACCGTAAACCGATCTAATGTGAATTTAATAAGATCTTCAATGACCGAGATGTCACCGGCGTCACCTGCGAAAGCCAGGCAATTGCCCGGGTACTTTTCGTTTAACCTGGAAACTGCTTTTTCGGCCACCGTCCTGTCCAGGTCATTAAGCACTACCTTAGCCCCGGATGTAAGCAATAGGGAAGCTATGGAAAAGCCAATTCCGGTGCCTGCGCCCGTCACGATCGCTACTTTATCCTCAATACCCGTATACACATTACTTGCCTTTAAAATAGGAAACAGGAAAGCCTGAAACTTCCGTTTTAATACAAAACAGGCCCCCGCTTAAAGGAGCAGCTTTTGACTCCTGATCATTTAGCCCGCTTTTTGCTGTGGTAATATACAACATATTCAAATCTTCCCCTCCAAAACAACAGGAGGTAACATGGGGTGCATCCACAAGTACCGTTTGCAGGACCTTACCGCTAACAGGATCCCAACGGCGAACACAACCGCCTCCCCAATGGGCAATCCAGAGCATCCCCTCTTTATCTATGGTCATTCCGTCGGCACTGCCATAAGATCTCGGGATGTTGAACAGGGTTTTTGGATTGGATATTTCTGACGTTGCCACATCAAAATCATACCCAAATAGGTTGTATGTCGGGCTATCAATATAGTAAAACAAGGCATTGTCCGGAGACCAGGCCATTCCATTTGAAATAGTGGTTCCCCTGATTTGAAGTGTGGTTTTGTAATCCGGGGAAACCCTGTATAAATTTCCGGTGCCCGGAACAAACGCTTTGTGCATTGTTCCTATCCAGAAATTACCGTTAAGATCGCATTTCCCGTCATTAAAGCGAAGCATGGGATCGCTGTTGTTAAGAGCTTCATGGCGGATCAGGTTGTTATTCGCCAGGTCGTAGGTGGCTAATCCCGACTCCAGGGCCAGAAGCAAATTCCCATCTGCTTTGGGTACTACGGCACCTATCATTTCATTGAACTCCCAGTGTTGGTTTTCATTGGCAGCGGGCTGGTGGCAATGAAGTTTGCACCCCTCTATATCAACCCAAAACAGGTGTTGTTGGCGATGATCCCAGACAGGCCCTTCGCCAAGTGTCGAGTCGGCCTTATGCAGCAATTCCGCCTCTCGGGATGTACCTATACTCATTCAATGCGTATTTCCGGCCTTATAATTAGAGATCGTGCTTTACTGGGTTTAATACCTCGACCCTTGGGTCGATTCCTTCTATCGGGATGCCCTGGGGTTTAATCGAAAAGAATTCCTCGCAGCTTGCTGCGGGGTTTCCTATGAAATGTCATTCCCGCAAAAGCGGGAATCTAAATTCTTTATTGCCATTTACTTTAATATTCCATGGTATTTGGTGGTATCATCCAATAAAGCCGTTGCAGCTGTAATGGCATCATCATTATTTAAATAGTAATCATAAAGCCCTTCACGATAGAAATAGCGTCTTATGATCTCATCCTCCAAATTTTTACGGATTTCCTCCTGATATTTATCAAGCGCGGCCTGTTTGCCTTTATTTATTTCGTTGAGAAGCTGCCGGTAATTCTCGTGCATTGCCTCCCCAAAAATATCCTTATCTTCTCCGCTCATAGCCTCCCTAAGCACTTTTTCGGTCCTGGTCTCAAAATTGAAATCGCTCCTGGACACAAAAGTTTTGAAATTTGAATAATCGGCATCAGAGAAAGCGAATGCAGATACATCGCCTATTTGATTTTGATAATGATATTGTGTGGCATAATCAAAAATTATATGGTTATTAAGCAGTGCCCTGGTTAGGTCATTGGTCTTTAAAGCAGCGATTTCCACATCGGGCATTACGCCACCCCCATCCTGTACGCTTCGGCCATTGCGGGTGGTAAAATCGTTGAATTGGGTATTTTGTACGGCATTTCCCTCTTCATCCCGGTTCCAATAGTCCAGGGACTGTATACACCTCCCGGAAGGAGTGTAGTACCTGGAAATAGTGACCTTCAACTGGGTGCCGTAAGTAAGTCTGAGCGGCCGCTGTACCAGACCCTTTCCAAAACTGCGAGCCCCCATGATCACAGCGCGATCAAGATCCTGCAAACTGCCAGACACAATTTCACTAGCCGACGCGCTACTACCGTTTACGAGGACCACCAAAGGAATTTCTTCATCTTCGGGCTGGTTTCTCGTCTTATATTCCTGATTAAATTTCTTTACTTTAGATCTGGTCGTTACTATTAGTTCCCCTTTAGGGACAAACAAATTGGTAACATTGATCGCTTCGGAAAGCAATCCGCCCGGATTATCCCTCAGATCCAATATGATTTTTTTTGCCCCCTTGCCTTTCAGATCGTTTAAGGCAGCCTTGGTTTGCGAAGAGGCTTTTGAATTGAATTTCGACAGGACAATATAGCCGGTATTATCAGCGGCCATACTGTAATAGGGAACGGCATCTACCTCAATTGCTTCTCTTTTAATCGTTGTCGTTTTGATCTGTCCCTGCCGGTTAAAAGTCACCGTTACATCCGTGTTGTTCGCACCCTTTAATAACTCCCCTGCATCGTCTTTAAAATCAGCTATGGTGATATCGCCGATCTTAATAATTTCATCACCGGCCTTTAGTCCTGCCTTATCCGCAGGATAGTTCTTATATGGCTCAACGATCAATAATTTTTCATTATAGGAACGGACCAGGGCTCCTATTCCGGAATATTCTCCTGCATTATTAATTTTATACGCTTCAACATCCTGTTCATTGAGGAATTGCGTATAAGGATCCAGACCCTCCAGCATGTTTTTGATGGCGGTATCCATTAATTCGGCAGGATTCGTCTCATCCACATAATTCATATTGAGTTCCTTGAAAAGTGTAGTGAAGATCTCAATTTGCTTCGCGATCTCAAAAAAATCGCTTTTAAAACTGCTTCCCGCCACTAAAAAAGCGATTGCAAGAACAGGAATTAAAACTTTTTTATTGATTATCTTTTTCATGGTGCACCTTTTTTAAAAATTTAGCAAACAACTTCAACATGCTTTCCTCAACTACTGAGTATTCCTGTAATTCCTTTCCAATATATAAAAATAGAAACGCATAGCCTTCATCAATGTTGTTAAAAATGTGGTGTTTGTTTAAGCGGTAGCTTTCGCGGATCAGTCGTTTTATCCTGTTTCGCTTTACGGCGGTTTTAAAATTCTTCTTTGGAACGGCCACCCCCGTCCTGATGTTTATATCTTCACGGAGTTCCGTCCTGAGATAGAGGATTTTAAGAGGATAGCTGGTGATAGCATAGCCTTCCCCGAAAAGCTGCTGAATGGCCTTTTTACTTTTGAGCTTTTCTTTTTTCGGAAATTTAAAACGACCTTTCATAGCTGTTTGGCATGTATTTCCGGAGTTCTTTCTAAGGGGTTGTCCACTCAAGGGAGACAAATGTTCTGACCACTACGTAACTACGTAAAGTTAGTAATTACAGGAAATTGCGATATCAAGTTCCTCGTGAAGACCCTTTTCACTTTTCATGGTGAGGTTTGCCAAACATTGTTCTCCGGATGCACGTCGGCCATCAGGCGCGAAGGATCTATAACAACAGCCTTAACCTGAGCTACCGGCCTGTCAATGGTAAACTCATATGTGGGATATGCCCACGGCCAATCCGGCAAGACAGTTCTGTTAATAGCTGTATAAGGATTATCCTTTTCGCCCCTCATCATTCGCAAAGGGGCGTAATAAGTTTCCTGTGAGCCGTCTTCAGTCACAACGAGTACATCAATTGGCATCGGCATCAGGCCTTTCCGTTCCAGGACCACCTTTGTTTTATCGCCATCAGCTACCACTTTCTTAACTCCGTAATCTATAGTATTGGTGGTTTGCGTCCAGTCAGTCAGGTACCAGTCGAGCTCCATTCCCGAAATCTTTTCTGCGGTGCGTTTTATATCATTTGGCGTGGGATGTTTGAATTTAAAATCCTCATAATATTTTCTCAGTGTTTCCAACAGTTTATCCTGCCCGATAATATAACCCAATTGGGATAAAAAAATAGCCCCTTTGCTGTATGCGGAGGTGCCGTATGCCCCGTTGAGTTCGTATCGGTCGGAATGCGTTCCCTGGGGTTGTTCTTTACCAGATTGTACCAACCCGAAATAACTGTTGTAAGAATGCTCAAAAGGATGGTCCTTTTTGGGCACCATTATTTCATTCATACATAAATCGGAGATGAAAGTAGTAAAACCTTCATCCATCCAGGCATGTTTAGCTTCGTTGGTGGCGAGGATATGCTGAAACCAGGAATGTGCCATTTCATGCACCATTACGCCTACCAGGCCGCCAAATTTTCGCCCACCCGTGATCAAGGTGCTCATGGCATACTCCATACCTCCGTCCCCTCCCTGGATTACGGAGTATTGGTTGTAAGGGTAGGGACCGATATTTCTGCTGAAGAACCGCATGGCTTCTGCAGCTTTTGTTTGCATTTTTTTCCAGTTTTCAGTGATCGCCGGGTCATCCTTATAAAGGAAATGAAGCATTGGGCCATTTTCTACCTGCAGTTTATCATGAATATAACCGGGGTCCGCCGCCCACATAAAATCGTGAACCATTGGAGCCTTAAAATGCCAAGTAAGAGTAGCGCCTTTCGGCTTTTTTACCTTGGTTCCAGGGGTCTCATACCCGTGTCCAATTTCCCCGGGATTTTGTAAATAGCCCGAACCTCCCACCACATAATCTTTATCTATGGTTAGTTTTACGTCAAAATCTCCCCAAACACCATGGAATTCCCTTGCAATATAAGGGTCTGCATGCCAGCCCTCAAAATCGTACTCGGCTAATTTAGGATACCACTGGCTCATGGACAATGCTACCCCTTCTTTGCTGTTCCTTCCCGATCTTCGGATCAGGATGGGGACCTGCCCTTCAAAAACCATATCAAAGTTCGACTTTCCCCCCGGAGGAATCGGGTTTGCCAGGACAACTTCCAATACGGTTCCTTCTAAGGTAAAATTGATGTCCCTTCCATCCTGTTTGAGCGAAGTTGCCTTCAGGTACCCTATTTCAGAAGGGGATAATGCGGCTATCCTGCTTTTGCCCTCTACGTACATTCTACCGTCGGGATCTTTGATGTTTTGCAATCGGATATCCATTTCACTCCCTGGCTGAAACGCATTAAAATACATGTGATAAAACACCTTGTTCAAGGAATCTGGTGAATTATTCGTGTATACTAATTTCTGTGTTCCTGAATACTGGAAATTTTCCACATTCACGGTCACGTCCATGTTGTAGTCCACATGTTGCTGCCAATAGGAAGTATTGTTTTGTGCCTGGAGCATACAGGTCCACAAAACAACTAAAAAAATTCCCATCCGGGACTTTTGAATTGCACGCATTTTACTATATTTTAATATCACCTCTGGAAACTTTATCTGCCAGGATCAAGGCATTGTAGGCATTGACCATTTTTCCGGATTTGGAAATCTTGTCAAATGTTTTGCCTTTTGCCGCGTCTCCTCCAAGAATGACCGATGTTTTGGTAGGCAATCCGGAATCCATAATTATCTTTTTTACCTGGGCAGCCGTCAGTTTTGGGTATTGTCCTCTGATAAGGGCGGCAACGCCGGCTACAGCGGGTGCAGCCATTGAAGTCCCTCCCTGAAAGTCATATTTGTTTTCGGGTAAGGTAGAATAAATGTTACCACCGGGAGCGAATACATCTACATTCGCATGCCCGTAGTTAGAGAAGGCCGCGATCATTTCGGAGCCGTATGCAGGATTCAAAGCCCCAACCTCGATAACGTTGTCTGCTATTTGGCCTCCCGCATGATTTCCATGGTCATTCGGAAAACCCGCATTTTTCGGATCGTCCATATCCTTCCCGTCATTTCCGGCCGCATGGACAATAAGCACATCATTTTCCGCCGCATACTTTATGGCATCGTACACCCACTGCGCGTTGGGAGAGTAGGATTTTCCAAAACTCGCGTTAATGATTTTTGCACCATTATCCACTGCGTAACGAATACCCAATGCAATATCCTTATCATATTCGTCTCCATTCGGCACGGCCCTGATACTCATAATTTCAACATTGTTGGCAACACCATTTACTCCTTTGCCGTTGTCTCTTTCTGCGGCTATAATACCCGCGACATGGGTTCCATGACTCTCATCGGATGACCTGCTTTGGGGATTTCCGTTACCATAATTGGTGTCATTGATGTCATAGGGATCGTCACCAGTAACTTTTCTTCCATCAAAATCGACATTGAGGTTATAATTCAATTGATCTGAAAAGTGTTTTATTCCCTCATTAAGTTCTTGGACCACTTCAGGAATACTATCCTCAAAAGAATACATTTGCATGAGAACGGCAATATGCTGCTGCAGTTCCTGATCTTCCGTTTTTATGGCTGCAACCTCCTTTTTTGTATAAGAATTTTTCCCCAGGTGTTTTTTCACCGCGGCATCGGCATTTTCTACCGCGTGAAGAATTTGCCCATAGCGCTGTTTGTTCTGGGAGGCTTCGGAGTAATCGGCCTCAAGTGCTGCTTTTGCCTTAGCCTGGAGCGAGGCATCACCCAGCTTACGCTTTACTATCCTTGCCATTTCCAGTTGTTCGTTGTAAGCCTCTCCCAGAAAATTGTAGCCATGTATGTCGTCTACATAGCCATTGTTATCGTCATCCTTTCCGTTTCCAGGCCTTTCACCTTTATTCGTCCATAGCACACCGTCCAGATCCTCATGAGCTAGGTCTATGCCAGAGTCGAGCACTGCCACAATCACTTTTTTACCTTTTTTTCTGCCTATAATATCCGTATAGGCTTTGTCCATGCTCATCCCGGGGATGGTGTCCGTAGGAAGATCGGCATGCCCCCATGTTTTTTTCTCAGCCTCAGTGAGATCCGTAATTTTCAGAGGGATGGTGTCTACGTTTTCTACTGGAGTAGTTACAAGTGCTGTGCTGCCGCAGGCTGCTAAAAGTGTAGCGCACAAAAACAAGCCTACTGCTGATTTTGATAAATTAATGGTCATATAATCTTATTTTAATGTACGAGGCTATAATAATTTCCCGGGAACGGTGCCTTAAATTGTTCTATGCAACCCCTGTCCGCCATTGTAACGAAACAGGTTTTTCCATCTTTCCCCCCGAACGCAACATTGGACGGTTTTTTTCCAATAAGGGTAACTTCCTTTAATTCCCGAGCTTTGGGAGTAAGGATCAACACGCTGCCTTTGTCGTAGCGCGTAATGTACAAATTCCCTTCAACGTCACAGCGCATACCATCCAGGCCATAGTCCTCAAAGGAATAAAATTTCACCTTATTTGAAACGGAGCCGTCATCCTTGATATCGTATTTCCAAATGATCCGCTGGACGGATTCGTTGACGTATAAATTTTTACCATCGGGACTCACCTCAATACCATTGGTGGTTCCCATACCGCTTTCCAGAAGTACAAGCTTCCTTTCAGGAGTTATCATCCATAATTGGCCTGAGCTTTCTGACCAGTTTGGATCACTCAGATAAATAGTCCCATCAGAACTAAGGGCGAGGTCATTAGGCTGATTCATGGTGGTGTCCTGTGCCCATATTTCCGGATTTTTCGCACCCTTCATATAGCGATATACCCTGTGACCTTTGTAGTCTGCAACAAACATGTTTCCATCCATATCAAATCGTATGCCATTGCCAACACTTCCTTCCGGCAGGCTAACATATATTTCACCTTTTCCTTCTTTATCAACTCGTCCGATAGTGCCCTCTTTTTCAAAATTTACGGCAAACAAAAATCCATCGGCATTAACGGCAGGCCCCTCAATGCCCTTTGTGAAAGCAAATTCCTCCGTAAAGTCCTTGCTATTTGCCCCCCCTTGTTTACAACAAATTGTACTTGGGAACGCGAGTATGCCGACTATTATTTTAATTGAAAATCTCATCAAAGGTGTGTACTTCTTTTAGTCTTATGCCCTTTTCGGTCCGCTGCAAAGTACAAATTTCATTGTGAGCATCATGTTCCATAAAGAGATAAAATTCTGAGTCGACGGCTTTTTTCAAAAATAATTCCTTTTCAGACAGGGTGATGAGGGGCCTTGTATCATATCCCATAATAAAAGGAAGGGGAATATGACCGGCCGTGGGAAGCAGATCTGCCATAAACACCAAGGTCTTGTCCTTGTATATTATGTGGGGGATCATCTGCTTGTCCGTGTGCCCATCCGCATAGAGAATGCCAAATCCCAATTCTGATTGCTGCTGAAAGGTTTTGCCCGAGGGAGCCACAAAGTTCAAACGCCCGCTCTGTTCCATCGGTAAAATATTTTCGTTCAGGAAAGATGCCTTTTCCCTTGCATTGGGCTGAGTTGCCCATTCCCAATGTGCTTTATTCGTCCAAAATACAGCATTTTTGAAAGCGGGTTCGTAACCTTTTCGGTCCCTGTTCCATTGAATACTCCCTCCACAATGATCAAAATGGAGGTGTGTCATAAATACATCGGTAATCTCATCCCGATGAAAGCCATGGTGTTCTAGCGAATTGTCCAGGGTATGGGCTCCCCACCGATAGTAATAACTAAAGAATTTTTCAGACTGCTTATTCCCAAGGCCGGTGTCTATCAATATAAGGCGGCCGCCATCTTCTATCAGAAGGCTTCTTGCGGCAATATCGATCATGTTATCGCTATCCGCAGGATTGGTCTTTATCCATAGGGATTTTGGAACCACACCAAACATAGCGCCCCCGTCTAACTTAAAATTACCGGTCTCAATAGGATATAACTTCATCAGGCAAACCGTATAGCATTGCAAAATAAGCAAAGCCGTAGGGATACTGTTCAGAAGCAGTAATATTTTAACAAATCAATGTGAAATCTCACGCCCTTGCAGTAAACGCTGAAGTTGCCGTCCAAAATAGATCATGCGCTTAATTTCCTGCACGCCAAGCAAGCGTTCTTTTTTAAGGATCAAAAGCGATCTGCCGTTAGATTCCACATGGTAATAGGGGTTGCTTTCCAGGAACAGCACTAACTCATCCGTAAAAACAGAACGGATGCTTTTTTCATCATCGCCGCCGAGGTAAAAGCGCTTGTTGAAATCGGGATGGTTTTCAATATCGATATCCCTGAATCCGGCCAAGCTATAAAGGAATTTTAGCAGGCCTTCTTTGTCTAGCGTAAAAATGGGAATATTAGCATCCAATTCTATGTGCATCAAGGTAGTTTTCACTACTTCCTTGGCGATAAAGGCCCCTTCTGTAAATTCGACATCGAACACACTGCACCTGGCCTCTTTGTCCCACAGTTTGTTATAAAAGTAGCGTATTTCCCGGGTTCTGAAGAACACGAAATTTCGGAGAAATTCTATTTGAGTATTTTTATTTGCCACGTAAGTCCAGTGGTATTCGCCCGCGGTGGTCTTTAGTTCCTTTTGCCTTTTGGTAAAGTAACGCTCTATAGGTCCCAAAGCAGCCAGTGGGAGTATTTTCCGAATTGCAAACGGATGTGTGGAATCGGTTTCGTGTTTGTCCAGTCCTATGATTTCCACACTTCCACCTTTTTTAGCAAAGGTATCGGAGTAATTGTCCAACCCTTCCAGTACGGTATCGTCCACAAAGTTGCACATGGAAAAATCCAGTACAACGTCTTCGTTTTCCGGAATAACGTCGAGCTTGTTCTTTAACTTGTGGAAGTTAAGAAAACTACAGAAGTACTTCACACTTACATAGTAGTTGCCTTCGTCTTTTTCCTTAAACAGCAGAATGTTGGGTTTAAAAAGATGACTGATGAACAAGGATAAACTCTTGTTGATGATGATATGAATGATAAACGTGACCAAGATACCAACACTGATACCTGTAATGAGATTCGTGAACAAAGTGGTAAGCAAGGTAGCAAGAAATATGACGAGTTGTTCCCTGCCAATGCGCGCTACTTTTCTAAAAGTTTCAGGGGTGGCCAGTTTATATCCGGTATAGACCAAAATTGCCGCAAGGGCGGCCAAAGGTATTTTACGCAGTTGTTCCTGAAACAAGAGGATAAAAACCGTAAGGAATATGGCATGGAAGAAATTGGCGGAACGGTTGGTGGCTCCGTTATTTACGTTGACCGAACTTCGTGCAATTACGGTTACCACATTAAGTCCCCCCAGGAAACCGCTTGCTATGGTCGCGGCCCCTAGCGCCTTTAGATCCTTGTTGGTGTTCGATCGTCGGTTAAGTGGATCTAATTTGTCCACCGCCTTTATACTCAACAGGGATTCGATACTCGCGATCAGGGTAATGGCAAAGACGGCCATGCCGAAGTTCTTCGAAAAAACCTTGGAAAAATCCGGAAAAGCCATATCGTCTATGACGTCATCCGGGATGTTGATCAGAAAAGATTCCTCCATGGGATGCGGAATGCCGAGCCCTACAAAGATATATCCAAGACCTACTGAAAGTATGATGATCCACATGGGGGCCGGGATCAACTGAAAATATTTGTTTCTGATCTTGTAATAGAAAATCATGATAAAAAGGCTGACAAGTCCGATACCTGCAGCCATAAGCACGCTTGAATCGGCTATATGGAATAATTTTAAAATACCACCAGGTATTTTTGCTAAAAGAGATGCTATGCTCCCATTTATAGTATTATCCCCCAACATTACATGGAATTGCTTGGACAGTATCCCCAGGCCAATCGCGGCCAGCATACCTTCTATTGCCGAAGCGGGAAAAAAATCGGCCAGGCGCCCCATCTTAAGAAAACCGAGAATTACCTGTAAGATTCCGGAAACCACAATGGCGGCCAGGGTAAATAGATATCCCTGATACATGTCCCCAGCCCCAAGTGTTGTAATTGCCCCTAAAAGCACAATTGCCATTCCGTTGCCCGGACCGGTAATGGTTACCTGGGAACCTCCTAAAATTGCGACTACAATTCCTCCCGCTATTGCAGCAATGATTCCGGAAATTGGAGGCGCCTCGGCCGCAAGGGCTAATCCCAGTCCCAGCGGCAGGGCGATCAGCGATACCACAAAGCCGGAAAAAATATTTTTCGGCAATGCCTTGACAAAGACTGTGGTATGGTTGGTTTTTGGGGTCAAATTATCTTCTAATAATCAATAAGTCGGTTGGTAAATCAGACAGGATGTACTCAATGTCGTGGGGAAATATCCGATCTAAGAGCCCCGATTTGGACGGGGCGTTCATCACAAGAAGATCTGCCCTGACAACTTCGGCATAGTGGCCAATGGAGTAACCTCTTTTACCAAAAATGCTTTGTGTTTTTACTTTCAGATTTTTTACTAATTCTTCCGGAAGGGTATTGATTATTTTACGGACCCGGGATTCCTCTCTGTGTTTCAGTCTTTCTTTCATAATATTGGCCCTCTTTAATGATCTGTCGTCCTCCACCGTGACATGAATCTCTTTTGGAAGGATCTCCTCAACTATGGTTATTTGCTTGGCACCAAACGCTTGTGCCGCATAAAAAGCATCGGTTATTGCCACAGGTGTCTCAGGTGCATCCAGGCCATTTACCACCACATGCTGGCAAGGCACGCGTTCGGCCGACGGTTTTATAAGCAAGAGCACGGAACAAGTTACCAGGCGTGTAAGCTTTCGGGCAATGGTCCCCACATAGAACTGGTAAATATTCTCATGCTGCAGGGCCCCGAGCACCAGAAGATCTACCTTAAATCTTTCGCATGCCCGGAGAATCGTTTCCACAGGCTTCCCTTCCATCCATTGTATTTCAACATAAAGGTTCTTATGCTCCGTTTTTTCTAAGAGCGCCTTTATTACCGTGGATTTTTCAGAAGTGTTTTTGCCGACGTGCAATAGGATAAGTTTTGCCTTGAAAAAGTGCGCAATGCGGCTGGTCTCCAAGATGTTGACTTCCAGGTTTGGGGAAAAAGCAAATCCGAACAACAAAGTCTTGAAGGGATGAATATTGTTAGCCATGTAGCGGTTTTAGTCCAAAATAACATTTAAATATACAACACGATTTATAAGAAGGCCTAATTGTCTATTTTTGAAATTGAAATTGCATAGACAAAATATAACTTTTAATGGTTGAACTTGCGGGAATAATAATCTTGGGAATTATTGCCCAATGGGTGGCATGGCGGCTTAAATTACCGGCCATCCTCCCTCTGATATTGATAGGCTTATTGGTTGGCCCGATTGCCACCTTGTTTACGGAGGATGGCTCTAAATTAATTGAACCCATTTGGAACGGGACGGTTGGCCTTTTCCCGGGGGAGGGTCTGTATTATTTTGTGTCCTTGGCCATTAGTATCATCCTTTTCGAAGGAGGCCTTACCCTTAAACGCTCAGAAATTTCAAATGTAGGTCCGGTAATTACCAAATTGATTACTGTGGGGACTGTTGTCACCTTTATTTGTGGCGGGGTAGCGGCACATTTTATTTTTGACCTCAGTTGGCAAATCTCTTTTCTTTTCTCGGCCCTTATCATTGTTACGGGCCCTACCGTCATCACGCCTATTCTGAGAAATATTCCTCTGAAAAAGGATGTTTCGGCAGTTTTAAAATGGGAAGGGATTTTAATAGATCCGATCGGGGCGCTTGTAGCTGTACTGGTTTTTGAATTCATCAGCGTGGGGGAAGGCCAGGCATACACAAAAACCGCAATGATAGAGTTTGGAAAGATCCTTCTATTTGGCCTCACCTTTGGCTTCACCTTTGCACATGCGCTGACCTTTGCCATAAAAAGGAATTTTATTCCGCATTATCTGTTGAATGTGGCTTCCCTCTCTGTTGTTTTAGGCGTTTTTGTGATATCTGATTCTTTTGCCCACGAGTCCGGATTGCTTTCGGTGGTGGTTATGGGAATGGTAATGGGAAACACCAATCTGCCCAATATAAAGGAGCTGCTCTATTTTAAGGAATCCCTGAGCGTACTTTTGATATCCATACTTTTTATACTTCTGGCCGCTAATATCAACGTTGGCGATCTGGAACTTATTTATACCTGGAAGACGATAGTGCTCTTTGCAATAATCGTTTTTCTTATAAGACCTTTGGGCGTCTTCCTGAGCACGGCCGGCTCCAAGTTAAAACTAAACGAAAAATTGTTTATCGGATGGGTGGGTCCAAGAGGAATTGTCGCCGCCGGTATTGCCTCGCTTTTTGGATCTAAATTATTGCTAAAGGGAGAACCCGGAGCGGAATACATCACCCCCCTGGTATTTATGATCGTTCTGGGAACGGTCTTGCTCAATGCGACGACCGCCAGGTACTTTGCAAAAATTATAGGGGTATTCCTGGAAAAATCAGAAGGTATTTTGATTATCGGCGCTTCCAAGGTTTCCAGGTTAATTGCCAATTACCTGCACAAGAACGATCGCCACGTTGTGTTGATAGACAACAACCACGCCAATATAGATAAGGCCAAGCAGTTGGGGCTGGAAGCCATGACTGCCAATATATACTCAGACACCCTTACGGATAATATTGAATTGAACGACATAGGATTTTTAATGGCACTTACGGGAAACTCCGACATTAATAAATATGCAATCGATAAATTCAGAAAGCAATTCGGGGAAAACGGGGCATTTCGATTGGTAAATTCCGATGAGATGAATAATCCGGATGACAGTCCCAAAGAAGGACTTTTTTCCCATACCGATGATTTTATAAAAATAACCGAAGCGGCCAGAATGTATCCGGCTATTCATGAAATTGAACTGAGGGACAGTGAGCATTACGAGGGATTAATAGAAATCACCAAGGCGGATAAAGACATTGTTCCGCTATTTCTGAAAACTCCTGAAGACGACCTGAAGATCATTTCCTCGTATAGTAATGAATTCACGGATATTACCGAGGGATACAAACTGGCCTATCTGGGCAAGATGCTGGATGTTGATGAAATGGCCAAGGATAGCCCTGAAGAATAGGCGGTTGTTCTGGATTATTTGATAATAGTTAATCGAGGTAAGGGACATTGTAAACCCTTAAACTTTATGCAAAGCCTGTCTTCCGCATACTCGGCTACCTGATCCAGTGTCGCCCGGAATGGTATTGCCCAAGGGGTGTCTGCCACTACCAAAAACGACTTCCCTTCAACAGTAGCCATATTTTCCTGTGAAACCGCAAAAATTGGAAGCCAAAAAAGTACGGTGAAGAAAGCCTTTACTTTCATGAGAAGTAACATAAGATTGGGAAGAAAGATAGGGGTTTTTACCGAATTCTATGCCGGGGATTAGTCGTATAGTTTCAGGACGGCCATGAAGGCCTGTTGGGGGATTTCCACATTGCCCACCTGCCGCATGCGTTTTTTGCCCTTTTTCTGTTTTTCAAGAAGTTTTCGTTTCCGGGAAATATCACCGCCATAACATTTGGCGGTAACATCCTTTCGCAGCGCCTTGATGGTTTCGCGGGAAATTATTTTTGAACCAATTGCGGCCTGGATGGGAATATCAAATTGCTGTCTCGGGATAAGCTCCTTTAATTTCTCACACATTTTTTTGCCAATATTCTGGGCATTGTCAAAATGGATAAGGGCGGATAAGGCATCCACCGGCTGTGCGTTTAACAGTATATCAACCCGCACTAATTTGGAGACCCGCATCCCGATTGGTGAGTAGTCAAATGAGGCATATCCCTTAGAAACCGTTTTAAGGCGGTCGTAAAAATCGAAAACAATCTCGGCCAGAGGCATATCAAAATTCAATTCCACCCGTTCTGTTGTAAGATAGGTTTGATTGGTGATCAGCCCGCGCTTTTCAATACAGAGCGACATCACATTGCCTACAAAATCAGACTTGGTAATGATGGTGGCTTTAATATACGGCTCTTCTACCCTGTCCAGGGTTGATGGGTCCGGCAGATCCGATGGATTATTTACGATCAGAGGGGTTTCCTTGTCTTTTGTTGTGAAGGCATGATAACTAACATTGGGGACGGTAGTAATTACCGTCATATCGAACTCTCTTTCCAGGCGTTCCTGGATAATTTCCATATGTAACATGCCCAGGAAGCCGCAGCGAAAACCAAAGCCAAGTGCCATACTGCTTTCAGGAATAAAGACCAGTGAGGCATCATTCAAGTGCAGTTTTTCCATGGAAGAGCGCAATTCCTCAAAGTCTTCCGTATCTACGGGATAGATACCCGCAAACACCATGGGCTTTACATCCTCAAAACCTGCAATGGCATTTTTTGTCGGGTTTGTGGCATCCGTAATAGTATCTCCAACTTTTACCTCCCGCGCATCCTTTATACCGGTAATGAGATAGCCTACATCTCCTGCTTTGATACCTGGTTTAGGGTGCTGTGTAAGTTTTAAGGTCCCCACCTCATCCGCAAAATAATCTTTCCCCGTTGCCACGAATTTAATTTTCTGCCCTTTTTTGATCTCCCCGTTGATCACCCGGAAATAGGTTTCCACACCCCGAAAGGGATTGTAAACAGAATCGAATACAAGCGCCTGCAGAGGTTCATCCGGATTACCCTTGGGTGGGGGGATACGCTCAATGATGGCTTGCAGGAGGTCTTCGATTCCAATGCCGGTTTTGGCACTGGCAGGGATAACTTCTTCAGGTTTGCAACCCAATAGATCAACAATATCGTCGGTAACTTGTTCAGGACTTGCACTGGGCAAATCGACTTTATTGAGAACCGGAATAATTTCTAGATCGTTTTCAAGGGCCAGGTATAAATTCGAAATGGTTTGTGCCTGAATGCTCTGCGCCGCATCTACTACCAATAAGGCACCTTCACAGGCGGCAATGGAACGCGACACTTCATAGGAGAAATCGACATGGCCGGGGGTATCGATAAGGTTGAGGATGTATTTTTCACCCTGGTACATGTATTCCATCTGAATGGCATGGCTCTTAATGGTAATGCCCCGCTCCCGCTCCAGATCCATATTGTCTAAAAGCTGCTCCTTTCTTTCCCTCTCCGTAACCGAACCGGTAAAGTCTAATAGCCGGTCCGCCAGGGTACTTTTACCATGGTCTATGTGGGCGATGATACAGAAATTGCGGATGTTTTTCACGTTCACTTATTTTCTTCTTCAACTACATAAATGTACCTATTTTTTATTGTTAGGTAACTTTTAAAGAAATGGAGCCGTTTTAGCCTTATCATGTTTAAAGGGGGCAAATATAAGCTAAATTAACTGCCCTTAAGTGAATATGCCAGGACTGATAAATTTTATTCTTAAGTACAACGATAGGTCTATTTGTAGGATAAAACTCATTAATTTTGTTACTTTTACTACGCTCTTAAGATCCGCTGTGAAAAAAACCTTGCCTATTTTAATCGTTTCCTTACTTTTTAGCACGGGTTTGCTCTCTCAGGACTATAGCGTAAACGGATTTGTAAAGGATGCTTCAGGCCTCCCAGTGGCCTATGCCCATGTTGTTTTATTACAATTCGCCGATTTTAAACAATTAAAAGGAACTGCCGCGGATGATTTGGGCTTCTTTGAGCTGACCAGTGTTCCCCGGGGCCAGTATTATATACAGGTAAGCTATATTGAAAACCAGTCGGACTATACCTTGGTAAAAGTAGATTCCGATACGGATGTCGGCACCTTGGTTCTTAAAGGAAATGTTCAAAACCTTGAGGAGGTTGTGGTTACTTCCCAACAACCAAGGCTGGAAAGAAAAGTAGACCGGCTGGTCTTTTACCCGGGAAATACCGCTGTGGCTGATGGGAGCCTTTGGGATGTATTAAAACGAACACCAGCGGTTGTAGTAACCCAGGACAAGCTAACTGTAAAAGGCAGTACGGATATAGGCATTATGATCAATGATCGCAGGGTTAACCTCCCGCCTGAAGATATTGTTAATTTACTTTCCGGTTCTTCCGCCAGCAATATAGAGGCCATAGAGGTCATTACCAGCCCACCCGCAAAATATAGTGCCGAAGGGGGTATGCTTATCAACATAAAAACGAAGAAAAATCTTATATCGGGTTACAACGGGGCCATATACAACAGGTATCGGCAGGGGGTATTCCCAAAACATGTCATAGGAACCGATCATTATTTTAAGGGAAGAAAAGCTTCATTTTCCATTAATTATAGTTTAAGTGATGAAAAGGAAGTTAGAAGATATACCGATATCACAAATTTTTTTGAAAACAACAGCATCACCTCTATCTGGACCGCGGAACAAGATTATATTATAGACAGAAAGGGGCATAATGCCAGCGTTTTTTTTGACTATGACATTGACGCTGAAAATACTTTTAGATTTTCCACAGTTACCTCCTGGAATCCAAAGGCAGATAGGTTTTATGATACGGAAACCTCGATAACCGATACGGAAGAGATGCTGTTGTCTGGTTTTGACACTACAAACAATTCGGATGAAGAGCAGTTGAATACTTCTTACTACATTGATTATGTACATAAGCCGGGTGACGGTGATGGGGAACTTTCCTTTAATGCCCATTACACCTATTATGATTACGATCGGGGACAAGCACTGGCAACGGATTTTTTTGACGTTGACGGCGTGCTGACCGGAGAAAACGATTTTACCACCCGATCCGAACAGCAAATAGACCTGTTCAGCATAAGAGGGGATTACCTGCGTTCCCTGGGAAAGTCCGTAAAATTGGAAACGGGATTGCGATATGCCGGAATTGCCTCCGAAAGCAGTATATCGCAGGAGGGTTTTGATCGCGACCAGCCCGGGATAGATCCTACGGAAGCAGGCAGGTTTGTATATGACGAAAATATCTATGCTACCTACCTTAGCTTTGATGCCGAATGGGAGTTTTGGAAGTTAAAGTCCGGGCTCAGGGCAGAGTATACAGAAACTATGGGCGATCTGGACATTTCGGAAACAACCAGTGAAAATAATTATCTGGAACTTTTCCCATCCTTTTCCGCTCAGTATACCCCAAGTAAAAAACACGATTTTAACCTGTACTATTATAGAAGGATTTCAAGGCCAGGATATAGCAGCATCAATCCGTTTCAGGTTTTTCAGAGCAACTTTTCAATTATTGAGGGAAACCCAGGACTATTGCCCGCCACCCGGCACTACGTGGCAGGGGGGTATACTTTTAACAATGCATTTACTGTAGAATTGTTTTATAGGAACGAGCGGAACAAGACCCTTCTTCAGGTGTTCCAGGACAATGACGATCAATTGCTCAGGTTTATTCATTCAAATCTTGATGCTAATGTACGCTACGGGATGGACTTTATCGTAAACGAGAATATAACCAATTTTTGGAGCTTGTCATTTTTATCTAGTTTCTATCAGCAAACCGATGATTTTACAGATTTGGATTCCGGTTTACCCGTTACAAACGAACAGTTTTCCTGGTATTTAACCTCAACCAGCACTTTTTCCGCCCTCAAGGACAGAACCCTTACAATAGACGTAGACTTCAACTATTTTTCATCAGTCGTGAGTGGAAACTCACGTCAGGATAGCTATAACGAACTGAGTATTTTTCTGCGGAAATCTGTTTTCGGCAAAAGGGGGAGCATCTCTATGGGGTTGTCCGGTATTTTTAATCAGGGAAACATTTTCAATACCCGGAATTTCTTAAACCAGAGCAATAGTTCCCTGTATCGTGGGGAAAATCGGCTTTTCAGGTTGGGATTTCGATATATGTTCGGGAACTTCGGGCTACGGACAAATAAAAAATCTAAAAAGGTGGAAGAACAAAACAGGATTTAAAGACCATGCGCGTGGAAACCCGTCCTGATCATATTCATTGGTCTCATTCGTTAGTTGAAACCCTGCCTGCGGCAGGCAGGTATGCACTTTAGTGCAAGACTTTCAGTTTCTAAAAACATTTTAGCCATAATAGTTATTAGGTTATTGATTATTAAGTTATTATAGCGTTCCGA
>JBGTNL010000055.1:0-59872 GCA_041743085.1 Flavobacteriaceae bacterium
ATTGCTTATGCACTTCGCACATGTAAGATTAATTCATAATTTCGAAGATGTCAAAGATAGAGGATTATCCGAAGAACTATCAAGAGTTCCTTGCCAGGTTCAGGAAAGAAGAGGATTGTTGGGCCTATATTGTCGAGCTACGATGGCCTAACGGCTTTCAATGCGGAAAGTGCGGCGGCGGCGAATATTACGTCAACAACAGGAACGTTATCGAATGTGGCGGCTGCGGCACTCAGTCCTCCGCCACTTCGGGCACGATCCTGCACGGGACAAGAAAACCACTTCTGCTATGGTTCCACGTAATGTGGTGGGTAGCGGCGCAGAAGACAGGGGTAAGCGCGAGCAATTTCAAAGACTTCATGGGGTTCGGGAGCTATCGGACGGCCTGGACATGGCTGCACAAGCTGCGGCGGGCGATGGTACGCCAAAACCGGGAGAAGCTCAAAGGCGAGATCGAGGTGGACGAAACGTTCGTCGGCGGCAGGGAGTCGGGCGCAAAGGATGACGGGAGCGGCAGGACCGGCAGGGGCGGCGCGGAAAAGACCCTTGTCGCCGTGGCGGTGGAATGTAGCGGAAAGCGGATAGGACGTGTACGGTTCAAATGTATAGATGCCGCGGACGGCGAGAATCTCATGGGGTTCATAAAGGAAAATGTCGAGGAGGGAAGCACCATCATAACGGACGGCTGGCAGGGCTATTCCCAATTGGCGGGCTCGAAGGATTACGGCCACGTGAAAAGGCCTATAGCGGGAAGTGGGCGACAGGCACACGAACTATTGCCCCACGTACATATGGTCGATTCCCTGTTGAAGAGGTGGATAAACGGCACCCATCAAGGCAATATATCCCCCAAGTACCTGGGGTTCTATCTGGACGAGTACACCTTCCGTTTCAACAGGAAGCTGTCGACCCATAGGGGGAAGTTGTTCTACAGGCTTGTCCAACAGGTCGTTGCCACGGCACCGAGCCCCCTGAAAGCCCTGAAGGTAAAAAGAAATGTACAACATGTTTAAAGTGCATAAGCAGTATTTTTAATTTAATTAGCCATGATGAACTGTGTGCCATTCTACTGCTCATGGAACTATATGAGAACTTATATCACAATGAGGTAAATTCAAATAAAAGGATCGCCAATTATAGGACGGCCCTTGTATGTGTTAGTGTTTAAGATAGAATAAGCCTCCAGCGCCTGTGTTGGTAGAAAATTAATTAATTTAAAAATCTACCCTTAAAACGCAACACCTATAGATTTTATGTTCGCATCGACCTCCGAATTTATTGCAGAATCGCCTTCTATTCGAATCGTAATTTTCCATCTGTTAGAAGCTGCAGCAAGTGCAAGGGAAAAAAGTGCATTAAAGTTGCGATGATCTTTTTGCAAAAACCATATATTCCCTTTAGGTCCTAACTCTGGATTGTTATCGAGTTCAATGACTACGTGACCACGATCTCCAACTAATGTTTTAATTCTACCTGATAATCTTGTTGCCATGTTTGCCTCCTTTCTTATTATTAATTATTAATTAAATTTTCAAAATGTATTTTCAACCCAAATATTTCAGCAATAATAATCTTTCTAGGATAGTAAATTGCTTATTCTAGATCGTTCATCATTACATTTAGTATTGGATCCATCCAAATTACTGGATTCATTACTTCTCTAGTTAAAACTTCAGCAATTCGATCTCTTGCCAGTTCATGGCCTTTTGCATTAGGGTGGAGCATTCCCTCAAAGTCTCCTTGATTCAAACAAGATTCTTCAGCAGAGACAAAAAAAGAGCTATTTGCACAATACCCATGGCCGTCAAACCCAGCTTCGATACCATCAACTAAAATCCAACCAAAATTAGAGGCCAATTCCCGAATTTTCTGATTCAAAAGCATTCCCAAATTAGTAAGATCGTTAGCTTCCGTGCCATTTAACCCAAATCCAAATAGTTCACTAACGAGTACACCACAAGGTCCATTATCTGGAATATTCTTATCATGAATTTCTTTGAAAACCCCTACCGGATACTCTGTTATCAAAACCTTTTTAGGTTGCAAACGCTTATCAATTTCATCTTTAAGTAATTTCATATTACGAGGCAAATCTTCTTCAATTCTCCTTTTTGCTCCTGCAATTCGCCGAGTTCTGTCTGCACCATCAGCTTTCAAAATACCTTTTTTTGTAAGACCTGAAAATCCAATATCATTTACACTAACCGTTACAATTAGGGCATCAATCTGTCGATTACGAATTGTTTCTTCAGCCTCCTGAACTTGACCTTTATTTCCAATCCATTCTTCTAGCTTGATTCCCTTCGCTGTCAATTCGACAAAGTCAAGTGTACGAGTTAGGAGTCCATCTACAATTTCAGCGCCTGAACGGGCGAATGACAAAAAAGTAATACGATTTTGACTATTTAACTCGATCTTACGAACGGCGAGCGAATGTCCTGATCGATAGGAACGATATGCTAACGGTTCCTGCCAAACGGCAGGTCTCGGACTATCAAATTCACCCCCATCCCCAATCCCAAACTTACCCAAAAATTCCTCAACACTTTCTTGAAGAAAATGTACAGTTTTTCGGAAAAAGTTCACTGATGTGTCCTTTATAATCTTAATTTGACGATTGACTGTTCCAGTAGTTACATCTAATGTAGAAGATACAACTCTATTAACTGCTGTACCCACAATGGGCAAATTTTTAATTATAAGCTTATTTCCTAAATCTAAAACTCCTCGCTCTGAGAATTCTATTATTTTCGGCATAATAGATGAGACTATCATTTTTACTGATGTAGCTTTGCATGTAATTTTTTGATCGGATGAAGGAATTGCTGAGGAATCTGGATTTCCTTGTCCCGAAGCAAATGAATCGCCAATGGATACAACCAAAAAATCTCGAAGGTTAAAATCACTTGTTTTTGACTCACTAGTTCCGTCCATTAATTTAACCTGAAGGGTAATAGTATAAATACCCTGTTCTGGAACTTTTATGATTGTGCGAGGCATGGAACTCAATGTTTTTTTTTCAATAATTATGTCCTCCATGCCGCTTTTTGATACAGTCCATTTTATTGAGCGAAATCTATCAGGAATAGTTAATTTTTCATTTTTCTCAATAACACCTTCAGGAAGAAAAATTATATGAATATCCCATGATGTTGGATTAACATACTCATTCCTATACCGATGCAAAAGACTATCATATCCCCTTTGAAATAAAGGATGTCGAGAGGGGGTGAAAACGGAGAACGTAGTATTATCAGCCATAGCGTCCTATTTTACAAAAACAAAACAGATGGATAAATTCCCGCAAGATAACTCGGATAAAGAATAAATTATGAAGTAAAATCTTACTCAATAATTGTCTCTATCATTATTTAAATTTATAAAATTAAAACATAAATTTATAATATTTTCATACATTATTTACAGTCAATAATTACGATTACAACATCAAGACCAATTGAGTGACAGGTGGAAACCGGAACACCGCTTTCCGTGGTTTGCCGAAAAATGGGTATCTGTGAGGCCAAGTACAACAATTGGAAAAAGAAATATGGAAGTCTCGGGATTTCGGAACTGCGCAGGCTCAAGAACCTGGAAGAGGAAAATTTGCAACTCAAGAAGCTGGTAGCGGATTTGAGCCTTGACAAACAGATCTTGCAGGACGTACTGAAAAAAAGGTTCTAAGGCCAGCTCGAAAACGGGAGATGGTCGGTAACATACGCATGGAATATAATATTTCCATAAACCGTTGCTGCAGCTTGGTACTGCTGCCCAAAAGTGTGTTTTACTATAGGGCAATGCATCGCAGTGACGAATTGCTTCGGATGCGTATCAAAGAGATTGCGGCCACAATGGTGGGATACGGGTTCTGGAGGATTTATATCTTGCTTCGGCGGGAAGGTTTTATGGACAATCATAAGCGGGTGTATAGGGTGTATCTGGAGGAAGGGCTAAACCTTAGGAGCAAACGTCCCAGACGTAACCGTTCTGCCTCTCACCGGCAGCCGGGAGATGGCAATGCCTCCAGTTTACACGAGTGCTGGAGCATGGATTTTGTGGCTGACCAGCTTTACGACGGCAGCAGATTCAGGGCGTTAGCTATAGTGGATAATTATAGTCGCAAGTGCCTGGCAATCCTTGCTGGAAAGTCCTTAAAAGGGAGTGATGTAGTGCAGGTTATGGAAAAGGTAACCTTGGAGAGCAGACGGCTTCCCCAGCGGATAAAAGTGGATAATGGGAGCGAGTTTATTAGCAAAGTGTTGGACAAATGGGCATATGAGAATAAGATAGAACTGGATTTTTCAAGACCTGGAAAACCTACGGACAACCCGTTCATAGAGAGTTTCAACGGTTCCTTCAGGGATGAGTGCCTGAACGCCAATTGGTTCTTCTCTCTGGAAGACGCCCAAGAGAAACTTGATATATGGAAGGAAGATTATAATGGTTTTAGACCTCATAGTTCCTTAGGAGATCTGACACCGAATGAGTTCATAGAAAACAATGAAAATAGCCTGGATACTCTACTTTTGACAGGTACATAAAATGGGAGGAGGTCAAATATGATTAAATTAGACAATTAAGCAGTTCTATATGGGGGTAGCTTACATAGTGATAAAAGTGAAATTTATTTTTAGGCGATGAAATGGAAATTAGCTTTTACGATTGAGATTTTCCTAATTTAAGTTAAGAAGGTTTGTGTCGGCGGGACAGAAATAAATTGATATCACTAGTGTCCACTAAAAATATTTAAAAGTTCTTTGAAATTATTGATAATCTATAAGTTACGTGCTTTTTTGGTGCGTGTCGATTTGAATTGGTTTAAGTTGGCCGATCTAAAACGGCACGCACATGAACCATGGCAAATATGTTTTTGCGCAATCGACGGACTTCCTTCCCAAAAGGGTGTTCGACGGTATCGTGAAAAAGTACGGTGGCAATAGGTACGTCCGGCACTTCACCTGCTGGAACCAACTTCTCGGTATGATTTTCGGACAGCTCTCCAACCGTGACAGCCTCCGTGATCTTGTGACCTGTCTAGGGGCACACGGACGGAAGTCCTACCATCTCGGGCTTGGCAGGGGCGTTACAAGGAGCAACCTGGCCAAGGCCAACGAGAAGCGCGACCATAGGATTTTCCGGGATTTCGCCTATTGCCTGATCGCGATGGCCAACGGGAACGAAAGCGGTCCCGAGGGCAAGGTGTACACATTCGATTCCTCCGTTATCGACCTTTGCCTTTCGGTCTTCTGGTGGGCGGGGTTCCGAAAGGCCAAGGGAGGGATAAAGCTCCATACCCTGATCGATGTGGAGACCCGCATCCCGGTATTCGTGCATATCACCCCGGCGAACGTCCACGATGTCAACGCCATGGACCTGCTCGTATACGAAACGGGCGCATGGTACATTTTCGACCGCGCCTATCTTGACTATGCAAGGCTCAACAGGATCGGGCTATGCTCCGCATACTACGTCATCAGGGCAAAGTCCAACATCAGGTTCGAACGGATGTACTCGGCCAAGGCCGACAGGGCGATCGGCGTGATCTGCGACCAGATAGGGAAACTGACCGGGAAGGAGTCCTCCAAGGCCTATCCCGGCAAGCTTCGCAGGGTCAAATATTACGATGCGGAGACCGGTCGCACCTTCGTATTCCTTACCAACAATATGGAAGCGACCGCCCTGGACATCGCCATGCTGTACCAACAGAGATGGCAGGTCGAACTGTTCTTCAAATGGATCAAACAACACTTGAAGATCAAATCTTTCTGGGGGACCTCGGAAAACGCCGTCAGGATCCAGATCTATTCGGCCATTATAACATACTGCATGGTAGGCATAATGGATGAAAAAATGAAATTGCACCGATCGACCTACGAAATCCTACAGGTACTCGGCATATCGCTACTGGACAAAACACCTGTAAACCAGTTATTTAACGATGTAGATTACAATAATGACAAAGAACGTGATTGTAAGCAACTGAAAATCAGTCTATTTTAAATGGACACTAGTGAATTGATATAATTTCCTATCTTTAAAAGCATAACCACCTACTATTATTTTACAGAAAGTGGTGTAGCGTTAAAAACCAAAATTATGAACTACAGCACTATTTGGAAATTTTCATTTTCAATCCTTTTGCTATTTCTAGTTTGCATAAGTTTCGAAAACTGTACTGATTCTCCAACACCTCCCTCCGGGACTAATCTATCTTTTGACATAGATAAATTACCAGAACTTCCGATAGAATCACTATCAAAAAGTGGGAAATTAACACCGCATCCAATTGAACCTATATTGACAATAAGTCCAAAAGAAGAGTTTCGCAATAAAAAGACAGATATTCATCCACCAGGTAATATAGCTCTGCATTGCAGAGTTTCAAGTTATGTAGTGCGATTATATAATACTCAAGTAACCTATCCAAAGGTAATTTGCTATCCTAATAATGCACCAACTGATCAAGTTATAAAAAGGTTTATTAAAAAGGAAAGAGATGATAGAAGAAATGAGGTACCTGTCCATGAAACTAAAATCTCAGGAATCAAATATTATAAATTAACAACTCTTCAAAGTCAGAAAATTATCAACCCTTTATTTTGTTCTGTAAATGGCGGTCCTTGGGCTGCCGAAATAAGGGAGAGTGGGTCATGTTCAAGTTGTGGGCCTGGAATAACTCGGTTCGAACTTACTATAGGTAGTTTTCCTGAGATTTTAGTTTCATGGACAGGTCAATTACAAGATTTTCCATCCACACTAATACCCAATTTACATGTCTTTCTTAATGACGTATATTTAAAAGGTGAAAGTCAACAATGCTGTTCTTCCTTCAAAAAATGTAATGGCAGATGCATTGATTGGCAATTAGATTGTGAAGGAAGTATTGACGGAATTTAAATCCGTAAAATTCTTTTACTTAAGGATTGCCTCGATATCAACTACAACCAACTAACGAGTCTGGCTAGATGTTTCGGCCAGAGGGTGCGAACCTTGATTAAATAAGAAAACGAGAGTGAACAATCGATATCCCTCCCCTCCATAGGGTCGGCACGCTGTATATCGGAGAAGTTCTAAAAATTTAAATAAATACTTAATTGAACTTTCTAAAAAAGATAGCGATAATAGGGCGCATATCGTTTCATTAAATCTCCTAATCAATTCCCGTTCAGCACATTCCCCTTCATTGCATTCCGGGCAAAGAGCTTCTCTACAAATTGTCTTGGACACAATCCCCCTTTTTGATTTTCCATTTCTCATCCTTCCCGCTGCTCTGGAAAGGAACAATTCATTCCACGCCAAAAATGGGGATTCAGTCCGCTTGACCTGAAATTTATCTTACCCTTTTGGTCAGCTTCATAGGACTTTAATACTTCACGTATTTCGGTCTTCGACCCACTAATCAAACCGCCCCCTTTACCTTTTTTTGACGGCGAAAAAACAACATTCATTCCTGGACGGCGGCATAAAGCCGCTTTGCTATTTATACGCCTTACCAAGACTGAATATTGTAATCCATCAAGCAACAAAAAAAGGGAACGCGACGGCACTGTGGGAAGTAAATCGAAAACGGAAATCATGAAATCATATCAAATCCTCAAAAATGAAGCGAAACAAAAGTTAAACCTGCCCGCCAGTCAGGCGGGAAACAACAAAAAAGAAAACGCTCTAGGTGTAATAAGTAAATCGATTTTAAAGGCTGTTCGAAAGGTTCGGACAGGAGTATTAATTAATTCTAAATTTTTCAATTATGAGTAGTATTAAAAATTATGTGCATCTGTTAGGGAACATCGGGGATGAACCCAAAGTAACAAATCTAGAAAGTGGTAAAAAAGTAGCCCGATTTCAGTTGGCGACAAACGAGAACTACAAAAATGCCCAAGGCGATAAGGTGCAAAGTACGGATTGGCATACGATAGTAGCATGGGGCAAAACTGCTGAAATTGTAGAGAAGTATGCGCACAAGGGCAAGCAAGTGGCCATCGTAGGAAAATTAAAGACAAGAACCTACACCACCGAAGATGGCAACGAACGCTATGTAACCGAAGTCGTAGCCGACGAAATTTTATTGTTGGGCAGCAGGTCCGACAAACAATAAGTCTTTGGAATTAAAGAGGGCGCCACCGTGGAAAGTTCCGCCCTCTTTTTCATCATTAACCTTAACGGCTTAACAATGAGAAACGAAGTTAACGAAATTAAGATAAGCTACTGCGAAAAACTGGGGATTATTTCAGTTTTTTGTTGAATAACGGTATGCTTTAATGAAAATCGACCGCCATGATATATCTGACTTACAACAATTTGGACGGAGAAACCCAAGAAAGGCTTTTGAGACAATCAAAAGCGGAGATCGAACAACGGTGCGGTCGGGAACTTCAACTCTATGCCGTAACAAACCAATTGGATTATGACCTGATCCTGGAAGAAGAGGCGATTCGAAATCTTTACACCTATAAATTCATATTTACGGTTTAAGAAAAGTTAATCCTAAATCAAAAGGGTAGCCTAAAAGCTGCCCTTACTTTTTTTCGGGATTCGAATCGTTTTTGGGGATTTCCTGATAATTCTTCAAAAATCCGTTCTTAAAAGTCTTAAAATTTTTCGAGGGGATTTAAGGAACATAGGACAACATTAAATTGATAGGAAACCTGAAAATTTGCCCCTGCGGGGGAAAAAGGAATAGCAAGAGGGCAACGCGCTGACGCGACGTTGCTTAGTTAAAAATATTTATAAACTGCTGTTTACCAGACAAATAGGCGCTAAAGCATTGTATAAAATTGAATTGAAAAACTTAATTTTTGCGGCAAATGGCTTTGGAACCCCAGTAAACAAGCAAAAATTTGCGGCAAACGAAAAACATAAAAGTAGTGGTTGAAAACATTTAGTAACATACGGTTCAAGACAAAAACCGTCCATCGGTTCCAGGAGTTTTCAAGAAGGTTCTTTAAGACTCATACAGAGGCCATGGACGGGATGTTGGATTTCTTTTTCTATAACGAGATTTCTCCCCATGAGAAATTGGGACCACGAATGACACTAATTATAGAATTCCTGCAAAACCTAAAGCAATATTTGGGCAAAAGAAACAATGCCACCAATGCTATTATAAAAGAAATGGAAAAGAAAGGGGTGTTGCCCACCAAGGCAATGATGCAATTGTTATTTGAGCACTCTCCGCAGAAAAAACGGCAACCAGCGTTGGTCGAAAAAATTGCCGAACCCGATGGTAAAAATAATGATTCCTTTTTTAAATCTGCAATGGAGTCCATCGAACTTCGGAAAGAGAACACCAACCTCAAACGCAGCCTTAAACAAACCCAAAAGCAACTTGAATCCATAATAAATAACGTGCAGATTGCTAAAAGTGGTTTCGGAAAAATCAAGCTGCAACTCAATATGGGATTGGATGATTTTCAATCCTTAAAATCAAAAATCAAAAAACCATAGATCATGTATATCAGTATTACAAAACAACATCTGGACAGTACGTTTTCACAGAGCGCCTCGGATTTTGTGGATTATCTGGAAAAGGAGAACGAGGGTAAGGAACCTGAATTGCAAGAACACTTTTTTAACCAGGATAATGACCGAATTTCCCCTGAGCAAGTCATCAAAGAAATTGATGGGAATACGGCCAAACTCAAAAAATCGGAACCAAAATTTTACTCTCTGACCATCAATCCAAGTCAAAGAGAATTAAATGCAATTGGCAACGATTCTGAAATGCTAAGGAAATATGTCAGGGAAATCATGAAAGACTATGCGGCTTCATTCTATAGGGATAAAGAGGTTTTGGTAGACGACATTAAATATTTTGCCAAAATAGAGCACGAACGAACTTACAAAGGATTTGATAAAGAGGTAAGGAAAAATCAACCTTACCGGGCTCAAATTGTAAGGTTGGAAAACCAGTTAAGAAAGGTTGAACGCGGGGAACTGGCGGGAAGTATTAAAACGTATCAAAATAAATTGGAAGACCTAAAATCCAAAGTTCCGCACCGCATCGATGGCAAAATTGTGGAACAAGGAATGAAAAAACCAGGATTTCAAAAACATATCCATGTTATTGTAAGCCGTAAGGATAAGTCGAATCGATACAGCCTTTCACCTGGGAGCAAATACATGGAATCGGAATCCAAATTAAATGGTCGCGTAGTGAAAAGGGGATTTAACCGTAACCAATTCTATGATAAGGCTGAAAAGACTTTTGACAGGCTCTTCAATTATCAACGAAACTTTGTAGAGACCTATCGAGCACGAAAAGCCTATCTCAAAGACCCATATAAGTATTTCGGCCACCTACTGAAACTCCCTACCAATGAGCGAAGTGCAGCCTTCAAAATATTGGGCAAGGCAGGTGTTGGGATACCTATGGCCGGCATACTTAAGTCTAAGGTGGAACTCGCCCTAAAGACCATAAAACAGTTCAAAAGGGCCATGGATGTAGCTCGTTCATCAAGTTCTATAGGAATCTAAATAGCTATGAACACTATTTCCGCCATATTGCTTTACTATGTATTGAACACTGCGAGCATTCTCATATTGCATCGGTTTGTAAGACGTGCTTTCATGGCAATAGCAGCACTTTTAATTTACGGTGCACTCATCGGTTGCTTTGGAAACGGTTTTTTATATAGTATCCTGTTTTGCGTGAAGTGGATAGTGCCACTTCAGATTATAAGCATGATTTGTTTCATATCCATTGGCACAGCTGATGACAACGATGGAGTTCATCGAAAATATCATGTAACAATTTCGCTAAAAAATGGAAAGCTAACCCTGGCAAATATCCGTAGAGGAATTTCTATAATTGGCTCTGCGGGAAGTGGAAAAACAGAATCCGTCGTCTATAATCTTTTAAGACACCTAAGCAACCATATTTTTTGCGGCGTCATCCATGACTACAAAAATTTTGAGATTACCGAAATGGTGTATCCGCTATTCAAAGAACAAGAAATCCCCCTTAAAATTATATCCTTCGAAGACATATACCATAGAGTTAATCCAATAGCGCCCCGATATATGGTGGATGAGGAGAGTGTCAATGAAATCTCAAGGGTACTTTTGGAAAACCTCCTTGAACAGCGAGAAACCATTGCCATGGGATCCTCCAAATTCTTTAATGATGCTGCTGAAGGGCTTTTGGGTGGACTTATTTGGAAATTAAAGACCGACCATGAGAAATATTGTACGTTACCACATCTGATAGCAACCTATCAATATCTGGATACAGATAGCCTAATTGCTTTTGTAAGTTCTGATTACACTTCAAAAGCGATGGCAGATGCCTTTATATCCGGTAGGGATTCTGAACGACAAATTGCTGGGGTTATGAGCACCTTGGCCAATGCGCTGAAGAAAATTAGTACGCAGCGCATCTTCATGACCCTTTCGGCGGATGACGTTTCTTTGGATATCAATAATGCTAAAAATCCAGCTGTCGTTTGTATAGTGAATAATCCCAAATATGAAACCGCCTACTCCCCGGCAATTGCCACAATCATACATACGATTACGAAACAAATGAGTGTGCGTAACCGGCTGTCTTCATTTATGCTGATAGAGGAGGCACCTACATTACGGTTGTTGAATATGCATCGTATCCCCGCAACTCTGCGAAGCTATGATATTGCCACCATGTATGTACTGCAGGATAAAACACAAAATGACATAATGTATGGTGATAAAGCCAGCAGGGCGATTCTCAGCAATCTTTCGTATCAGTTCTTTGGAAAAGCAAACGATCCCGATACCGCCAAATACTATGAACGTTTTTTCGAAATCGTCAAAAAACCTACAAAGAGTGTGAGCAAAAGCACAAACTGGAATTTAGATGCCCGAATTACCAAAGGAGAAAAAGAAGTCAGTAAAATACGTTCCGATGTTTTCTTCCGATTAAAAAGAGGAGAATTTATCGCCTTTGCTGACGGAAAAGATAAACGGATACGATTCAAAAAACCAAACATTCAAAGAGCCTTGCCCGAACCTACTTACACCCGTGACGATGCCGAAATTCGAGCAAATTTTGAACGAATACATTTGGAGGTCAGGCAGATGTTCACCAGTACTTTTAAAAAGTCATAATCTGTTGAGAACAAACACTTTCAGAATCAAATTTACTTGGAATCCTTTACGAAATTTCTTACTTTTAAAGGTTATCTCCAATTCAAAAAAGCATGTGGTTCAATCAGGCAAAATGTGATATTTATATGGGAACCGGGGCGGGCACCAAACTTTTGAAAGAGATTGGCAATGCCCAAAAATCGGTAAAGATATCGTCGCCTTATTTATCTCCAAAATTAGTAGATGAGCTTATTTATCTTCATAAGAGAGGGGTCTGCGTGTCCTTGATTACCTCCGACCATTTGGATAGAACTAATCGAAGATTGGAAGAGAGTATAAAGCCCCTGATTGTGCAATATAGAAAAGTGGACATAAAGGCCAAACGGGCGAGAAATAATTGGAAAAGAATTGAGTCGACCTTAAAAATGGGAAGTATTATTCTCTTTATTGGGTTGATAGTCGCCAGCTATATTAGCAAAAATTGGTTTTACGCTTTCTCGTCGCCTATACCGATATTGATGTATTTAATGGCTACATTTTTTAAGCATAAAATCAGAGGCAAGAGGATCTATAAGTATACTTACGATTCGCTCTTTCCCTTTAAAGTATACGTTACGCCAGATTCCAACCGGATAAATGATATGTTCATCCACGGAAAAATCTATATTATTGACGGACACACGGCTTATTTAGGTTCTTTAAACTTTACCGAGAGTGGCACTAAGTACAATTACGAAACAAGGGTTCGGGTTACGGATAGCGAGGCAGTTAAAAAGATTGATGAAGAATTTGATGAACTTTATGAGGATCCCGAGATGGCCTATTTTGGTATTCAGGAGTGGGGAAAACAGTTGCATAAAGAACCAATAAACTAGGGTTCTTTGATTTAAGAATATCTTTTTGATGATCAAAAAGTGTCCCCTAAAAGGTGAATTACCGAAACTACTAAAAGAGACCACGAATGGGACGCTCGTGATAAAGTTTGACTCTTTTCTTTAACTGTCCCATAAAACGGCCGTTTTATGGGACTACAAAAATGGTAACCTATTGCTCACATATGCCGGATATCATCATTAACTATATAAGGACCTACCAAGTAGTTCTTTAAATAAAAAGCTAATGAAATTAAAAATAATCGGAACAATCGGTCTTGTTCTTCTGATTATAAACCAATTCGTGATTACGAAAGGGGACGAGTTCGTACAGAACCAACAAATAGACTTTGCTCATTTGTTTTTGCTATTTGGAGTTTTAATTACAATCTCTTTTAGCTATATTTTTCCAAAGAGCATATTTAATACAATTGCAACCGTTTTGACAATTATTGGTATTATTGCCCATATAGGAATGGCGACCATCGATTTCGCAATATGGAGTTATAGAGATGATTACGATGCAATGACTGCCTTCATTATCCAATTAAGAAATAAACATCTATTTGCTTACCTTTTATGACAGATGGGCCGTCTTTTCCCTTTATCGGTTTGGCAACTCACGCTTGGAAATTTATTACTACTCATCCAATAGGTTCAATATTAACAATTGGCGGCTCTGATATGATGGGTCTTTCTGCATTTTTATTTTCAAATAAATTGCTAATCGTTTTGGCTTATACATTTTTTTCAATCGGGTTAGTCCTTGTCGCTTATCGAAAAAACACAAAAATCGCTAAATAATAGATGGACAAACGCCTAATTTGAATAAACTAACATCGCGGACTTTTTATTCTGTCGGGAAAAAATCATGGTGGACGGGTTTGGTGTTTATCTGCTAAGTTTTTGGGGTTTACTTCAATGTTTTTTTCTGCCAACTTTATAGGAATTGAATGACAGGATGAAAACCAATCATGGTAGTAAAAAAACGTTGCAACAAAACCTAAATGTAATGCGGACTTTAAGGCAAAATCGAAAGGTCTGTGTATATTTATAAAGTCGCTAAATCTTATGCATTTAGCTTTGGACAAAAAAAAGAAAAAGCAAAACAATAAGCTTTAGCTTCGTGCTCAAACGGAAACGAAAAGTTACCTTGCCTCCGCACTACACTTAGCTCAACCGTTGTATACATCAATGAAAACCGAGCATCAATAAACAACAGTGAAAACAGAAATAAAATGCCAATAGAAAAGGGAAATATATACATTCTACCACTTGCGAAGAAAATCACAGAACACAACTTGCTAATTTTTGACATTGACGGACAATCTGCGAGACTGCATATTTCGCAATTATCAAATAATCCAACTCTTTCACAAAGAATGTTTGACTTATTTGAAGCAGGACAAGAGGTATATGTTGTTATTTTAGGGTTTAATGAAGAAAAAAAATATTACGAACTAAGCACAAAGGTATTTAGAAACTCTTTAGATGATACCCTCTCTTTTAATCAATGTAGAAATATTATAAGTCGAGAACTTAAAGAATATTCTGATTTAAGTCCAAGACACATTCAACAATATAGAGCAATTCTCGATAGACTCAGAGGAGATTTATCATCTACAGGACTTACTTTTCTTTATGAGTTATTGCAAAATGCCGTTGACCATCCAAATTCTAACTTCAACGATGAGGTTTCTGTTCACTTCCAAATATTTGATAACTATTTACTGCTAAAACATAATGGTGCTTTATTTACCGAAGATAATTTTAGGTCAATAACAGGAATACTATTTGGCGAGCAAGATGATAAAAAAGTTGTTCGTAGAATAGGTTATAAAGGAATTGGATTTAAATCTGTTTTTAGACACAGTACCAACGTATATGTAAGGTCCGGTAATTTTAGTTTTGCATTTACAAAAGAGACCGGAGATGATAAACCGTGGGAGGTGATGCCAATATTTCAGAATGAAATTGACAAAATCACGGAGATCAAACAATTCGATTTTTTTAATTCTCCAGTAGCATTTGCTCTTGAGTTTTCTAATGATGAAAGAAAAGCAAATGTTATAAATTATCTAAGTGAATTATCTGCAAATCCATATTTATTAATTTTTCTAAAAAAACTAATAAAGCTCAAAATAACCTTACCGAATGAGGAGATGGTTTATGAAAAGGAAATTGTAGTAGAAAACGGAAGAGAAATAATAAAGCTCAAACAATCCGACGGGACTATAAATGATTGGCTTAAATTTTCAGGAGAATATCAAATTGTAGAAGAAGAAATAATAAATGAATTGCTTGATGAGAACAACAAATCTGTTCCAAGTAATTTTAGAAACTTTCGAACTCCAAAAATTGACATAGTAATTCCCAAAAAACAAAATGATAATTTGGTGAATTTGTTTACCTACCTACCAATGTCTGATACACAGTATCAACTTCCATATATTGTAAACGGAGATTTTATTCCAAATTTAGATCGAACCAACTTAATTCCAACACTTGAATATAATTATAGAATAGCAGAATTTGTAGCCGAAGAGTTGCTTAAGTCTTGTGTGAAACTTGCTAAAAAATCCCAATACGATTATTTGAAAAAGCTTATACCCATTTATGACTTCGAGAATAATAAATATGTAAATACAGTAAAAAAGCATTTCTTAAAAGAAGTAACGAATTATGCAATATTTCCGACATCGTATAGTGACAATCTCGTAAAACTAGATGACTTAATAATTGACCTAACAGGATTGCAAAACGTACTTAGTAAATCTGATTATCTAAGCGTTTTCAACACTGAAAAAAGCCCTCTTTCCACAACTTTTGGGGAGACAAAAGAAGTTGATTTTTTAGTAGCAGAAACGAAAAAAGGTGGACATTTTACAATTGATGATTTAAAAAATTCGATATCCGATGAAAAATTCCAAGTGTGGCTCAAAGTACCTGTAAATAATGCAAATTTCATTAAGCATATAGTTGAAAATGATGAACTAAAGGATGTGTTAAAAGAGCCAGTTTTTCTATCAAACCTTTCAGAATTAAAGAATTCTACTGAAATTTATTCCCAGCAACCAGATGCGACCAAAGATTTTAATACTGAGACTTTGCACAGTATGGTTTTACCGGTCATAGCTGAGATAAAGGGCAAATTCAAAAAGTATGATACCTTAGATTTTCTTGATGAAATTATTGCAACTAATGAATTAGAAGAGAATAAAGAAAAATCAATTCGAGACTGGCAATGGATATATGACAATTGGAAAGAAATTAATGAAGATAATCAAAGAAAAATATCTCTTCGAAATAAGAAGATTGTATGCAAAACCATACTTTCGGAAGAGATACAAAACACGTATGTATCAGATGATTTTCAAATAGATGAAGGGAATAAAATTGAATCTATAATTTCATCTCTCCAATTAGAAAAAAGCTTCGTAAGTGCGGACCTCATTACTTCAAAAAGACCAAAAACAAAATGGCTTAAGATATTCAAAGAATTAAAAGCAAAATCAAATTTACAAGATGTAATTACTGATATAATTGAAAATTTAAATACAATAGAGGAGGAGCAAAAACATTTTAAAATTGGAAAGGAAATATTCAGATATTGGAACAAAAAATATAATGAGGAAAGTAATCTAAAATCTCATTTAAGTACTCTGAGGTCAAATTTGAAGATTAAAACACAAAGTCAGAAATATTGCATACCATCGGATGCCATAATTTCTGACCACTATCAAACAGGAACACCACTAAATGATATTCTTCCTACTATTATCCTACAAAATGGCGTTTCTGATGAATACGATAAAAATGGGAGTAACAATAATTGGTTTAATTTTTTTAAAGAAATTCTCAATTGCCGTCATATAAGTCAAACTCAGGAAGCATTTGAAACTAAAATTGAGTATTATCTTAAAAATCAAGCAAATGACGTTTTAAGAAAAGAGCATTTCAATATTCTTAGTGAAATAGCAAAGCTCTTTTTTGGTAAAAGAGATAATATTATTGACTTTACCAATGTTAACTTTAAGACAATTGAACTTAAATGTCATACCAATGAATGGAAAGAGGCTAAAACGATACACTTATCAAGCCTATTTTGCGAAAAAGATGATTTAGACTTACAAAAAGCTGAGAGCATTGAAAACATCTATTTCTTATCAGAAAAATATACCAAAAAAAATTATAGTAAAGATTTCTTCAAAAGATGTGGAGTTAAAAGTTCATTTTCATTTAAGGTAACTGACTATACTTTGAAAGACTGTCCAGATAAAAAACTTGCTTTAAGGCTGATCAATGTTCCTGAATTCAAAAGTAGGTTTTTACAATTACGTAAAAGGTTTTCGGCCGAACAAATTTTACAATATAGTACTATAGGTAATTATCTTTCTATCGACTATTTATCTTTTATAAATGAAGTGAATTGCTATGATCAATTTACCAAGTTTTTAAAAAGTAATAATCAGAAAAAAGAACTTTTTGACAAAATCTATTTTCGAAACAACAGTACAATTTATGCGGAAGAAGATAATGCTCTTATTAAGTTTCTCAAAACAAATGAAGTAGTAAAAAACAGAGATGGCGAAGGTAAAAAAACGATTGACTTATTTTCAAGTAAATTTCACTTATACATAGATAAATCTAAAGTAGTAGCTGACGAATGGGGTGATATTAAAGTTGCAGACAGCGAAATTTCATTAGAATCCGCATTAGGTATACAACAATCCATTAGTCAAGAATTAGCTTTAAACCTTATTTCAAATTCGAAGATTAATTTAACAATAGAGGATGTCAAGTTTTTAAACCTAATAGAAATCCTTGAAAATGCCGAGTTAGAAAACGATATCACATATTTTCTACCCAATGCTAATTACATATGGAAGCCTGTTACAAATCTTTTTGAAGTAGATGAGGAGTTTGCTGACCAAATAAAAGATTCGAGAAAACTGCATAAAAGTTTTGAAAAACTAACTGATACTTTTTCGATTAATAAACTATCTGAAAATAATTTAGTAAGAGAAATTGAAGACGAAAATGATGTAAGTACTAGTATTAAGGATTTTTTCGATGAGCGAGCTAAATACATAGCTTATAAAACAAATTGCGAAAATTGGAGTGAAATAGAAAAAGATATAAACGCTAATTTCGAAAAAATCACCTTTGTCGAATGCTCAAAAATTAAATATGTATTTCCATCTGAAAATTCAATTGAGATAAAAGAAAGTCACTTTATCGTAGAGCATAAAACAATTTATTTTACAGGGTTTTGGAAAAACAACAAAGAATTAATAACGTATCTATATGGTTCCATCAATTTTGAATTACTTCCTAAAGTATGGTTTGAAAATCTTATTGTTAGATGGAGAGAAGATGAAATTATAGGAAAACTTAAAGACGACTTTGGCAAAGTGCCAAAACCTTGGGAAGAAAATGAAGAATCAAATGAACAGGGGAGCTATGGTGGCAACACAAATTATGGAGATGATGTAAATGAATTCATTAAAAAACTTGAAGATGATGTTGAGTGGAAAGATTACGTTCCGGAACTAAAAAACATTTTGGCGCTTTCTGTGTCACATCCCAAAGAGAAACAAAAACTATTTAACCTAATAGCAAAAGTAAAGTTGGCAAAAGAGATGAACATTCATTTTGACAATGCTGATAAAGACTATAACAACTTAGAAGGTAACGAAGTAAAATACATTGTTCATAGTGCCAGAGGGGCATTTGCGTACATACACCCATCGGAGATTTTAAAAATGAAAAATGAAGGGTACAAAATGGCTTTAGATTTTAGCACAGAATCACCCATTAAAATTTATGAAACAGCAGAAGAAATATTACAATTAAATAGAACTCATATTCTTGCCTATCAAGGTGATAATGAAATTGACGACTTATTATTATTTTGCCAAGCAAATAGACAAGCTAACAAACATTTATTGATAATAGATAGGGAAAATGCAGGAGAAAAATCAAGAGCCTTGTCTAAACTATTAAATATGGAAGATGATTATAGATAATAATAAACATATTAACCTCATTCGAGACGAACTTATTTATCAAACAAATGAGTTTGAAAAGTTGCTAAGTAAACAAGCTGCTAAAATGTTTGTTAACAATGAACTTTATCTATGCAGATACCAAGGTTATGATGAAGCAAGAGGGAATCTAATTGTAAAATTTGACCATAAAATATGCTTTGCTCCGCGAAAGAATGAAAATTTGCAATGTTTTGTTTCTGCCTTTCAGGACGAAAACGTAAAAAAGTGGGGAGGTCTTACATACCAAGATTTACGTACAAAAGTTACAACTCAATTTGAATGTAAAACTGTTTTCTTTACATACAATAATGACCATACCATAGTTGGTTTGTCAGGTGTGAAAATCGAAGATATAGACAAGTACGGAAAAAACGCTTTGGTTTTTTTAGCACCAACAGACCCACCGTTGCTATACCTCCAGAATCTTAAAGATTTTTTACATCAAGTTCAAAACAAACCGAACAAATTATTAGACCTGAATATTGAAGGCCCCAATTGGAATCCTCAACCTCTTGTAGTTGACGATAATATTGTTACAAATATTCAGACAGATTTTTTTGAAAATGACATCGTCATAATTCAAGGTCCTCCAGGAACAGGAAAAACATATTTAATGGCACAACTTTGTGCGTCATTTGTAAATTCTGACTTCAGAATTCTTGTAACGGCATTAACAAATAGAGCCCTTATAGAATTAGCCGAAAAAGAACATTTAAAACCCGCATTAGAACAAGGTAAGGTATATAAAACGGCATTAACGGCGGACGAAATCAAAAACAAAAAAGTCAAAGGACTTCGGTCATTTAAAAGCCTCAGCCAACAACAACCTCAATTGCTTTTATCGACATATTATATAATGAGTCAAATTGCAACAAAAGCAGTGGAGGACGAACATTTTGACTATATCATTATAGAGGAAGCAAGTCAGGCCTTTCTGTCAACTATTGCATTGGCAAGAAAGATTGGAAAAAAATGTATTATAATAGGCGATACTCAACAACTTGAGCCTATTTTTCATAAAGACATTGCTCCTGAAGACAAAAACGGTTATCATTGGATGATATGCGGTCTTAAAGCACTAAGCTATTATTTGCCAAGTACAAAGCAATACATTCTAACTGATTCTTATCGTTTGTCTGAAAACTCAATACAGGCAACCAATCTGTTTTATGGAGGGGTATTAAAAAGTAAATCACAAGAAAATTTTCCACTTAATTTTAAAAATTCCCCCCAACTCAAAGAGTCATTTAACGAGAATGGAGGAACAAGCTTGAAGAAATTCAACCTACCAGTAGGACGACTCCCTTCATATGAGTGTTTTCAATTTATAATAAATTTAATCGACCAAATTAAGCTGTTTAATCAAAAAGCAGAAATAGCTGTTTTGGCTTTTAATCGTGATTCAGTTCGCTCATTACAAAAAGAAATCTTTTCAAAATGCTGTGACACAAACAATGTATTGATAGAAACAATAGACAGGATCCAAGGATTAACAACGGATTTCAGTATTTTCTTTGTCCCATCGGAAAGCATTCCATTTGCAATGCAAATAAATCGGTTTAATGTGGCTACCTCAAGAGCAAGATTGTGTACTCTAATTATTTTAGATGAAAACATTGCTTCTTTTTACCCTCATATTGATAATAGAGTCAAAAACTATTTACTTTCATTAAAAGATGATTCTGTTTCCAAAACACAAATTACAGAATCCATACAAGAAGAAAATACGGTAAAAGAAAACATCAAAAAACTAAAAGGCCTTACAATAGTCGATAAAATCGACCTTTTAAAATTCGAGAAACCTAAAAAGGAAATAAGAAAAAACAAGGAAAATATCTACATTATTGACACCAATGTATTTGTTGACCAACCAAATATAATATCAAAAATCAATGACAAGTATCGTGTTGTTCTTTCAGCGAAAGTTATAGACGAGTTAGACTATCTAAAAATTTCCTTAGCAACCGAACAAAAGAAAAATGTTCAGACAGCGTTAATGCTTATAAACAATAGCATAGACAAGAGAAACATTAAAATGGACACCGCAGATTTATCATTATTACCTAACGATTTCAATAAAAATTCACCTGATAATTTTATACTATCTGTTGCATTGAAATACAAAAACGAAAATCCAATTATGCTAACGTCCGATAATGGCTTGCAGATAAAAGCCAAAGGATTAGGCATTACGACAATAAAACTTAAAGAGTTTTTGAGACAGTTAAAATATTGAAATTAATCTTTATTCCTTAGAATGATAACTGAAAGAAGTATAACGAACAAGAAAAGAAAGGCGAAGACATAACAAGAGATATAACGGAATAGCTTCCTCTATTGTCAGCTACATCCGCATATCCAATCCGTTCCAAAATTCTAATAAACGCCAGTCCCATAAAACCAACGTTTTATGGGACTGTGGAAATAATTTCTACCTTCATTCAGGAAACTTAAAGTTCAAAAAAGAACCGCTATAGGCAATTTGTCAGCGTCTCCCACTTTTGCAATTGGGTTCCATAATTCGACAATTCAGTTGCAAACTTAATTACTTGACTTTTAAATTTAGCAACTTTATAGAAATTAAAGAAAAAAATGAATATTCTAATAATTGGGGGGACCGGTAAAACAGGTAAGGAACTTATTAAACAAGGATTGGAACAGGGGTATTCAATTACTGCCCTAATGCGGATTCCAAAAAAAGTGAAAAATAATCATCCTAATCTTACTATTAAAAAAGGAAATGTACTCAAACCAAAAAGCTTTGGAGATACCTTCAAAGGACAAGATGCTGTGTTGTCCGCATTGGGACACAAACGATTTATTATTAAGACAACCATACTTTCGGAAGGAACAAGGAATATTATTGCCGAGATGCAAAGACAAAAAATAAAACGTTTTATTTGCATTACATCTTTAGGCATAAACGAAAGTAGATTCAAACTTGGTTTATACTACACTTTATTTACAATTCCCTTCATACTTTTCTTTTATTTTTTAGATAAATCCAAACAAGAAAAAATAATAAAACAAAGTAACCTAGATTGGACAATTGTGCGGCCTGCACAACTTACTAACGGAAAAAAAAGAACTGAATATAAACACGGAGAAAAGGTGGGCAATTACATTCTTACAAAAATGGTATCTCGTGCTGATGTAGCACATTTTATGATAAATCAAATAAACGATAAAACTTATTTACATAAAACACCTGGATTAACTTATTAAAATCAATGAAATCTTTAGCATAAACCCTTATAAAACCTGTGCAAATTAACGCATCCACCTTTTACGGTTCGAGTTAAAACCTTGTGAGCGGATGCGGTGGAAATAGTAATCAATCCCGGTTAGGCTTGGTCTCGCTCATCTCGATGAGCTTGTCGATAACCTCTCCATCATCCAAATGTCGCGGTGGTAATGCCATGCTCACGACAGATATCAGTGATTTTGACTCCTTAATCGTAATGCTGAAGCATAGATACGATCTGTGCTTCGGTAAACCAGCTTTTCTTCATAATCTAAAAATAATTGATTTTTAAACTGTATGAAAAACAGGTAAGCCTTCATTATAACGTCGAACCCTTTTCAACACGATAAAAAGAACTTTTGCTAATGCCAGCCCTTTCACATGCCATTTTTATAGGTAAGGCTTTATTGTCATATAGGTATTTTGCAAAGTGGTACTTTTCAATGGTCTCTTTTTTGGATCCAGTTGGCCTGCCCAATAGTTTGTTTCGTTTCCGCGCGTTGGCAAGTCCAACTTTGGTTCTTTCACTAATAAGGTTTCTTTCGAATTCCGCGACAGCTGCAAATATATGTAACAAGAATTTCCCATTTGCCGAGGCTGTGTCAAATTCCGGTTCGCTTAAACTTTTAAAATGAACCCCACATTTATTGAACTTGTCTATAAGCTCGACCATATTTCTTAAAGAACGGAACACCCGGTCATTCTTATAAGTAATAACAGTGTCCCCTTTGCGCATGTATTTGATCAATTCATTAAGCCCTTTTCTACCACTCCTGGCACCGCTGGCAATGTCTTTGTATATTTTTTCACAACCGGCTTTTTTTAATAGGTCAATTTGAGATTCTAAATTTTGTTCTTGAGTTGAAACCCTGGCATATCCAAATATCATGACATAATTTCGTTATATATTCGCTGTATTGGGCTAATACTAAACACGTCATTCATGGTCTAATTGTAGTATTCTACTACCGCGGAACTCCTTGAACTCCAACAAGAGTTTTTCTGCATCCCCTAGGGTAAATTTGGGCACTACCAACACAAAGCGTTGAGATTCCCCTACTTTGATCATTTTGGGAAACCGACTGGTATAGACCGGTGCCAACGGCACCTTTTGATAGGAAGATTTCCTTTTGTTATTGCCATTCACTTTAAAAATCCTAAGATAGTCCACTTCAAAATCAATCCTTGATCTATTCTTAATTTCTATCAGGGCATAGACCTCGGTCCGGTCATAGATTAAGTCCTTGAGATGTAGTTTCAACCCTTTTTTCCGTTTTTTCTTTAAACTGTTTTGATTATGCTTCAAATGATATTCACTGAATTTTTTAAAGTATTCCACGCGATTCTTGAAATGAGTCTTTGAGGGCTTAATTATGGTATCCATTTTAGCAGGTAAAATATTCTTAAATGCGAACCTATTGACCGACTTTTCCAGGCCTTTTCGCTCTTTAGAAACGATAAAATAATTCAATGTATCCAATTCTTCTCGATAACTCAGCAGATAAGAAAAGACTTCATCCGTAGCTGTAATGACCAACAAATTGCTTTCGTTTCCCTTAATGCCCTGTAATAGGCCCACTCGCTGTGGATTTTCTTTATTGTAGCTAAATGTAAAGTTTGAAGACCCCACGACCGCTTGCCGAATTTCATTGGGAAAGAACAATCCGACTACCTGCTTATCATTCGCATATATTGTTTTGGTCTCCTGTGCACGGACATTAAACTCGATAAGAAATAATAAAAGGATGCAAATTATTCTCATAACGCCGGTTTTAATATAAGTTGGTATTGGTTATAAATAGTGACCTTTACATTGCGATTGTTCCGCCGGAACACCTGCTTTATTCCTCCTACCTGGGGTACACCGGGAATATTAATATCTTCCACAACATCACCGATAACTTCCCTGGCGACTTCTCCGGTAAAACTGTTCTTCACATAAATGCCCTCGTTGCCGTCCAGCAAGTCGAAGGCCTTTAAATTGACAGGTTTGTGCTTTATATTGGTAATGTTGATAAGGACCCGATTGGTCCTGAAGCTTACGAAGCCATAGACCAAAGTATTCCTCGCTATCAAATCCCCATTGATTAATGCATCTACGGCCAAACGAAGCTCCAGCCGACTATCTTTTTTTACTGTTTGCTCGCCACTGACCTCAACCATAATAAATGAATCTGTTTCCGCTTTTGCTTCCATTGGTTCCGCGCTTTTCGGAGAAGAAGAAAAACTAAAAAATGCCTTATGCCTTTTGGCAAAGTCTATCGGTTCCGGAGAAGTGGGCTTAGTTATCGATTCACTTGCATTTGCCCGCACAGCGCCGTCCGACTTCCTATAATTGCCCAACTCATAGTCGATCCGGCCATTTTTATAAATGCTGTCCACAATCCGCTGCCGCTTTTTTTCTTCGAGATGGGGGTCATACCTTCCGGTGGAATCCAATAAGGCTTTATCATAGACACTTGGAGCGTTGGATACCCTTTCCTCTTTAATATCATTTACAGCATCTAATTTCGAATTATATGCCTTTTGCTCTTCCTTGAGCTCCGGAACGTCTGGTTGCTGAAGTGTGCCATCAACCTCCTTATCTTCATTAGTTGCGATATACGTGTAGCCTGCAATGAAGCTTATTACCAATCCGATAATACTGATAAAAATGATTTTATTTCGTTCTATTTTCATGACATTTATTTAGCGTTATTCGAGATTTTGCGCAACGAGTTTTCAAAAAATTTGGTTATCAAAAGCCCGTGGGTATTATTGGGAAAATTTCGGTCTACTTTGATGAGCCTCCCTGTCGTAATCAATTGATACCGGTCCACCACGGATCCCCTGTTTATTTCGAAGATGGTTTCCGTTCGAAATCCGTAGGGCTCTTTCATCAGATCAAGTTGCGTTTTGACGCTGATGACCTTTTGGACCAGGGAATATTGCATGAGCCGGTTGTAAACCCCATCCGATTTCTTTTGCCGGTAGGCATTGTCAACGGAACTATCGCCCAACCAAAGCGCCTTTTCGAGATTACGCTCGTAGTTGCTTTCATCAATTCCATAAAAATAGTTGTGGAACAGGTCTAAATGTGATAACGCCTCCACCTCCATATTCTCTTTTTCGGAGACCAGCTTCAAGGGTAGGACCGAGCCATCGGTATTTACGGCAAACGTACTGTTGAGCATTGTACGGTTAAACCGAAAGACTGTCCATAAGGATATGCTACTGGTCATAAAACTGACGCAGACCACGGCCAAAACGATGAATCGGTTTAATTTTAATATGCTGTAAATATTTCTATAGGGGGTCAATACTCTTTTCATCTAAATAAAATTTCACCAACCTATTGATTTAGTGTAATTTATATCGGTTGGTATTGGCCATTTTTTAATTAAATGCCCATTATGGGCTTTCATATTTTATAAATTAAGGCTGGCCTAGCCGGCGAATAATCGAAATGTGAAACTGGTGGCCCGTTTATATAGTTTGAACTTCAGCAACACTATAAAACCTACTCCGGCCAACTCAATTAGTGGCGCAAAGAGTTCACCCCCGAAATCCGTTCCGAACAGGTTCGGCCAAAAATTATCGGTAATTTCCCTGTACAGTTCGTTGACAAATACATTAACCAAAAAAAAGGCGGGCACGATCATATATACTCCGGCATAGAGTCTAAAGAAGCGATAGCCCATTTCCCTGAACTTTTCAAAGACTGCCATGCTGATGACCAAGGGAAAAAAAGCCTGCATAATCCCAAGCAAAAAATAGCGTTCCGCTAAAAAAAGCGGGTAGATGAACAAATCCAGAACCCAAAGAAAAAGACTGACGGCAAATGCTATCGTACGTATTCCAAGAAAAGGGGTGGCCAACCATTCGTACAACAACCCCATGGCCTTGGCAGTAGCATCCAGCAGCCCCAGATCTTCCTCCAATGCTATCTGTTGGATGTCCAACGGAATCAGGTCAGGAGCTGTGTTCCGGTATTGCCCCTCAACTGCTACCAAAATTTTATCGAAGGCATCCAGGACTTCCGTTGAAAAAATCACCACCATTACCACTGCAAAGTTCTTTATCAGATCGGTAGGCGTAAGGCCCCATGTTAATCCACTGCGGTTGGCACCGCCCTCGTAATATTTTTTTAGAATGTTGATCAGAAAGAACAATATGGCAAGCGCTTTCATCCCTGCAATGGTATAAGAGGCAAAATCACTGTCCTTGACGGTTTGATAAATTGCATCCACATATTCCAATCCTATTGAAAGCACCATTTTGATGTGGATTAATAGTTGGTTTCCCTTTTCTTGATCTTATCCTGCATTTCGCGAAAGGAGATGATCATTTTGTACCTTTTGCTTTTCAGGGTAATATCTGCGACCATTTTTTTGGAATCGTCACGATGTGTCTCCAAAATGGCCAATCGTTCGGCATCGTTCATCTTTAAGAAGTCGTTTGAAACCACCTCTTCCATAAATTTCAGATTGCGCAACGATCCGTCGATGATAAAATTGAAGGCGTTGGAAACGGCATCGATTTCATCAGGCTGTATATAGGGGGAGTTTAAAATGCCTCTCAAATCATTTCTGACCATAGCTACCAGCACCTGATTGTTTTCATATATTTCTCTTACGGCCTCATATTGTTTGACTGCGTTGTTGACCTTGTCCAATGCCTCTTTGGCCTGCTCCAAAAATTTCACCGTTTTGATCAACTCGGAAGTGTGCTTGGCGGACTCAAAAAGTTGTTTAACCAGGGACAAAAAGTTGGTGTTGTCATAAACCGGAATGCCCTGGGCGGAGCCATTGCCTCCAATTGTTATGATAAACAGGATGGATAGAACAAGTGTTTTTGATTTTTTCATGATGTTGAATTTTAATTGAATGAATTTGATTTTTGCAATTTAACTTTGACAAACTCGGAGATAGCCGCTTCCATATCACCGGTCTTTTTATAAATGGCCATTATGACCTCGTTTTCGGAGCCATCCGTGAGGTAGGCTGCATAGACTTCGGGTGGAACCTCCAATCGGAAAATGTTGCTCTCCTTGCCGATCTTGATAAAGATCTCCGTGTACTTCCGTTCACCCTTCAGATCATTTTTGATGGACTTCAGCTGGTTCAGATCATGTCTTGACAGACTCAACCTTTTGGCCAGTTCATCATAACCTAACTCGTTTCTCAGGCTATAAATAACCTGGGTATTTTCCAAAATACTTGCAGATGTTGAGTTGCCCGGCAACTGGTTAATGGATTGCAGAACAATACCAATCGCCCCGTTCTGTTTCCGGATTGCCTGGTAATAGAATTCCACACTCTCCAGGACATTATCAAATTTCAGCTGTTTGGCGAACTCATCAAAAAGGATGATTCCTTTTTCGGCACGATTGCGCCAAATTGTTCTCTGGATGGCCGACTTAATAAGCTTGAGCATGACGGACAGCACCTCCTTATTGTCTTTAACTTCATCGAGTTCAAAAACGATCAATCGTTTGTCCTCGATTTTATAGGACTGGTCTTCGTTGACCTCAAAGAGAAAACTATAGAGGCCATCTCCCACATACTCGGACATGATGTGCAGAAAGTTCTTTACATTAAAGTATGTCTCGTCAATACCCAATTCAAGCATTACGTTTTCCTTTCGTTCCCGGATAAAGTTGTAAAACCCCTCCAGGGAATGATGATCAGAAACCATTCGGTAATAGTGTTGCAGGATCTTCTTTAGGGCTACCTGTTGAGCTTTAGTGACCTTAATGCCCGAAGCGAAGAGCTCAAAAAGAAAGACTGAGAGATCTTCCAAACGTTCCGGCTCCACATCGCTGGGCTTTGTTATAAAAAAAGGATTAATGCCGAGGCTTTTTCCTTGCTCATAACGCAAAATAATATGTTGGTCGGGATAGAGTTTGGCAAACTTGGAATAGCTCCCACCAAGGTCTATGATCACCAACCGAACCCCACTCTCGAAATATTGACGAAGAATGTTGTTGGCCAGGAACGATTTACCTTCACCGGTAGGGGCGAATATGGCAAAGTTTCTGGCCCTGATCCGTTTCTTTCTTTCATCCCACACGTCCTTTAAAACGGGAATGTTATGTTGGCGGTCATTGAAAATGATTCCTGTGGCATCCGATTTATAATTGGTATTATTGATAAGAAGGCATAGGGAATGCTTTAGGTCGGTTACGTATAAATCCTCACCCGGGAAATTGGAAGAGAAACAACAGTAGCTGTTGAGTAAATAGTTTTTTCGCTCCTCCCCTCGGGGATAGTAGGGCGTTATATCCAGTTCCTTAAACTCTGTTTTAATTTTAGTTGCAATATTGCCTAGCGCCCGGGCTTCCCGAGACCAGAAGACGATATTAAGGTGGCCGCGAACAATCCTGGCTGAATCATCCTGATTGATCTTATCGAGAATGGTCTGCACCTTTCCATGTACCACCTTGTTTTGTGTGCCAAAATTGGAACACTTGCTGAGTTCCTCGATACGTTTTTCCAACAACTTGCGCCACTTATGCTTATCATCCAGATAAAGAATTTGGTTGACAATATGGTTCTCGTTGAAATTAAGTCCGAGACCATCGATAAAACCCTGATGAAATACAAAATCGTCAGAGGTAAACGCCTCGTTCGTTATACTGCTTTGGACCTTGTCCGCGAAACAGGTCTCGTTGTTTACGGCCAATACATCAAAATAGTGCTCACCGATCTGGGCATATTCCCTATTAAACACAAGATCGGTATCAAAGCCTTCGTTGAAGCCGTTGAAAAATCTGTTCGTTGCATCAAGGATGTCCTTTAAATCCATGGCATCGAATTCCAATTTGGGGCTATTGTTCAAAAAACCTATCGATTCCTTCACAGCACTTACAAATCCGTTTACGGTATTGGACATTTTATCGGGCATCGATTTCGGGACCGATTTAAAGGGATTGACATACCTGGCCTTGTTCAACCCTTTGTTCTTGGGCCATATAAAATACAGATAGGATGAGTGGGAGATGTATGGCCTGCCCTTGAAATGATCATATGTGGCCTTTTCCAGGAACGTTGAATTCGGCAATTGTTCTGATGTATATTCCAGTTTTTGATACACATCCTGTTTGTGAACCATGGTACCCGCAGGTAAGGATTTAAGAGCCTGGAACCAGGTTCCGTGGAGTTCCTCAAAATCCTTTTCGGACAATGAATAGATCTCGGGTAATTTCGCCTTGTAACACAGCATAATGTTACCATTAGTGGCAAAGACCAGGTTGTCTTGAACATCTGCTATGGGATAGTGTTGTGTGAGGTTAATCCGCATAGCTGAGAGGGGTAGTTTTTTTGTTTGAAATTGTCTCCGGAAAAAGTCTGGATAAATGAAACAGTTCGGGACGATGGGTCAACTTCAATAATATCATGTACAGTACCCCATTCACAATCACTGCACCTATGATGAGGGATAAACTGAAAGAGAATACAACAATTAATAGAGATCCAATGACCCCGACCATTTGCAGGGCGAACATGGCTACCGGAAGCCCGAATATCAGGGCCCGTTTGCGAATGTTACGATATACCTGGTAAACCTTCATTATACTACAATGGTTATCAGATAGGTAAAGATGCCGACTACGGCACCTGCAATAAGTACGAACACGAGCACACGTGTAATCCCCTTTTTAAGGTCTGAGTTTTCGCCAAAGAAATGTCCCGCATTGAAGAGGAAGCCAACCAGGAAGATTGCTCCAAGCACAACCGGGAATACAACCCGTATGGTATCTGAAATGTCAGTAACTGAGTCTTCGATACCACCAATTTGGGCATTGGTTGGGGCCGTTGCCAATAACAACAGCGGCATAAATGCCGATTTAAAAGAAATTTTCATAACTGTTCGTTTTTTTGATGCCTTCCCAATAGCTGTTGGGAGAGGGCGGTTGATGAATTCTTGTTGACGAATTTGAGATGAAAAGGAGCGAATGCAGCGAATCGACTAAAAATTAACAGTTGAATGCGTTAAAATTTCGTGGATTTTAAGTGATTCGCTCAAATCGATGAAAATTGTGCAACACGCACTTAAAATTTTCAATCTATGAAGCAATGCTATTACTACTTTTTGATTTGTATGACGCTCTGTGTTTTTCAATCTACCTTTGGGCAGCGAGAAAGACAGAAACCCATTGTTGTCTTGGATCCCGGACACGGAGGTCCTGATTCCGGAGCTGTTGGAATTAATGGGTTAAAGGAAAAAGAGGTTGTATTAAAGATAGCCATGGAGGTGGTACGGCTTAATAAGCAACTATTTCAAGACACCTTTGAAATTTATTCTACCCGATATACGGACACACTAATATCCCTGGGCAATAGAACCAAACTGGCCAGGGCTTTAAAGGCCGATGTGTTTGTTTCCATTCATTGCAATCAAGCCATTCGTAAGGAGGCGCAGGGAGCTGAAATTTACATAAAGCAGGGCAACAACAGATCTGAGCTCCTTGCCCGACTATTTGTTTCTTCATGGAGTGAAAAATTAGGATTCAAAAACCGGGGTGTCAAAAGTGCCAATTTTCAGGTCCTTCGGGAAGTTAGTCATTGCCCGGCTGTGTTGCTGGAACTTTGTTTTTTGTCGAATTGGGAAGAAGCGGAGCATATTAAAAAAATGGCCAGTATTTCCGGGTATGCACTTTCGATTTTAGAAGCCCTTACAAAATTCTCTGACTATGATTGAAATATTAAAAACTTTAGCAGCCCTTTTAAGGAAGATTTTGGTTGAATTTTTAAAATGTTTGTCCAAAACATTCAAAAAGAATCAAATAACTAAATAGTAATTTGCAAGTCAACATGGCTTTCATGTTGGGTCGTACCGACCACACATCTTGCCCGCCCTTGGCAGGAATGCTTTGTTATTAGCAAATGTTTATTAATCCGAATTTTCCATCAGACCTGGTAGTTCGTATATGAACCTGAGTAGCATTTCCGTAAAGTGTAAAATCAATCTTGATTCCTCTTCTCTTTTGGGTTCTATCTTGTGATTAGCTGTGTTGCCCAATTTTCTTATCTGATCTACCCATGGTTTACCTTTAGGCGGCACATAGCCATTTTCATGAAGAAAATCAATATAATTTTGAAAATAAAGTCCTTCTTTTGCTCCTTCAGATACGGAAATATTCATTAATAGTTTTCGGCAGCACATTACGGATGATGTGAAAGCATTGTAAGAGTGACATTGGCGCGCTTCTTCGAATAACTCGTGAACTAAATGATCAGAAATATGGCTAACAGAATTTCCGTATGCTGGCCCAGGAACTTGCTTATCATCTTCAGAGAAAAATGTTGGCTTGTCACAGAAGTGGCATATATAGATAAATCCTTTCAAGGCATTATATTGTTCCATTCGGCGACCCCACCTTTTTTCGGATGCAAAATATCCTTTATTCGAAGCGATTTTCTCGCCACAATGACCACATTTAAAATCCTTGGCTTCAAGATTCTGAAGATCATTCCAAATCATAGTATAATATTTACTGACGGTTCGTGTATAGCTCGTTGCGGAAAACGTCCTCCGGACTTTCCCGCCATAGCCCCAAGATAGCGAATCAGGCTGGATTTTCCGGCTGGAAAATCCGCCGAAATGAGCTATACACAACTTAAGTTTGATTCTCTTTTAACAAAAGTCTCAGAGTGTGAGTTTTTGGGCCTACCATCTCTATAGTGGCTTTCCGTTGTAATGATAAGCTTGCCCTCAATCAGTTCAAGGGTTTGCTTTCTTTCCACGAACTCATTGTCCCAAGTCAATTTTAGTTCATCTGATTCACTGGAAATTTCTTTTGAGGCGTTTTCTCCCCAATCACAATCGGCAGGATGGCATTTTCCCCAAATCTGAACATAAAATCGATTGTCCTGATATCTAATATTACATTTGGCAATACCAGGTGTCTCCGTGTTTTCATTGGTCCATAATCCTTCTAAATTGGAATTTGTCGGGGAGATTTCATAAGTCCAGATTACGGCCAGACTTGCAAGAAAAAAATTATTGGCTTCATAAATTTTTATTTAAACATTAATCTTATAAGGCATGTAAACTAGCGCAGGGCTAAACGTAGTTACGTTAAGCACGCAGCGGATTTAAATTTATTTAAATATAGTGAAGTGCGGGTGAGCGTGGCCAAATTACTTTTGGCCTATTAATGGCGTACGTTTTCATTCCACACGCTTTGCACAAATCGGTCCGGTTCAGTCAACCCGGCATTCAGGTTGGGCCGTACCGACCACACGAATGCTTAGTTATTGGCGGTAGTTTTGTTTTTAGGTCGTCACGAATTCTTCGGCTTCAAGTTTTTCTTTTAAAGTTGTCTGAATCCAATTCCAGCCTTCCTCACTTATAATTTTAAGTTTTGTTGAAAGAATTTCAAATTCGTAGTCTTTCAGATAGGATTTGAAGTCAGAAAGAACATTAAATTTATCACTTGAAGTCATCTCATAGATTTTTTTAGATAATTCTACGGGTACATCGAAGTATTCCTGAAGTTCTAGCGGTTTAGCGTAAAGCAAAATTTTAGCTGTACAACATTCAAAGCAAGGGCTTGAAGGTTTAAAAGGTCTAATCCAACAGCGACATTTAGTACAATCAATATTTGTTTCCATACTTTATTTTTTACTTATAATAAACCAAATTAAAAATAATATTAACCAGATAGAAAATATAATGATGCCAAATCGAAAAAACTTTATTTGCTTTTCAAAATAGTCATCAACTTTTTCACCAATTACTCTGATTGCTGAAGTATCGGTCTCACTGGCAATTGCTCCTGACATATAAATCCTTGTAAGCGTTTCGCCATAATAAATCGACATTGCTAAAACAGTCCAACCTATTGCAAATAAAAAGTAGCTATATAAAATCCAGCCCGTCGGATTAACGTAATCTGTGCTTATTATTAATAATATTGAGCCGCCTATCATTGATAAAGACCAGGTAATTAATCTATTTGATTCTTCATTAGCAAGTTTATTGGACTCATTAATTTTTCTGTGATAATTTTCCTTCTTTTTATTCTCAATATTAAGTGAATCTTTTTTCTCTTTATTACGATTATTGTTTTCAAGATAGCTTACATAAGTTTCAACACTTTGTAATAAACAAAGAAATCCAAATGCTTTTACTATGTCTTTAGAAGTGCTCATATTATTGGTGTTAGTGTCCAACTAAAATTACCGCCAACGCCGGGCTAAACGTAGTTTTGTTCAGCACGCAGCGGATTTAAATTTTATTTAAATATAGCGAAGTGCGGGTGAACGTGGCCAAATTACTTTTAGCCTATTGATGGCGTACGTTTTCATTCCACATGCTTTTAAGCTAAAGCTGTATTAATTAGGTCAGTGCACCGCAATTAAAGTGATTTGGTTTAGCCTTGTTAGTCTAGTATTTGTCTTTGTTCAATATTTTCAACTTCGTTAAAGTAATTACCATAATAAACCTATAACCGGCCCGGTTCAGTCAACACTGCATTCATGTTAGGCCGTACCGACCACACAGCCTGCCCGCCCTTAGCGGGAATGCTTAGTTATTAGCTTTAGTTTTTGAACAGGTTGTCGGCATCAAGTACATTTTCCGCACCATTTAATTCTGCTAATCGAATAATGGATTGTTTGATATTTTCTGCTGTACTTTTATCACAACTTACATTTATGGTAAAATCATCAATCCATTTTACTGGTTTATTCGTTCCAGAAAATTCCGACGCTATAAATCCACTATTAATATAAATTTTGATTGAGTAATATACTGTTCCGTTTTGATTTGCCTTTGTCATTCCAACTTTTCTGACACCTTTTAAATCGCAACCACGAATAGCTTCCGCGAATAATTTCATTCTATTATCCGAAACATAAATTTCAGTTCCAAAAAACATCATGCGCTCATATTCAGATTGTGTTAAATTTCGACCTACAAAAGTTTCTGCATCAACTTTTAGCACACCATAATCGCCAAAAAGAACCAAATATTTGTAATTTTCTAATGGCTCACTTGCCTCAATTTTTTCTTTCAAATATTCTTTGTAATCAGATGAATTTTGTCCAAATGAAATTGTTGTCGTAAATAATAATATTAAAAGTGTAATTTTTTTCATAATATTTGATTAAATTAAAGCTAATGGGAGTCTGCGTAGAAACCCCATTTCAAATAAAAATAAGTGATCGTTTTTGATTTATAGCCATCTGATCTGGATTTTATGGATGATTTTTTGGCCGTAAAATAAGTTGCCAAAAAAAACAAAGCCACCCAGAATGGCGCAAATTGCTCCAATTAGGTGGTATAATTCAAGTTCAAGCTGTTTCAGCCTTTCCTTGAGGTCTTTTGGATCAAGTATGGACATGAGTCTTCAAAGATTGTCCGGGAACAACGAAAATAGCCGGAAAAGAAATAAAGTTCCCAAAATAGGGCTTGCTGATTTTTTAATATTTACGACTTAAGTTATTAACAATCAGTTTATTATGTGATAAAAACATGAGTTTTTCATTGCCCGAATGCACGGGTTTTCGTACCTTAAGGTTATAAACCCGTGCAGTTATGATCAAATATACCCCGTCGAACCAACTCACCCTATCGGGATTCTCGAATCCCTTCGAAAAGGAGCTCTCGCCCGACAACCGTTGGGTAAAACTTGCGGAACTTGTCCCTTGGGACGACCTGGCGGCCGTGTACTCCAGGCAACTGAGCAGCGGTTGCGGCCGGGAGAGCATCGATGTCCGCATGGTCATCGGGGCGATCATCGTAAAGCACAGGCTGGGACTGGACGACCGGGGCACCGTCGCGATGATAAGCGAGAACGTCTATCTCCAGTATTTCTGCGGCCTTCCCGGCTTCCAGGCCAGGGAGCCCTTCCATCCCACGGTGTTTGTCGATATCAGGAAAAGGATGGGGGCCGAGAGTTTTGACAAGTGGAACGAACTGATCATAGAAAGGGCCGACGGGCTAAGGCCGAAGAAAAAGCGGAACGTCGACAAGGACAAGGGCCCGGGCCAGAAAGGGGCCCCCGGGAACAAGGGCACCTTGAAGATAGATGCAACGGTGGCCGACCAGAAAATAGCCTTCCCCACGGACGCGGGACTGCTCAATACGGCAAGGCGGGAGGCCGAGCGCATCACCGACCTGTTGTACGCACAGGCGGGCCCGTGCAAAAAGCCGAGGGACTATCGCAGGATCGCGCGCAGCGGATACCTGGCCTTTTCCAAAAAGAGGGGGAAGACAAAAAAGGAGGTCCGAAAATTTATACGCAAACAGCTCGCCTACCTGAAACGGGACCTGGGCCATATCGAAAAGTTGCTGGACGCCATCGAGGAGCAAAGGAAGGCCGGGAAGGCCGTGGGCATGTTCCCCGATATGCCGGACCCGTACCCCTCCCGGTCCCCCCTGCCCAAGCGTGACCAAAGGATATACTGGGTGCTGCAACTTCTGTACGGACAACAGAAATACATGTACGACCAAAGGGTACATAGCGTAGCCGACAGGATCGTGAACATCTACCAACCGTACGTGCGCCCCGTACCAAGGGGAAAGGACAAGGCGTCCACGGAATTCGGGGCGAAGATAAGCTCGAGCGAGGCCGACGGGATGGCCCGGGCCGAACATATAAGCTGGGACAACTTCAACGAGGCGAAGGACCTGGAACTTCAGGTCGGGGCCTACAGGGAAACCCATGGGCACTATCCGGAACTGGTCCTGGCGGACCGCATCTACCTCAACAGGGAAAACAGGAAATGGCTCAAGGAAAAGGGCATAAGGATCGTCGGCAAACCCTTGGGACGGCCCCCGAAACAAGGGCTCACCGCCTATCAAAAACGCAAACTCAAGAAGGAACGCAACCAGCGCAACCTGATCGAGGGCAAGTTCGGTCAGGGGAAGAGCGCATACGGCCTCAACAACATACGGGCCAGGAGAAGGGACACCTCCGAGAGTTGGATAGGTGCCGTCTTCTTTGTGATGAACCTGATATCGTTGGTAAAAATAGCGGACCTATACGCTATTTTCCGCGCCTTGTTCAAAGGATCGTTGCGTCCAACGCCGTTATTCGACCATGGCGACGAAGTTGTACGGGCAATTTTTGGACCTGTAGGCCATGGATACCGAAATGCCCATAAAATCGCAGCGGCCTAGAATTTATGATCTTTGTGAAAATCAGCAGACCCCAAAATAGATGCCGAAAATCAAGGACGGCAATCTCTCAGGAACTAAAAATCGCACTGGAATAAAAGTGGTGGCCTCCTTCCCAATACCCAAAAGCACTCCTCAAGAACAGACCAATCCCCATAGGTAAGACAAACCGGTCCCGTTCAGTCAACACGGCATTCATGTCAGACCGTACCGACCACACAGCCTGCCCGCCCTTGGCGGGAATGTTTCGCTAGTAGGTACAGTTTATTGATTATTTTTTTTAGTTAACAGTCGAAACAAAAAGGAGGCTAAAAGACTTGTTAGTACACCAATAATTATTCCGGTAAAGGTGTTTTGTTGAAATAGTTTTGCTATCAATTGATACATTTTGTCATTTTTTATTTCATCTTCTCTTTTGGCCTCTAAATCGAGTATAACGCTCTCAATTTCTTTCTTTTGAAGAGTTAGTTCTCGTCTTTTTTCTTCCAATAATTTCAGGGAACTTTTTAATTCATTTGCGTTATTTTTAGTTTTATTAATAGTTTCTTGAATATTGTCCAGATTAGCAGTTAGTGTGTTTATGTTTGTCGTAATCTCGTTGTTTTGTCTGTTTATGTTTTGAATCTCACTATTTATTAACCTTTCAGCATTATATGCTTTGGATAAATGGACATTCTCGATTAAGCCGAATAGTAGAATTGAAAACACCATGAATCCATGAAATACTCTGTATATCTGATTGATTATTGTGAAGGTAATCCACTTTTTTAAATTTACTTCTTGTTTGTAAAGACGGTCTACAATGAAGATAATTACAGGTTTAGCTACAACAATTAGAAGCATTATCACCAGAAATATGGCATAACTTGCTGAATTTGGGTGAATGAAAAATTTTATTAGTAGAAAATATACCGTGAAAATAGCTAAATTAAAAAGCCAATTCAACCAATAAAATAGGCTATCTGTTAGCCTCAACTTAATTGAAGTTTTTGTTTCGGTAATATTTAGTTTATTGAACTTTAAATCTATTACTGCCTCCGCAATTTTGATAAGTACAATAAAGCATATTGCAATAAAGTCAATTGAGTTTAAGTTTTCTAATAAATTATATTTCAAAATCATGGGATTAATTGCACCTAACACCCCGCTAAACGCAGTGACGTCCTAGGTTTTAAATCGTGTATCGAAGATACATATAAGATTTAAAAGACAATAGGGACGTTGCCAAATTGCATTTAGCGATTGTTGTGTGAAGTGCACGGTTTGAACCGGCGGGGCCAAAGCTGTTTGTAGTTAGGGGTGGCAAGCAATTTGGTTTATCGGGGTGTTGTGTCAAATTTTCTGTGGTGCGGGGCTTTGCTTTGCATTGCAAAGTATAGCCGCACGGGTCAGCTTTAGCTGAATGTACTCCATCGGTCTTGCATAAGACGAGTACGGGTTGACCATGCTAATATGTCGGCCTGTACTGAGTTAAAATATTCGGTGGATTTTCCGGTTGGAAAATCGGCCGTATTGGTTTTATGCGTTGTTATTAGCCACTGGCTTTTTTAATTCGCTATATATTGAAACCCAATTTTGGATTTTGCTCGGCATCATTTTAAGATTAGAGAAAATAAAATTCTCCATTTGCTTCGGGTCGATAAAATGAATATTTTCCTTTTTGCCAAAATATTTTCCTTTAGTCGTGAAAAGAAAAATAGTCGAGTTAATATTAGAAAAGTCGGTCGTATTAAGATTAACATCCCCATTTTTGACCTGCACCACAGCTTTTTCTTTGGTTTTTTTATTTAGCAATTCATATTCATAGTTTGTAGTGTCGGACTTGCAGGAACTGGGAATAATGATGTACCCTTTTTTAAGTTGAAGGTATAAACCTAAAATATCTTCGCAACCATCAGACGATATCAATGAAAAAATATCAAATTTATCGGTTTTATTAAGCTCATAAAAGTTCGATCCGTCAAGTTTGTTGAAAAGATATTTAGAGTATAATCGGATTGTTTCATCCGCAATTTTTTGGAGTGTCCTTCGCGGAATAAAACTATTTACTACTTTGCCTGGAACGAATTGTACTGTACCAACCTTTATCCATTGGCAAGATCGAACATTTACTACATCAGCTTTTTTAAAATTGTTACCAAGTTCGTAACGCCACTCGCTCGTAATTTTTCCTAAATAATACACTCCTTGTTTATCTCTTGTCCAAACGAGGTCATTTATTTGAATTCGATTTTTTATTCCATTTAATGCCGGCCACCAACCTTTGGAGCCCTTGTCCTTATATTGTTTTTCTCCAAGTTTTTTATATTCAATCCAGTCCAAGCTAGAATTATGATTGTCAACCTGCCAGCCAACACCAACAATATGACTATTCAAACAAAAAATTCGTGGATCTTCGCCTGCTGTTTTTAAATTTATTCTCCAAACGTTCATTTATGATAATATATTAGCTTGTGGCTAACGGGCGTCCGTGCAGAAACCCGATTTTGAATAAAAATAAGTGATCAGTTTTGATTTAGAGCGATGTGATGTGGATATTATGGATGATTTTTGGCCGTAAAGTAAGTTGCCCTTAAAAAGAAAGCCTTCCAAAATGGCATAAATGGCTCCAAATAGACGGGATAATTCAAGTCCAAGCTGTTCAGCCTGTTCTTGAGGTCTCTTGGATCAGGTCTTGACATTAGTCTTCCAAGATTGTCCGGGAACAACGAAAATGGCAGGAACAGAAAGAAAGTTCCCCAAATAGGTGCCGAAAATCAAGGACGGCAACCTCTCAGGAACCAAAAATCGGACTGGAATAAAAGTGGTGGCGTCCTTCCCAATACACAAAAGCACTTCTCAAGAACAGACCAATCCCCATAGGTAAGACAAACCGGTCCGGTTCAGTCAACACTACATTCATGTTGGGTCGTACCGACCACACGAATGCTTAGTTATTGTAGGTAGTATTTTATTCATCAATCATCTCTTTTGTCTGTCGAGGAAACTTTTTTACAAGCCAATCTAAAATGTCAAGTTGGTCTTTTGCAGTTGCTCTACGAACTTGGGCAATTAATTTAATCGCACTAGGACGATTAAGAGTTAAGTTAGAAGCACCTTCGTTGCACACAGAACAAATTGCTCTAAGATTGTTCGCTTCGTCTGTACCGCCCATTGACTTATCTATTATGTGGCCAATATGTAGTCGTGTTTTACGTCCGTTGTCATTTGGATGAGGTTCTCCTGCCGCTGCTCCACACATTTGGCACGTAAATCCGTTTCTGTCTAGTACAAATGCTCTTGTTTCTTTAGATATTCCACGTTCGAAGGCGGGAAGAGATTTGGTGTCAACTAATAGATATTGTCCAGGCTTTAAATCACTTCTATCGTTGTGGGTTACAATATTAAGGCCTTCCTCATTTCTTAATTCGCGGACTCTTCTAGCCCATTCACTTATTCCGGCAATTTCTCTTAAAGTATCGGAGTCTAAAACATTTCCAATATTTTCTAGGAAATACTCTCGAAGTTTTGTTCGAGCTCCGATTTTTTTTCCTTTTGCCATTTTCGAAGTGTTTTGATTATAGATTTACCAACTGCTTCTGCAACTGGCGGTGGGAATGCATTGCCAACTTGACGATAAGCGGGTGTCTTTTTTCCGATAAAAACCCAATCTTTTGGAAATCCTTGCACTAGAGCTGTCATTTTTAAGGTAAGCTTAGGATTTCCATAAAAATCTTGTTCAGGTGGGTAGTCTGCAAGTCCACCGCCATTCACTCCAAGTTCTGCCCAAGCCTTTTTAGCACGGGTAGGTCCTAAATCCGCTCCACCATGTTTTTTTGAACCCCCTACAAGTGTTGGGCCAATAGAGTTTGCTTTTGATTTCCAATCGACCACTTTATCCCAACCATTCGAAGCCATTTCTTCAAAAAGTAATTCTCCTATTGGAGTGGCAGAGATAACATTTTTTTCAGGCCACTTGAAATATTTTCCAATGTCATCTTTAAAACCTACTAATATTGCTCTTGGTCGCAATTGAGAAACACCATAATCAGAAGAATTTAGTAATTGCCAATCGCAGGAATACTCCAATGTGTTTAACTCATCTAATATCCATTGTCTGTACTGTTCAAATTTTGTAGAAAGAATTCCACGAACATTCTCTAACATAATGGCCTGAGGATTACATTCTCTGATAATCCTAATTGCCTCTGGAAATAAGTCTCTTTCATCCTTTTTACCAAGTTGTTTACCAGCAATAGAGAAGGGAGGACAAGGTACTCCACCTGCTAAAAGGTCTACCTCTCCCAAGTAACTTGAAGCATCAAATTCTTGCACATCCATTTCGAGAACATTCCAATTTGGTCTATTATTCCGTAAAGTTTCGCAAGCCAAATGGTCAATTTCAACCAGCGCTATATGTTCGAAACCGGCTCTTTCCATTCCCAATGCTTGGCCACCTGCTCCTGCACAAATCTCTATTGAAGTCAAATCATTCATAGTTTTTCAAATGTACCTTTTTTACAACGCTTTTTCAACATTACCCACAAAGGTTTAATAAACGCAGGGCGGTTTGGTCTGAGGTGTTGTAAAGATACTGGATGTTTCTCTGTCTACCGAAAAGCCCCAACCGGAGCGGGATTAAAGCCGACTTGCATTTATTTATTGTGTGTGCCCAGCATGGGCATCTTTTATTTACTACAAAGTAAATAATTAATCTAGAGGGTGCAAGTCCCTTATGGGCAGGGGTAACGCCCTGAACCATTAGTAAGCTGCAAGCTTGTCTGTCGTGAGATAGGGAGTGAAGGAAGCAGGACTACAAAACTCGGTACTGACCCTTCGGCTGCGCCCAGGATAAACCAAGCAGGAACCGTATATGAGGCTATGAGGTTGGATGAGCAAGCACATCATTGTGACGTCCGAAACACTTTAAGTGGACACCGAAATAGTAGATCCGGCAGGAATCGGGGGAAAGAAGATGTCATTACCTGGGGAGGTCTCCATAGCCACGGAATGGCAGAATGAGAAGTCAACAGAGGTCATAGTAGTTGCGTGAAACGAGCCGATAAACAAATCGGACTCATTAGTAGCGAAGGGCCGAACGTTAATTTTCTTGGAATTAAACTGGGAAAGCTTCGGCTTAGCCCATTTATAAAGTAGGGAATAGCTATGTTCGGTGCAAAGGGCGAACATATTGACGATTGTCGAACCGCCGTATACGAGAACCGCTTGGCCTGCACTGACGAAGGAAGTGTACGGTGGTGTGAGAGGTGCACTCCGTTCCTATTTCAGGGCGGAGCCGCCTACTCAATTACCCAACGTATTTTTAAATTCTCTCAATTAAGTACTTATTTTCTTTTGCTTTACTGATTTTTAAAGCGGTTCCAGCCCGTATTTTAAGGCTCTCATCATAAATGTTATCCCCAAGTTTTAAAATTCCGCTCCTTGATTTTCCGTCTTTTGAACCAATTTTATACTCTGCCTTAAAGTCAGTGTTTCCCGTTTTGAAGTCCAACAAATATGAAGTTGGTATTCCTGTTTTTTCCAAAGGAAACAAAGGCTTATTCTTAACCTTAATTCTGATGTTTCTATTTCTTACATCATTCTTAGTGATATTGTCAATGTGGGCTATGATTGATGTTGATTGTCCAAAAACTGTCGCCTCATTCAGTATCATTTTTTTGCCTTTATTTTTATATTCGGAATTCTTTATTGCCATTAAAGCGCAATTCTTTCTTAACTGTTTTATTTCTTCCTTAAATGGGTTTTCAGGGTTTTTCCAGTCAATATTCAAAATTGGCTTTAATTCTGATTATTTCAGTCTCTAATTTGCCTATGAGTTCTTTGCCTTTCGGATATTCATAAAAGGATAACGCCAGATTGTCTTTCATCCAAGTTGTTATTTTTTCTTCGCTTTCTAAATCAAATTTAAAATGACTGAATCTTCCTTTTTTGTAGTCGCTATTGTTTCGAGGAACGGGGTTAAGATTTTCTTTTTTTAAAATTAATGAGCCGATTGATTTTCTAACGGTTGAACTACCTGTTTTTCCAGTTGTAAAATGAGTTTTAGCATCTCTTTTCTCTTGACTAGATTCAGTTTTTCCAATATAAATAATTTGATGCTGGGGAACAGAGTGCTCTAAAAGTGGAAAATCATTTCCGATATAAAAAAATGCATAAATCCCAGGTAATTGAGAAAATGACTTAGTTTTCAAAAAATCGGTTTCATTCTTCCGTAATATGTCTATTATTTTTTTGTGGTCATTTTTCGTTTCCATATGATAAGGGGAGTCTGCGCAGAAACTCGATTTCAAATAAAAATAAGTTTGCTTATCCGTTTATGTACCAGTATGGTGTCGTGATTGCGATTGCCAGCCTATCGAAAAGCCTTTCCCCGAAATACCTTCGGTTAAGTTTGTAACAGAACTCGTCCAGATAGTTCTGTAGGTACTTCCCTTTTATCTTATGGTATATGCCCAACAATGTCCTTTTGGCATTGGCGATTGCGATATGTACCCATTTTAGGGTCGTGGCGGTGGTCTCCTTGCCTGACTTCTCCATGATGTGCATCTCCACGTAGTCGGATATGTTCACATAGCTTGTGCTCTTGTCGGTGAATACTATGCTCATTTCATCAAAGTTGCCTTCTACCGTTTCGTCGATCTCCCCCGATCTGTGCGATGTAAGGACTTTCATCTTGAAATATCGGCAGTGGCTGCTCTTCTCCCCCGTATCGGGGTCTTCCAGGGGAGTGGACTCGGCCATCACGGCCACGTTCGACTGTTTTTGGCTGCCGCGCCCCCTTTTCAGGTTCTTTTTGTCGCTTTCCTTGGTCGCGACCTCGAAATAGCCCTCGTCGAACTCGATCTCCCCCTTCAGTCCGTAAAGGCCGTCCCGCTTGCCCATCGCCCCGCGTATCCTGTGCATGAGCGACCAGACCGTATCGTAGCGCGGATGCCCCAACTGCCGTTGCAGTTCCACGGCTGAAATGCCCTTTTTGCTATAGGTCATAAAGGCCATGGCTATGTACCATGTCCTTACCGGCAGCTTGCTGTTCTCCATCATCGTGCCGCTGCGCAGGGTCGTCCTGAAATTACAATCCGAACATTGCCATTGTCCCTTGGCCTCGAGCCAATACTGCTTCTTCCCCTTGCACTTCTTGCAGACCACGCCCTGCTTTTCCCTGACTTCCCGCAAATGCGAGCGGCACGAATCCTCGTCGGGGAACTGTTCCATAAAACGTAATAGGTTCATATGATCATATTTGTCCCAAAATTACCAAATACATGGTTACTGGTAAAGTACCGGGGAATCAATAAAATAAGTGATCGGTTTTGATTTATAGCGATATGATGTTGTTTTTATGGATGATTTTTTGGCCGTAAAATAGGTTGCCCTGAAAAAGAAAACGGCCCAAAATGGTGGAAATGGCCCCGAACAGGCGGGACAGTTCAAGTCCAAGCTGTTTTCAGCCTGTTCTTGAACTCTTTTGGATCAAGTATGGACATTAGTCTTCCAAGATTATAGTAGATCATCATCAGGATTACCTCGAGAGCACATTTTCTTTTCCGTTCATCAGGGCAAATGTAAAGCCCCATTGTCTTTTTAGGGTTCCGAACTGGTGTTCGATGATCAGTTGCCGCAACCTGTAATATTGGGGGTTTTCCTTTACTCTTTTCAGGTTGTCATCGAGTGCTTGTTGAGTTTTACGAAAGAAATTCAACTATTAGACCGCTCACCGCGTCCCTTCCAATCCCCATAGGTAAGACAAATCGGTCCGGTTCAGTTAACACGGCATTCATGTTAGGCCGTACCGACCACACGAATGCTTAGTTATTGTGGCTAGTTTTTTATTTTAAGCTTTCAATATATTCCTTCACTCCTTCAAAAGAAATTTTCAAGTCCATACCACCGAAGAAGCTTAAGTATCGATAAGAAGCACTTTCATGGGATACTCTAGAGCCATCTTTTGGGATGATAACTTTATCGGGATTTTCTTTATTATAAAGAACCACTCTTATTTTAGCACTTCTCTTGACATTTCTAAATAGAAGTTGCCTAAATTCAAAGTCGGCCATTGGGAATGAATAACCGATAAAAATTAGCTCGTCAGCTTCTGATATCTCAACTCCTGTATTCCTCCAAATAAGTTTCGTTTGGAAATTGCTTAAATCCTTTATAAAAGTCGGCATTAGAAGCATAGTCCTTAACAATGGCGGCTTATATTCATTACTTATGTGTTCCCTGCTACAATATCGACATTCCTTGTGCCTGAAAACTCCATAGTCAATTACTCTTTGATAGAAATCAATATATATTCTTTGACATTTAGGACAGTGAAGCCAATTAATAGAACCATGAATCTTTAAAAGTTTAACAATGAATTTTCCCTCTACAAGTGCTTTTAATCCTGGAGTTATTGTCGGATCATTCTTTAATGAACTTACATAACAGTTGTAGTCTATGACACCTGTGGGTTTCTTCTCGTTCAGGAGTTGCTTTCTTAAGGCATTGTCAAGCAGAATATCCCAATTCGTTGTTATGATTGAAACAGGGTCATTCTTTCTATAATTATTTGCCCTGATTCTACTTTTATCGATTAAGTAGTGAGCAAATTTCTCTATGTACTCAGGCTTTTTTGTCAATGTTGACTTCGCTTTCAGAGCAAGTATTAGGATTGAGTCTAAGGATTGACGAAGATTAAGCAATTCTTCGGGAGGAAATGTTCTAAATGTCGAATTTTCAACGATTGACCTGTCAAGTGGAGTATAAATATCCTCTAGTTGCAAAAGGTATTCCGAGTCACTGGTTATTCCAAATTCCGTTTCTAAAAATCGGAGGAGTTGTCTTTGCGTTTCATACAGATTGTACAATGTTAAGTCGTAGGCCTCTGAATCGGATTTTTGAGGTCCAAAGATTTCTTTGGTCAAGTCATATTGAGAAGGTAGTCCTGCGGCTACTGAAAATCCTGCTCCTAATATAAATACTTGTTTCTTCATTTATTGATTAGGCACAACGCTTATGTGTATGATTTGTGAGGAATAATCGGAGGATTGTTCCGTCAAAGCAATTGTTCTATAAAGTTAGAGATTTTAAGTATAACTAAAATTGAGCATAAATTATAAATGCTGTTGGCACCTGTACTAATTATTTGCTATCAAATAGCCTTGTGGCTTGTGGAGTCTCAAAATCTAGACCGTAAAAACTGGAAACAAAATTGGTTTTGGTTCCTTTTAAAAATTCTAACATGTCAAAAATAAACTCGGGAAACGAATTTTTAGTAAAGCCCGAAATTGAACCAAATAAGCCGCTTTTTCCATTTTCTAAATCAAAAGGCTTTGACAATTCAAAAACTGGATTTTCAAGTAATTCTAGATCATTCCTATCTCCAGAAAGAACTCTTAAATATCCAGAACAATGATCATTTTTCCAGGATTTTAAAACCAAAGCTCCCATGAAAGGAATCATCCTTTCATTGTAAATATTGGATATATTAATAAGTGACTTCTTATAGGTTTTAAAAGTGGTTTCCTCGATTTCCAAAAACATCATGAGAGATATAAATGGTTCAATCAAATAAGTTGGGTAGTTTTTGGAATTACTCGTGCCAAAAAAAGGTTTAAGCTTTTTGAGCTTTTTTGTTGCTTTATTTGAAGATTCTGGTGTTAGCGTTGATTTGACTTCAACAACCCCTCTAACATATTCAATTGGAATAGCTCTTTTGCTTCCAGAATCAGAATCCCTCGTAAATAAAGTAGGAGATTCTAATGCGTCATAAATAATAATGTCCCACTCTTCTAATTTGCCTTGAAATTCAAGATTTGAAGTAATTATATATCCTTTACATACACCAAATCTTTTGGGTAAAAATTCATTCAGCCATTTTCGTATCGTCTCTTCACCAACATTTCCATGTTCAACTTTTACTGCATCGTCTTTAGTTTGTTCTTTTGCAATGCTATAATCCGACAATATTTTATTTTTCATTGCAAAAAAGGAGTCAACTCCAATATGCTTAAGTTTAATTTTTTTATCCATTTATTATTGGTGCCAACGCCGGGCTAAACGTAGTTACGTTCAGCACGCAGCGGATTTAAATATATTTAAATATAGCGAAGTGCGGGTGAACGTGGCCAAATTACTTAGCCTAGTGTTAATGGCGTACGTTTTCATTCCACACGTACCGCAGCTAAAGCTGTATTAATTAGGTCTTTGCACCGTAATTAAAGTGATTTGGTTTAGCCCGGCGATGGAATGGAGTACATTTCCCGTGTGGCGGGGCTTTGCTTTGCATTGCAAAGTATAGCCGCACGGGTCAGCTTTAGCTGAATATACTCCATCGATTTCAGCTATGATTAGTTGCATGGGTTAACACTTAATTTTGCAAGTATAAACTAAGCTGAAAATTCCTGCGCAATTTTCAGAAGAAGCGAGAACAAGCTTTTACTTGGAGTCATTGTACAACGTTTTTTATTACGTTATTATTAGTTTTTCATCATACCAAACATCTTCGTATCCACTTTTATCAATCAAAAACCGATAACCAACATCAAGTCCGAAAAATTTGATTAAATCTGGTCGGATTTGAAGTAAATGTTCAGCACAAATTGGTTCAAAAAAATCATCAGATTCCGAGTATTCTCCTGTCCAAATATACCAACCTGTAGTTCCTTTTTCTTTCGGATGTCTCAATCCGTGAATTGGGTCAGCATTTATGTCAGAACCAATTCCAATTTTTAGTTTTTTATTTATCGGTTTCCAATTAGATTGGTATTTCTCGCAAATCTCTTTTTGTCGGTCAATATGCACGTTCCACAAATTATAATCCGCTAACAAATTTTCTTCCGTTTCTAATTGGTGTTTCCAAAGTCGAATGTTTGTTTGATTAATAGGAAAGTTTAAATCTTGACTATCCCATTGATTGATGATATCGGAAATTATGTCGTCATTCCAATCAAAAAAATCTCTGGCAATCATATCAGACGCATAATTTTCTAAATCGGATTTTGCAATTTCTCCGTTCAGATATTGGTTGCATTTAGCGATTAAGTCCGAGCGTGATATTTTAATTTCTTGGTTCAATTTTGCGTTTTCTCAAATGGTGTACAACGGTTTGCAGCTAAGAAACGTGGAGCTTTTCGAAGCTCTTACCTGTCCGCATGTGACAAAAGTAGCCACGAAGACGAAAATTACGGACACCACTGTCCGCCCCATGTTTTCTTAGGTGCTGTTAGCGAAAGTATCCTATGTTAAGTTATTCTAAGATCTCGAAGGTTTTCAATAGATTTTTTTCTGAAGCGTTAGGTACTTCGGAAATAAGGGCATACTTGCTCGGTTCAAGATACGCAGTAAAGTAACCTTTTCGCCCTTCCGGCATATCGTTTACACCGCCAAGAAAAACAAATCCTTTCGGTGCAGGTTCAATGAACCCTTCCGGGTCACGCCAGTCCATCCAGGCTTCCAAAACTTTTTCGTTCGCATCGGATTCAAATTTTACCAAATTCACGTCATGACCCACAAAATTTTCATGTGTGATCTGATCCATGTAAAGCACCGAAAAGGTATATAAACCGGCATTGACAGGTGGTTCAAATACGATGCCTGATTCACTTGAAATATTAATCGCGACATCTGCTTCAGGTTCTTCCATCTTTGACTTTTTCTCGACCACAACTAACTCCTTGATCATGCCCATATTCGTGTGGAACATACCCGTATTCATTTTTACATAACATTCTACTAAGTAGTAACCAGGGACCAGATAAAGTGTCGTTTGGGCCTCATGTCCCGGGGAGATCAAACCTACTCCACCTGGCCACTTGACCTCAGAAAACCATGTTGGCAGTTTGGCAAATTCTGCAAACCCTTCTTCGGTTTTTCCTTCATTCAGTAATTTCATCCCATCACCAAAAACGGGGAGTACCTTTTGTTTTACTGAGTCGAGGGTGATCCCATCTGGATAATCATCAATTAAGATAAAGTGGGTTTGTGTTGATTTGTTGCTATATCGCCAAGTATTCCAACCGGAGGTTATCGTATCCGGCATTTGAAATTCCATGGCTTCGCTAACGATTTCGAATCCATTTTCCCGTATTGATTCTCCTGAAGATTCACTATTATGCTTTTTGTCAGACTTGCATGACTGTGTGCAAAATAAAGCGATTGCAACGACCAATATTGAAATCGTCCTCCATCCTTTGAAATAGATGTTTTGTGACATAATCTCTATAGTTTTAGTTAATAACTGATGTTACGCACTAAAGTAGTAAATTTCGGGCATGACTGTTAATAACCTTTTAGACCTATACACGGATTATTTATTGGTAACCCCTACGTACTGCACTGCGACCGGCCTTTCGGCGGTTACCGACAACAAGGTCAGCCATGACCAGGTTACCCGACTGCTCTCCGGCAAGTTGGATTCGATTACGCTATGGCGGGAGGTAAAGCCCATGATCCATGAGATCCGCTCTTCGGAAGCGTTATTGATCATCGATGATTCCATCGAGCCCAAAAGGCATACAAAGTCCAATAGCCTTATCACATGGCACTATGACCATTGTACGGGCAAGACGGTGAAAGGTGTAAACTTCGTCAGCTCGTTCTATTACAGTCCCGAACACGATATGGGACTGCCCATAGGGGTTGAATTCGTGAGAAAGGATATGGAGGCCGTCGATAAAAAGGGCAAGGCCGCGTACCGGAGCAAGGAGACCAAGAACGGGATGATGCGCCGTATGGTAGGACATGCGGACTTTAACGTAGGCTTCAGGTACGTACTGGCCAATAGTTGGTTCTCCTCGTCGGAAAACATGTCGTACATCACCAGGGAATGCAATTCGGATTTCATCATGGCCATCAAGTCCAACAGGGTCGTCGCCCTTAGTGCAACCGATAAATTGAAAGGTAATTTCATAAGTATCGAATCTTTAGAGCTGGAAGGGCGTACCATGTCCGTTTACCTGAAACAGTACGATAAACCCGTATTGATAGGTAAACAAGTCTTCAAAAACGGGGACGGTAGTACGGGTACGCTTTATCTGGCCTCAAGCGATTCGGGCCTGGATTACCAAAGCCTTACTACGATCTATGGGAAACGATGGAAAGTAGAGGAGTTTTTCCGCTCCATCAAGAACAACGCCGCCTTTGCAAAAGCACCTGTCAAGACCGTGCAAACGCAACAGGCACACTTTACCGCATCGATGATAGCCTTTGCCAAACTCGAACGGTTGAAAATAAGGAACAACAAAAACCATTACGCCATGAAAAGTCAAATTTGGCTTGCAGCGACCAAAACCGCATGGGAAGAATTGGAAAGGTTATCAACACCTCAAATCAATTTGAACAAAAATGCTGCGTAATAACATCAGCTATTAACTTAGAATCAACCAAACCAAATAATTATGTGTTACGATGTTAAAGCCCAATTGGAATCCCAACTTCAAAGAGCCGTGCGGGATGGGGATGTTCATGCGATAGAGGAAATTCGCGAGAAACTGATGCCTTTGACAGACCTGCCCATTTATCATTCCTCCGGTTTTAAGCATCCATCGCTTCTAATCTATACAGCTGAAGACCCTTATTTTCCTACAGTTTTCATCTGGGGGCTAATTCCCTTTTGGGTCAGGGATCAAAAACAAAAAAATGCGCTTTGGAATAAGACCCTAAATGCCAGGGGAGAAACTATTTTTGAACTACCGTCTTTTCGTGATTCAGCCAAAAAAAAGCGGTGTCTCATTCAGGTCGATGGATTTTATGAGCACCATCATTTTAAAGGTAATACCTATCCGTTTTTTATTTCCCGAAAGAACAAGCAATCTTTGACCCTTGCCGGTCTTTGGAGCGAGTGGACCGATAAGGAAGACGGTTCACGATGGAATACGTTCTCAATTGTAACAACCGAGGGGAATCCGTTAATGGACAAAATTCACAATAACCCAAAGCTTGAAGGGCCAAGAATGCCTCTTATATTGCCACAGGAATTGGAAGATGGATGGATTACCCCATATGAAGAGGATCTCTGGGAAAATGGTCAGAAAAAAGCAATCCAGGAATTGATTCAGCCTTTTCCGGCAGAAGAATTAGAGGCCCATACCGTCGACAGGTTACGAGGAAAAGAATACCCCGGAAATATTCCTGAAATCTCCGACCCAGTCGAATATGCTGAATTGGCCTTCTAATACTCTTAAACCATCGATACCTCCAAAAGTTTGACAACTTAACCTCGCTCAGTAGCAGACCAACTCATGATTTCGTTCTGTATCTCTTCTGGCGTGCTTTGTTTCCTTTTCGCTAACCTGTCAATAACGGTATAAAAACTTCCCTTTTCATATGCAGTATCTGAATCGTCCAAATCAGGATAATGTGCTAAATATTCATCCCGAACTGCTAACCATTGCTCTTCTAGTCCCGGGTCCAATTCGGTTTCTTCCACTCCGCCATGATCAACAGGATTTCCGCTATCGACTTTTGGTTGTTCATCGGAGTCCCTATCCGGATAATCTTGGTCCATGCCTCGATTTTGCTGTACCTCGTTTTCCATGCCTCCGTGATTCTGTTTATTATCTCTATGTTTATTCTCTGTAATCATTTGAACCTATTTTGATTAAAATAAAAAGCAAGTTAGAAAACGACCTTCTATCAACTAGCTCAAACGGAGTTATAAATACCTTTAAAAATTATGATAATGAATGAAGTCTCTACCGGGAATTATATGGCTGATTTTTTCACCGAAATGACTGCAAGTATATTCCAATGTCATTTTTTTGAGTAGATCGAGATTGATTCACTTCTATTTATGGATTTCTTAATCGTAAAACAATTTTGCCCATATTAACGGATGCTCGCTGGCAGCATGACTCTTACTCGCAATTGACGGGTACAACTTCCAATTCGGTTTTCGTTCTGGCCAGGTGCCTTTACGGTTCATTCCAGCCTTCTGTATTTTTTCGATTAAACCAGGCGAGAGCATTAGATAGTCCTGCTGTTTGATGTTTACTCCCATACGGTAGGCACCTAACCTAAAATAACTGCCATCCTTACCCCTATCTGTATCAGATTTAAAGCATTTGTCTTTGGACACATCCTTTAAGTCTGTTTCGCGAAGCAAAGGCGACAAGCAATCACTGTAGCTAACATCATTTAAGGTGCCGCAGACCGCAATCAAATCTTTGCCGTCAATTCTCATCTGTTTGTAAGTTTGAGCTACTTTTGTGGCCTGCTTCTTTCGATTGCTTTCTTCCGCAGAAAATTGATTGCTTAATACCCAAACGGTCTCTCCTTGAGGTGTGACGATTGAATACTCCTGACAATCCACATCAAATACTGTAAAACCTTCGTCGTCTAAATCATGTAAATGATTTTTAAATCCATTGAGATGATACCCATTTTTGAGGAGTATGCCCATTCCCAAGGCTCTGGAGTCGTTGGTTTCAAATACCATGACTTCCCGGTAGGGAGAAATTTTTAATAATGGTAAAAACTCGGTATTGAACTCCATCAAAGAGGAGCGATCTTCGACTTCCTGCAATACAAGAATATCGGGATTGGTCTCGGCAATCATATAAGCCTTGCTAAAGATGGCTTTTTCGTGGATTGGTCGGTTCCCTAATTTCGTCCAACCCTGCCAATCCGTAAGAAAAGAGGCTTTGGTTGTATTTTCCAATATTCTCCCCTTAAAACACAATTCCCCTGCGCGTTTTTTTAGAATGCCGTATGGATTGTCTTCAGTCTTTTCAAACCCCAGAAGAAGGGATAAACTATTGATCCGATCACTATCATTGCTACTTTTAATCGGTTTTCGTAAAAGACAATCTAACTCTGAGATCCAATCGGTGGCATTTTTGGTTCTACTACTATTAATTAGATCTCTATGTCGATGGAATAAATTTTGAATGTTGAATGTTGCTATTTTCATAAGTATTCTGGTTTATGTAATTCCCGTAAAAACGGCAATCTCTTATTAGATTCTTTTATCCTTGGTATTCTTATCGAAGGCAATTAGATTGAACATTTGGCGCATTCGGCTTCGCACCCGTTTACCGTAGCGTTCTTCCAATTCTTCTGCATTTAAATTGGTGGTAGCGTGTGTCGGTATCTTTGCCTTTAAAAACAGTTCGTACCTGGATAGGATGATTTCGCCCAACACATTACAGTCTTTTCCAAAATGACGGCCTATTGGTTCTACCCCAAGATCATCAAAGCAATAGAAACGACCGTTACCATAATCCTCGATAATGCTGAATCCGATATGATTAAACCCAAAGGCGACATTTCGGGCCGGGATTATTTCATACGGACGTCTGTGCGGTACTATATATCGAATCAACCGCATTAAACTGGTCTTGCCACAGCCCACGGGGCCCGTCAGTAAAATACCTTTGTCAGGATCGATGCGGAATTTCGCGCAGTTGTCATAGTCCCGAACCATATAGTTGCAGAGCTTTAAAAGAACACTCTTGTCCTCTTCATAAATCTTAAAATGTTTACCAAACAGCATTCTGCCTTTCGCTTCTAAATAGATAAGCACCTTAGCAAAGTCATACTCCACCTTTATACCGTCGAAGTCTCCAAGGGAGTACACAACACTTCCTTCTGTTATTTTAGAGGGGTTGGCCATAGTTCTTTTGCTGATTGGTCATTAAAAAATCAGTGTTTTTGGGTACTATTTGGAGCGTTGGTCTTTCCTTGATTTCTTTTGCTTTTAGCATCCAGTTCTCAGCGATGGCCTGCCAGTTTACTATTTTCACCTTTCCTCCAATTTTCCATCCGATTCCATCATAGTGATTGTAAAATTTCGAGGCTTCCACAAGGGGCCATTTTTTTTCTTTAAAAAATTCGATGACTTCGAATTCATTTTTTGGGCTGCTCTTTTCAGAGCGTTTAAATTGTTTGGGTTGTTTTATATATAAGGAAAGTGGTATGTTTATAGGACAGTAGCGTTGCATTAATGTACCAGTAAGTCCTGTTTCTGTACTACTATCGGTACAGATTTGAGACATTCTTACCATAGTTTTATGGGTAGGGTTTTGGGTAGGTAAGTAATTGATGTACTCCCATTCGGATAACTGTTTAATAAGTCGATGATAAGTAGAGCGCGACCCTATTTTGGCCAATTTCATTATCTCGATACGATTGGCGTAAAAGGCATCTGGGAAATGATGCAGGTTCCAATAGAAGAACAAAGCCATATATAGGCTAATATGACCGTTGTGAAGTCGGGTATCTGAATAGAATTCATGAAAAACCGCATTCAAATGTTTTATGTAGTTCATGTGTACTCCCCTTCAATTTGAACTTCATTTTCCAACAATACCCTATCAATTTCAGCGGCATCGAAATAAACTATGCCTTCTAATCTATATGCTTTGATAATTCCCTTTTTTCGCAGATTGTGAAGCGTATTGTGGCTGATATTTAGCTTCATCCTTACCTCGGATGATCGAAGCCAATTTTTAGGAGAATCGGTTTTCAGGTATTTGGACATTAATTCTTCGAATTCTTCAAGAAGGTCTATTTTGAATTCCCTTAAATCGTCCGTTGTGATAATACTTGTTGGCATTTGTTCCTTCTTTTTAAAATCCCACCGCTGGTTATACATTTTAAAAGCGGTGGGATTACAGCAATTTGACTTTTCAGGAACAAATTTGAATAGGTTTCATGGGTTTTGTTCACCAGTACGACCGGAGTACGGCGAAATTTTAACATTATACGATTTGATTCAATTTGAGGTGTTTTGTGGTCTCATAGCACCCTTACCAATCATAAAAAGGCCAACTAAAGGTCCTAAAACGTGATTTTTCCGCATAACCGGAGGTCGACCGGAGTACGGTAATAGAAGTCAGTAAAGACAGGGTATTGAAGTGTCCTATTCTTCGGTGCTATCCATATGCGATTGCAATCCGGAAGCTAAATCATCAAGAAATTTTGTTCGGCTCATTTTTCGAGATTTAATTTCAGTAAAGATTTTATAGAAATCGCCCAAATCAAAATGAAGGACCTGTTGAAAGGCCAATGCTATTTCTTTAATGTCCGCATTGCCATTGTTAATGACCCGATTATAGTGCAAAGCATAAATTAATTCTGTCAGGGCGGCCTTCGTGGAGGTCCATTGCAAGTTCAAGTGCGTATTGAGGACTCTAGGATTGTCAATATAGTTTTTTGACGTATCTATCATGCGGTTTTGTAGATAGCCGGCAAATAAACTAAACGCTTTAAATTCAGCCAACAAAATGTCTTTGGGCGTACTAAAATCGGGGTCATGAAAATAGATATGAGGTGAAATGATGGGAAATGAATTCAGATATTTTCTTGTAAAATAGTGTTCATCAAAATGAGTGCGCCCCGATTCGATATATTCGCCAAAATCAATATGACTGCTGTAAAAATGGTTCAATTGATTTAGTCGCTTTTTAATAAATTTCCGTTGTGCATCCTCGTTCCCTATTGGAAATTCCAATTCAAATGATCGTATGTGGGAATGGTAAATCAATTGGCTTGAGGGAACTGTCTTGATTTCCTTAAAAAATTCGATTTCTTTTTCGACCAACGCGAATCCATCCTTTAGAATGCTTTTCTTGAAAAGGGAAAGCAGGGTATGACACAGCTGAATTGAATGATTGGTGCGTTTTATAATATTGGGAATATTTCTGCGCGCATCGGTCAGGTCCACTAGAAGGCTTTCGATAAACGGCTTAAAATCCATAGGACCCCAATTACAATTTTACAATTGTATAGAGGTCAAGATAGAGAAGGTTTGTAGGACGGCTGGTCATGGTATTGACGGTCTATACATAGCAATTTTAACCCCACAACTGATACCTCTTATAGTTCGGAATACGTTTTCGGGGCCATTTAAATATACTGTATCCGAATTTCAGCTATAAGGTATGAGACCGTATTTTTAGTACGGGATTGCCCGTATTTTTTATACGGACATGGAATTCCTAATTAAAGGCTAACCTTTCTTGTACCCAAACCTGGCCAAAAATTCCCCTCTGTTGCTAACATTGGTTTTCTTGAAAATATTGGAAGCATGTTTTGAAACAGTACTTTCTGCAATGAAAAAATCTTCACCGATTTCCCTGTAGCTACGATCATCTAAAATGGATAAGGCAATCTCAATCTCGCGTCTTGTCAGGCCTTTGTTGAAGAATTTTGGCTGTAAGAACTGTTCCTTGTTGTCTTTATAAAACTCAAGTACCTGGACAAGCTTGCTCTTGTGTTCCAGTAGATATAAATATCGGTCTATCTCCATAGCGGTGATAGCAAAAAAGGAAATGTTTATCACAGTAAAAGTAAGCCATTGATAGTCTCCAATTACTGTTAAAATGGGTAAAACCGCAATACAGGTTATACTTATCAACGACAGCCGGTTACGGCGTACAACAAATTTGTTTGAATTTAAAGGGTTTGAGATTCTTTTGAAAAAAGCCCAGCAGATGTAAAGACAAATAGCGGACACCGGTAGCGAAAAATAAAGCCTTGCAAGGTCAACGGAGTCAGTCAGAAAATAAGGCAGCAAAAAAAGCAGTATGAAACACCCGATTACATAATAGGCAATGTTTGATACGGTTAAACGAAACTTCAAAAAGGTGATATCATATTCATTGTAAAAATAGTGCACTACGTATACACACATTGCAATTGCGACACCATAGGTGATTATATATTGCAGAATAAACGGACCAGGGAAATTCTCCATAGGTAACAGGCCACCCGTAAAGTTGTAAAGAATGAAAAAACACCCCAATATCAAAAACCTGTTCAGGTTATTATGTTTTAGTCTTTGATTCTGAAAAAAAGCAAATAGGACGATAAAAATTTCGATTAGCAGATAGAAGAAAGTGGTCCAATGTATTGATGTCCCAAACATGATATTCCCGCTTTAGAATTCCTTCTCAAATCGACTGGTCTCTATATTCTTTTTGACATTATCCCAGGAAAATATGGTTCCGTTCATTGCGATATACACGCCTTTTTCCAAAAAATCGATTGCACCTAAAGCATATCCCAAATTGAACGGGGCATCGGTATTTTTCTCGGTACCCAATATGAGCGCACCGACCAATATTATTGTTTTATCCAGACCAAGTTTCCCCAGGAACTTAGCCGATTCTGTCATAGTCAAGGTGCCGTGGGTAATGAGTATTTTGTCCGCATCCGAGGCAATTATTTTTTCACTTAGAACTTCTCTGTCCAAAGGGCTGATGAACCGACTATCCTTTTGAAAAGCAGGCTCGATGAAATAATCGAAAGAGACATTGGCAGATTCAAAAAACGCTTCAATTGATACGGTTGTAGCTATAGGCTGATTTTCAGGATTATCATATTCCAAACCTTCAATGGTGCCTCCTGTAGTTATTATATGGATCATGGTTTGTCAGAATTAAAATTGAATAATCACAAGGTTTAATATACTTCAAGAGGACGCAAAAGGCTTGCAGAGAATGGGGCTATAATTTGTCATTATAACATAGGGATTCTATTACAAACATTGGCCCATGCGTAGACCGAATAACCTATTATTCTCTTTAGTAATCTAAAAACCCTACGATGCCTGTTCGTTAGGGCCAAATGGTATTCTAACTTGCCAGTTTGGGCGATAGACAGCCTTTTAAAGGTACGAATTTAAGTGTTAAATTTACACGATACTTGTGCCTAAATAGCCGTATTTAATGTGATTATAAGGTTTAAGAAAAAGTCTGAGATTTAAGACTAACCAGCTTCTTTCAATGTTTTTGTCCTTAATTTCAGTTTACTCTTTAAAACAGCCACATCATCGCTGATTTTTTGTTCCAGGACTCTTGCGTAAATTTGAGTAGTTGAAAGTTTTTTATGCCCAAGCAATTTCGAGACCGTTTCAATGGGTACTCCGTTGGCCAGAGTAACCGTTGTTGCAAATGTATGTCGGGCAACATGAAAGGAAATATTTTTTTCAATGCCACACTTGGCTGCTATAATCTTCAAATATTTGTTGCACTTCTGATTAGAGTAGACAGGCAAAATTAAATCCGATTTTTTTCCATATGAAGCATCCGAATATTTAACTAAAACTGCTTTAGCTGTATCCAACAACGGAATCTTCACATATGTTTTGCTTTTTTCTCGTGTAGTGAATATCCATTCATTTCCATCGACACCAAGCACTATCTGTTCCGGGCGTAAACATTTAACATCAATATAGGCCAGACCAGTATAACAGGCAAACACAAAAACATCCCTAACTCTCATCAGCCCTACATCTTTCAGATAAAGTTCCTCTATTGCGCTGAGCTCTTTCATATTCAAAAAAGCTCTGTCATACGGAATAAAACTTGCGGTGAAAAAATCAAATGGATCCCTTTTAATGCAATCAAGTTTACAAGCAATGGTTGTCATCTTCTTAAAGCGCTCCATGTGCTTCATTATTCCATTATTTGTTAATGGTTGCGATTTCATCAGAGGTTTACAGGTACGAAGGTAATTCTCAAAACCAATGACAAATCCGTAGTTGATTTGCGTCAAGGGAATATCAGATCTTCTATATTTCTCCAAAATATAGGAGAGAAGGTATTTCTCGGTAGAACCGTAATTTTTTGCGGTACCCTTTTCTAGCTTCTTAATTTCATTTTTTCGATGGTAACTTAGAAGTTCATTCAGAGTACTCAGAGGACTATCCTCGCCCATATATCTCAATTTGATAGCCTGGGCGGTAATAAACCTTCCCTCTTGTTTCAAAGCCCGATAAGCACTTTTGATTTCTGTAAAGACATCATCTAAAGAATCATTTATAAAACTCGCATTTTTTACCTTCAGATTGGCGCGCCCGGCTTCAGGGCTCCAATGGTCTTCTAATATTGATTGTTTTGTACTTACATCAGCAGGAATACCATCAAGTCTGATACGTGCATAAATAGGCGTTGTGCCGTCCTTTCTGATTGATTTCTTTTTCAACCAAAAGTGGACAATAAAAGTGTGTGTAGTTTTCATCACTTTCGTTTTTAAAGATTATTGAATCCGTTAAACGAAAGTCAAATCGCCGTGAAAAGTCTATTGCGATAAGTTGAACGTGTCAAAGATACTACATACGATTCCTAAAATAGGACACGTAATAGGACACGCTCGATTATGATATCAAAACTATTCAAATGATATCAAGGAAAATTTAAATCCTTGATTTTCATTTAATTAGTTACAAATTGGTATCGTTTGATACCCTTTTTGTCGGGGTGGCAGGATTCGAACCTGCGACCTCCTGCTCCCAAAGCAGGCGCGATAACCGGGCTACGCTACACCCCGAATCGGTTATCTAAATTTTCAATACTGTGCTCTCGCAGAATTTAGCGGAGAGACAGGGATTCGAACCCTGGGTACCCTTTTGGGGTACGACGATTTAGCAAACCGTTCCTTTCGGCCACTCAGGCACCTCTCCTAAATTGTTTAATGAACATTACTCGAAAGCGGTTGCAAATGTACATATTTACACCACTATAAAACAACTATTTTTTTGATTTTTTTTAGCCGGAATTTAATCCGATACCGTCCTTTGGATTACATTTTATTTTAAAACAACCGCTTTACTGTGTAGCACCTATCATTCTGGATATTCTACCCGTAAATGATAGATATTGGTCAACTTTTGTTTCAGTACTTTCTTTATCTGCTCGATTTCCTTGAAGGTGATGTTGGCGTTTATAAACTGATCGGCAACCATTTGACCAGCAATTATCTTGTCTACAAACTCGTCGATAATCAAAAAGGTCGGATTCTTCAAACTTTTGGATGCGGCCTCAACAGAATCGGCCATCATCAGGATGGCAGTTTCCTTGGAAAAAGGTAAGGGTCCCGGATACCTAAACTCACTTTCAAGGACATCCTCTTTCAAATCTTGCTGCTTTTTGAAAAAATAATAGACCAAAGTAGTACCATGGTGCGACCGTATAAAATCGATGACCCTATCGGGCAAATTGTTCTTTCGGGCGATTTCTATGCCATCGATTACATGATTTATAATAATTCTTGCGCTATCCATCGGCGATAATTCATCATGCGGATTAACGTTGGTAATCTGATTTTCGGTAAAATAGCTCGGGTGCACCATCTTCCCGATATCGTGGTACAAGGCCCCTACCCTAACGAGCATGGCATTGGCCCCGATTTCATTGGCCGCCGCTTCGGCAAGATTGGCAACTTGAAGGCTATGGTGAAAGCTGCCGGGCGCCTTGTTCGAGAGCTCCTTCAACAATTTTGAATTTGTGTCCGACAATTCCAATAAGGATACATCGGAAACGAGACCAAAGACTTTTTCATAGACATAAATCAAAGGCTGTACGAATAGGGTAATCATCCCGTTCAATAAAAACAGGCTCAAAGTAAACCACATGATATTGTCTAGATTACCTTCGTGTATGATGTGAAAGGCAAGATATCCTATCACGTAAATCAAGGTAATCTGCCCTACGGTTATGAACAGATTGGCTCTTTTGTAAAGTTCGGATACCGTCAATATGGTGACAATCCCGGCAATTATCTGTAAAAAGATGTATTCAAAACTGTTGGGCACCACAAAACCTAAAATTAAT
>JBGTNL010000056.1:0-7545 GCA_041743085.1 Flavobacteriaceae bacterium
CAATGAGGTTGTGGACCTGTCCAGTTTGGTAGGTACGGACGATCAGAATCTGACCGGCGCTACCTTGAGCGGCGCAAACGTGCTGCAGATCGATATAGAGAATGGGGCATCAACTACGGTGGACCTATCAAGTTTGGATAATAGTGGTACGGACGATCAAAACCTTGCGCTATCCGGAACAAATTTAAGCATTGAGGATGGGAATACAATTGATCTATCCGGATTTGTTTCAACGGACGATCAGAATATCTCCTTGACAGGAAACACCCTTGCAATAGAAGATGGGAACAATGTGGATCTAAGCGGGTATCTGGATAATACGGACGATCAGAATATTAGTGGTTCGGGCCTATCAGGAACTAATTTGACTATTGGGATAGAGAACGGGACTAACGAGGTGGTAGACCTGTCCAGCTTAGTCGGTACGGATGATCAGAATATAGCCAACCTGGCGGTAGACACCGGTACGAACATACTAACTGTAGGCATTGAGGATGGCACCAGCCAAACGGTGGATCTGTCGCATTTAGATGATGCGGGTACCGATGACCAGTATGATGATGAAGTACTTTTAAGAACCCCGATAGATGTGGATGAAGGCGGAGTTGGATCGCCTACCAATGAAACCAATGTAGAGGAGGTTATTCAAGCAATAGCTCCCATTACCTCAAAAGCGGCAAGAATTTTCTATCCTCCTTCAATTGCGGTTGATGCTTCTACCAACGGGGTTGATTTTACAGTGGATTTATACGCCCAGTACATTGCACAATTTGGAACGCCTGCTGTTGCAAGTACGGGAGCACCTGCAGCCGTGCCAACTTATGGGGCTACGGAATTGTATTATTATGTTACCTATGCGGATCCGGTAGTATTTGCAAACCTTTCCATAGATGCCAACGGAGTTCTGGAATATGACATTATAGGCCAGCCGTCAGATTACAACTCCCTGATCAATGTGGTCTTTGTAGTTAAATAATTGGAAATAAAGCCTTATATAAATTTGAGATTCCTCCATATAAATAAACACCTGTTCCTCGGCATTGTTTTTACATTGCTGGGGATCGTTGTTTCAAATGCCCAGTTTTTGCTTCAGGCCCCCAATAGCGGAGATGAGAGTGACTACCGCTGGTATGAGGCCTCAGATACAAGTACTGTCTTGTCCACGGATTTCTTTTATGAAACAAGTGCCCCGGGAGTATATTTCGCAACCTATGATGGCACATTATGTGGCTCCAACGCCACTGGCTACTTTATTCTAACGGAGTGTATATCACCAGACAACCAGGTGACGCTAGACATTACCGCTAACGTGAACGGCGGTGCCACGGTAAGCTGGTCACCAGCGGTTTCCGGCGACCCAATCCGGCCTGTGGTGACCGCTACCACAACAGTGGTTCGTTATACAGCGACACTCACAAAAGCGGGAAATTCCATAGCGCTTCCAAATTTCACTGTGGTTTGCCTGCAACAGGCGGCAACCCTGGTAGATGATTTTGTAGCTGTGAACGAGGATGAATTTGTAATAGTCCCTATTTATGATAATGATAGCAACCTTCCTACTGCAGGTACCTTAACTGCAACCAATCCGGCAAATGGGATAGTCGGTATTGATGACAACGGCACTCCTAACGACCCCTCGGATGATATTGTAACCTATACCCCCAATGCTGATTACAATGGTCCGGATGCTTTTGACTATACGGTTTGTAACACCCTGGGTGACTGCAGTACCGCAACCGTAACTATAGATGTCTTACCGGTGATGGACGTTATTGATGATACCGTTGCAACAGAAGAAAACCTTCCGGTTACTATCGCTTTTTTAGTCAATGACAATGATATCCCAACTGTCGGGACACTTACCACCACGAATCCATCCAATGGAACAATAATACGCAATGATAACGGAACTCCGGGAGATCCTTCCGATGACCTTATTGCCTATTCGCCTGATTTCGCATTCCTGGGCACTGATACCTTTACCTATACGGTATGTGATAATCTTGGAAACTGTGGTACAGGAACTGTAACCGTAATTGTAAACCCGCTAGGTGCGGATCTCGATGTTGACAATGATGGCATTGTAAACGCTTTTGAGGACCTGAATACAGATGGTGATAACGATCCTTCCACAAATCCGACGGATACGGATGGAGATGGTATCCCGGATTATCTGGATATCGATAGTGATGACGATGGTATTCCTGATAATGTTGAGGGGCAAACTACCACAGGTTATATTCCACCCAGCCTTGTGGATGCCGACGCCAATGGGCTCGATGACGCCTATGAGAACGGAGGCTCCGTAGGAATTATTCCGGTGGATACGGATAATGACGGCCTGCCCGATTACGTTGATACTGACAGCGATAACGATACTGTTCCCGATAACATAGAGGCACATGACTACGATCATAATGGGATTCCTGAGGTAACGTTTATCGGCTCGGACAAGGATAATGATGGTCTGGATGATGGCTATGAAGGTGCAACCACTATAGATGTGGATGTAAATGACGAGTTTGATGATCCGTATAATTCCCTTCCGGATACCGATAATGACGGGGAACTAGATTACAGGGACGTTGATGACGACAATGATGGCGTCATGACCAAAGATGAAGATGCCGATAAGGACGGTAATTTTAGCAATGATGACACCGATGCGGACGGAACACCGGATTATCTGGAACCAAATTTCACCGGAGATGATATCGAAGTTTTCAATGTTGTGACGCCCAATGGGGATAATATTCATGACGTACTAACTATAAGGGGTTTAGAGAACTATCCCAACAATACTATCAAAATTTATAATAGATGGGGTGTAATGGTCTATGTAACCAAGGCCTACAATACCCAGGGCAATGTATTTGACGGAACCTCGAATGGCAGGGTAACGGTAGACGTGGATAATAAATTACCTGTGGGAACGTATTTCTATATACTGGACTACGAGGATTCCCAGGGTGAAATGAAAACACTTTCGGGTTATATATATATTAATAGATAAAAAGTTGTAATGGTACTCCAAATCGCCGCTAAGTATGTTTCCCCAAAGAGCCTGGTCTTAATTATGTTTGTATGCACCGCCTGGGCCTATGGACAGCAAGACGCCCAGTACACCCAATATATGTATAACACGGTAAGTGTGAATCCCGGTTATGCAGGATCCCGTGGTCATTTTAGCATAGCGGCTTTACATAGATCCCAATGGGTGGGTATTGACGGTGCACCAAAAACACAAACCCTGAACCTTCATTCCCCAATAGGATACAGGGGGGTTGGACTTGGAATTTCCGTTGTGAACGATCAGATTGGCCCTACTTCAGAAACTTATTTTGACGTGGATTTTTCATATACCATATTTACCGGGGCAGAAGGAAGACTCAGTTTTGGGCTTAAAGCAAGTGCCCATTTATTGGATATTCGATTCTCTGAATTGAACCAGGACCTGAGCAATCCAGGCGGTCCCGACCCGACATTACAGCAGAATATAGACAACAGATTTTCGCCTAATATAGGTGCCGGAGTCTACTATCATACTAATAAATTTTACGCCGGCCTATCCGTACCCAGGTTTTTGGAGACCTCACATTTTGAAGAGTCGTCCTTATCCACAGCCAAGGAGCAAATGAACTTTTATCTCATAACCGGCTATGTCTTTGACCTGAGTCCATTTTGGAAGTTTAAACCTGCCGTACTGGCCAAGGTGTTACAGGGGGCGCCATTGCAGGCCGATTTTTCGGCAAATTTTATGTACAATGAGAAATTCATACTCGGCGCTGCCTATAGATGGGATGCTGCTGTTAGTGGTCTTGTCGGCTTCCAGATAACACCTGAATTTATGATCGGTTTGGCCTATGACCGGGAAATCACCGAGTTGGGCAGGGCCGTGTTTAACGATGGATCTTTTGAAGTGATCCTTCGTTATGATTTTATTAAAGTTTTAGATAACTTAAAGTCGCCCCGTTTCTTCTAAGAAAGTTTTCTTCTCGCTTCAACCTGTATTTTCCCATTTATGATACGAGTTTAACCATGAAAATGGTATAAAGGTGTTATTTTTGTACGGTGGATGAAGAACACGTTATACTTGTAGATCAATTTGATAATCCTCTCGGCACCATGCCTAAAATGGAGGCCCATGAAAAGGCTGTTTTGCACAGGGCCTTTTCCGTCTTTATAATGAATGATAAGGGGGAAACCATGTTGCAGCAACGTGCACAGAGCAAATACCATTCTCCCCGGTTATGGACCAATACCTGCTGCAGCCATCAACGGCTTGGGGAATCCAATATAGAAGCCGGCAGGAGAAGGTTAAAGGAGGAAATGGGTTTCGAGACAGCGCTGACAGAGCTCTTCTCCTTTATTTACAGAGCCACCTTTGACAACGGGTTGACGGAGCACGAATTGGATCATGTTATGATAGGATATTTCAATGATGATCCTATGATCAATGATGGGGAAGTTATGAACTGGAAATGGATGAGACCGGCGGAAGTAAAGAAGGCCATGTCTGATACACCCGAACAATACACCGCTTGGTCGAGAATCATTTTTGAAAAATTTTATGATCATTTCATTCAACTAAAAAATGACTCATGAAAGTAAAAGTAAGTAGAAAGGCACATTTCAACGCCGCACATAGATTGTACCGACCAGACTGGGATGATGATAAAAACGACGCCATATTTGGAAAATGCAACAATCCTAACTACCACGGGCATAACTATGAACTGGTGGTTAGTATAGAGGGCCGGATTGATAAGGAAACCGGCTTTGTAATGGACATGAAAGTACTTAAGGACCTGATCCGTGACAAGGTCGAGAACGCTTTGGATCATAAGAATCTTAATGTAGAGGTTCCCGAATTCAAGGAACTTAATCCCACCGTAGAGAACATTGCGGTTGTCATCTGGAATAAATTGCGTCCTCATATAGCGCCCGATAAAGCACTCGAAGTGATACTTTATGAGACCCCGCGTAATTTTGTTACTTACTCAGGGAAAAGCGAGACGCTGTCCGGTTACTGATTGATTTGGTTCTTATTATTGGACAAAGCACGAATGAATGAACAGCGGGCGGCAAATAGCCAAACAAATCTGAAACTTTAAACCTGAAACCTGAAACTTGGTTTATCAAACAGCCTTTTACCGGGCACATAATATTCACCTCCTATGTATCCATTGAAATTTCATCCTATATTAAAAGAACGCCTCTGGGGAGGAACCAAGCTTAGTGAAATTCTGGGTAAACCCCTGCAAAACGATAATACAGGGGAAAGCTGGGAACTGTCCGGCGTTGACGGTGATGTTTCCTTGTTAGCTAACGGGACATTGGCAGGAACTTCCCTGGGTCAACTCATTGAAAAGGATCCCGAAGGTTTTCTTGGTACATCCGTGGTTGCCCGTTTTGGGAAGAATTTCCCGATTCTGATAAAATTCATTGATGCAAAAAAAGATCTGTCCATTCAACTGCATCCCAACGACGAACTTGCGAAAAAGCGTCATAATTCTTTGGGAAAAACGGAAATGTGGTACATTATGGATTCCGATAACGGTGCTGATCTTATCGTAGGTTTTGAAAGGACAGTCACAAAGGAGGAATACCTGGAGAGTTTAAAAAATGATAGTTTAACCGATCTGCTGCACTATGAAACCGTAAGAGAGGGCGACACTTTTTTTATCAATCCCGGTAAGATCCACGCCATAGGTGCCGGCGTTCTTTTGGCGGAAATACAGCAAACTTCTGATATTACCTACAGGGTATATGATTTCAACAGACGGGACAAAAACGGAAACCTGAGAGAACTGCATACGGATCTGGCTCTGGACGCAATTGATTTTGAGAGGAAGGAAGACTTTAAAATCAGCTATGCCCGCAAAGCCAACCAGGTAAATCCGATGGTAGACTGCCCGTACTTTACAACCAACTTCCTGAATTTGTCGGCAAATTTTAGCACGAACCTGGCAGAGCGCGATTCTTTTACCATTTATATGTGTGTAGACGGGGAAGCCGCAATAAATAACCATGACGGGTCAATAGCTCTCAATAAAGGTGAAACCGCCCTGATTTCGGCCGATACGGAAGCTGTAGAAATTCAGACAAAGGGAGCAAAGCTTTTGGAGGTATTTGCATAATGAAAAACGCTTCTTACACGTAAACCTTCAAAATCTTTCAAGGCCTCGCAGGTCTGGCCGGCGGAAAATGAACTTAAAAGCGTACTTTTGGGAAAAATTTAAAAACATGGCAAGCATACGGAACTTAAAGAAAGATATCAATTACGTTTTGGGTGATATTATTGAAGCGGTTTACATTGTTGAAGAAACGCAGGATAAACAGAGAAGCAAGGAGGGCTCGGCCATAATAGATGACGCTATTTCCAGTTTTGATGAGCTGATCAATAAAGTGAACAACAAGGGTGTTGGGAACAGGAAAGCGCACCTAAAGGGAGTGCGAAAAGAGTTAGAGGAAAAAGCGTCCTCCCTGGTAGAAAAATTAAATAAAATCGCTTAAATAGTAGTGCTATTTTCCCCTTTTCACTTCAGCGAGATAATTTTTCAGTTTCTTTCCGTATTTGGAATCCGCCACCTCTGGGGTAAGGGAGTTGTAGATAGAATCTAAATATTTTACGTTGGCATCGGCTACTTCCGTCAGGGCAATGTAGGGTGCAATATGTGAATCTTTATTATTCAAAGCAAAATTCAGGGCATATAAATACCCTCTGCGGATGTTCTTTTCACTGCCTTTTTGAAGGGAGTCCATTACCAGCGAATCCTTCTGTAATTCAGGATCGTAGGCGGCCCGTATGAACTCCAGGTTCTGAGAATTAAATCGGGACATGACTTTGCGGTACTCTTCTAGTTTTTTCTGAGATTTTGACCCTTCAATTTTTGCCTGGGTATCAAAAGTGTTCCAGGAGGTGTTAATTGTGACGGTCCCGGGTTCACCAAAAAATGTGATCCTGTCATTTATATCATTATTATCCTTTTTGTTGAGGTAGAGGTAAAAGACCTCAGGGCTCTCCAATGCTGTTTTGAAGGTAAAATTACCGTCGCCTGCGATCTGTAGGGAATCTACAGCCGTAAGGGTGGAATCGGCTATGCGCTGTAGGTACAATACACCCTTTTTCAGGCCTTTCACATTGCCAGTGACCGTCATGGTATTTTCGCTGTCGGCTTCTTCGCAGCTCAGCAACAAGGAGCTAACTAAGGCGAGAATTATGAACTTCTTCATCGTGTCTGTTTTGTGGCGCAAATATCATGAAAGTTTGATACATTCCTAATTCATTCCGGCAGATTTTTATGTTTCTTATTAGTGAAACCCCATTTTAACAATCCGGCTTTTTAGCGGGAGCGGTAAAAATGTATGGTTGAACTAACCCCGCTTTTTCAGTGGGGTCTAGGTTTAATCTAAATAATTCCCCGATGGCTCTGCCTCGGGGTTTCCGAATCTACCTCCCCTTGGGGGAGGTCGGAATTGCCTTTTCGCAATTCCGGGCGGGGCAAAATACAAAATTTCGGTTTTTGGACCCAAGGCCAAAAT
>JBGTNL010000057.1:0-18513 GCA_041743085.1 Flavobacteriaceae bacterium
CTATATTTGATGGGACAAACAAAATGATAGAGCAACAAGCTCTTGTTATGGCGCTTGTGAATATGATCACTCATAATCACAAAAATACATATCAGCACGCTACCCCGAGGCAGAGCCTCGAGGAATTCTATTGATTAAAAAAGCAGGTCATAAGCCGGATTCTGTACCCCACCAAGATGGGATTCCCTATCATTTATCTGGGCTTTTGGTTACCCAAAAACTCTAACCGCCTACCCTTCAGCTTGAGCGTGCAACCCTCAGACACTGATTTACATGGCGTTTCACCGCATAGAGTTTACCTGATTTCACTACAGCCTTACCTGTACTTGCTTTCTGTTGCACTGGTCCGTCCCCGCCGGCTGGCGGGGAGACGGGTGTTACCCGCTATGCTGCACTACGGTGTCCGGACTTTCCTCTGTATACCAAACTTAATTCAGCCTTGTTAAATATTGCAATAACATTCAACAGGCATTGAAACACCCGAATTTTCGGGACAGCACACAGCGATAAGGTGACCTGCTTACCACAAAGGTACTGCAATCCCAGATAAACAGTAATGTAATTGTTGATAAAAAAGGGGTTAATCTAGCTTAAATAAAAGGTATAAACCATTGCTATTTTTATATTTGCACAGGACGCATTAATTGCAAATAAGAACTTCTGTTAATCAATTATAATTGGAACCTTTTATAGTATCGGCACGAAAATACAGACCCCAGACCTTTAAGGATGTCGTGGGCCAACAGTCTATCACCAATACATTAACCAATGCCATTGATAACAATCATCTTGCCCAGGCGCTTCTTTTTTGCGGCCCAAGGGGTGTGGGCAAAACAACCTGTGCCCGTATTCTGGCCAAACGGATCAATGCAGATGGCACTGAAAAGGAAGACGAGGATTTTGCTTTCAACATATTTGAACTCGATGCAGCTTCCAACAATTCTGTGGACGACATTAGAAACCTGATAGACCAAGTACGGATTCCTCCCCAGGTGGGAAAATACAAGGTGTACATTATTGATGAGGTGCACATGCTCTCACAATCCGCTTTCAACGCTTTTCTTAAGACACTCGAGGAACCGCCTAAGCATGCAATTTTTATACTTGCCACTACCGAAAAACACAAAATCATCCCAACCATACTTTCCAGGTGTCAAATTTTTGATTTTAAGCGTATCACGGTCAAGGATGCCGCAGATTACCTTAAATTTATCGCGGAGCAACAGGGTGTAAAAGCCGAAGACGATGCGCTTCATATCATTGCCCAAAAAGCTGATGGGGCCATGCGGGACGCACTTTCAATTTTTGACAGGGTCGTTAGTTTTTCAGGGAAAGAGCTGACCCGCAAAGCAGTTACCGAGAATCTGAACGTGCTGGACTACGACACTTATTTTGCTACAACAGACCTAATATTAAAGCACGATATTCCTCAACTTTTACTCCTGCTAGACAACACCCTTGCCCAGGGTTTTGAGGGCCATCATTTTATTACCGGCCTTGCTTCCCACTTCAGGGATCTTATGGTCTGCAGGCACAAGAATACCGTTTCTCTTTTGGAAGTTGGTGAGAACGCAAGGAAGCAATATTTGGAACAATCAAAAAAAACCTCGGAAGAGTTCCTCCTTCAGGCAATAGATATTGCCAATGAATGTGACCTGAACTATAAAACAAGTAAAAACCACAGGCTTCTTGTGGAATTGGTATTAATGAAACTGGCTTCCCTCGATTTTGAGGCTCAAAAAAAAAATCCCGATCCATTAGGAGAAATGGAAGTTGACTTAATTCCCGCCTCTTTTTTCAAAACAAAACCTGTCACGAATAAGGAAGCAATGCCACCTCAACCTTTACCGGCAGTTGTGGGAGTACCAATGAATAAGACAATTGACTCCAGTTCGGAAGATCGGGAAGCATACGATACCGTTATACCAACCGGGACCCCTTCAGAGGATATACTGGTGTCGGAACCCCCGAAAAAAACAAGGCTAAAGGAAAGAAAAAACAGAGTGTCCGGCCTTTCTATTTCCAGTCTTAAAACAAAGAAGGAACATCAAAATGCCCAAAAAAATAATGCGGTCGATGAGCGTAACCTGCCTGCCGAAACTTTTAGTGAGGAAGAGATGCAGCAGCATTGGTCAGATTTCGTCCATGGATTGGAGAAGGACGGAAGAAAGATCCTGGCTTCAAATCTCAATACCGATCTGCCCAAGCTACTAGACAATGGCATTATTTGGATAGAACTTCCGAACGGTACAATGAAAAAGGAGATAGAGAGGGAACAAAATGACCTTATCTCCTTTTTAAGGAAAAATCTGAATAACCACGGCATCAATTTGAAGATTACGGTAAATGAGGAAACGGCCAAGAGGTTTGCCTTTACGCCTGAAGAGAAATACCAAAAATTACGGGACAAGAATCCCGCAATTGACCTGCTCAGAAAGACCTTTGACCTAGATCTTTGATTTGGATTTACTTACAAAACCAATTCGCAGGGCATACAACAACATTACTGCCGATACGATCAACAAACCCAGAGACTCCCTCCCTCTTTCTATATTCACAATGTCTCCTTTGCCTATTTCCACCCCTTCAAATTTTTCAGGCCAATTCCAAAAAGCCCCTATGAGATAGGCAAGGCATAATACAGCCGCCAAAAAATAATTCATCCGTCCTAAAAAAAACAGTAGGGATGCCAAAGCAGCTATGCCGTATACGGCGTGCCACATAAAAGCGTCCGGGTCATTGTATTGAAGGACGGCTGCCCAAAGAAACAGAATGGTGAAAATGAGTGAAACGATCTTGAAAAATGTCTTCATCTTAGGAGCGTTATAGTTTATTGATTGTTGTTGAATTATTTACCAAAAATATGATCCTCCATAAGTTTAAAGACTTCAGTAGGATTAACAGTTCTGTTCGGAATTAAATTCTTCTTGCTTGTAATAAATATAGGATAATCTTCAGTATCATCGGGAATTCGTCCGTGCGACCCTTTTACCAGTTCTGCTTTAAGCGGAATTATATTCATTACCGTTCTGAATCCCAGTTTTTTCTTTATCAGTTTGCCAATCACCCTGGGCACAACAAATTTATCGGAGGGGTCTGTGAACATTTCAACGGGGTCATAACCGGGTTTTTTATGGATATCTACCATGCGGGCATAATCCGGTGCTTGGGCATCCTCATCCCAAAAATAATAGGTAAACCAGGAATCTTTATCTGCAATGGCCACAATATCCCCACAACGTTCATGATTTAGATGCATTTGGTTCAATTCATCGTCGGAAAGCAATTTTTCAACACCCCTTACCCCCTCCAGAAGTTTCCTTACCTCCTGCTTTATACTCTTGTCATTGAGATAGATATGTGCAATCTGATGATCGGCCACGGCAAAAGCTTTGCTGGCCCCGGCATCCAATATTTCCAATCCCCTTTCTATTCGGATGGAAATATGCCCTTCGGCACGCAATATCCTGTTCAAATGTATGGGATTATTTACGTTGGTAATACCATATTCCGATAATAATAGTATGTTGGTATCCTGTTTTTGATAGTAGTCTGCCAGCTGCTTAACAACGGCATCGATCTCCCTGAGATCTGTGGCAATTTTATCGAAATTCAATCCGTGGCGTTGCAGGTTATAATCCAGATGCGGCAAGTACACCAGGGTTAAAGTAGGATTGTGCAGCATATCTGTTCGAATGGCCGCGTCTGCAATCCATTGACTGGATTTAATGCTCGTCCTAGGTCCCCAGAAATGAAATAGCGGGAAGGTGCCCAGATCCTTCTGCAGATGATCCCTCAATTCGGGCGGATGCGAATAAACATCCGGTATTTTTCTTCCATCCGCTAAATAGTTTGGCCTTGGGGTTACGCTGTAGTCAACGGAGGAATACATGTTGTACCACCAAAAAAGATTGGCACAGGTAAAGGATCCATCCCTTTTTTTCAGGTGATCCCATATCTTATCCGCCTCCACGAGCTTATTGCTTTGTCTCCAGAATTTTACCTCGGCTTCCTCCCTAAAATACCAGCCATTGCCTACAATACCATGCTCTGATGGCCATTTCCCCGTGAGGTATGTACTTTGTGCGGAACAGGTAACTGCAGGAAGCAAGGGAGAGATCAAAGCAGATTCGCCCCTTTCTAAAAATGCCTTTATAAATGGAGTATGTGCACCAATAAGTCGGGAGGTAAGACCTACAACATTAAGGACAACGGTTTTGTTCATTATTTTAAAGCTTTCCCGTGAGCCAGTTTATTTCCCGTACTATGGAAGTGGTTAAATCCTTCTTTAACGCGGCCGGCAAAACATCCCAGGTGTAGGTTTCAATTTCCAAATGTTCCGAAACCTTTTTTTGTTTGAGAATTTCAATAACTTTTAGAATATGGTCTTGGGTGGAATACAGCGTTTCAAACCTTTCCACAAAAATCGGAACATGAAAATGCGCCCTTAGTTCGGTAAACTCTTTTTTATCCTTTAGCAATACCGGCAGATCACTATATGTCTTTATTTTATCCTCTTTTTTTTCCGTGACCTGATGCAAATAGGTAGGTTCATCGAAGCGGGACAAGGATTCCCAAATTGCTGCCCGATGCTCCTTATCATAAAGAATTTTCAGGGCCGCACTTACCTGTATTTTGCCAATGCCTATCCCGGCACTTTCCAATCTCTGAAATGTGTCTTCGGGCTCTTCATAAGCCAAAGAAAAATGGCAAATATCATAACAAATAGTGATATATTTTAAGATGAGCTCCCTGGCCTCTATAATTGTAACTCCTTGCTTCTCCCGTAGGATTTTAGTTGCAGTTGGAATTAAAAATGACTCAAAAAAATCGATTACTTCCTCACTGTTTTCCAACAGTCCGTCCGGTTCGGGTTCAATATCGAGATGCAGGTATTTACCGGTTTTTTGTTCGATTTGATAAAGGTGGCCGATGATTTCAGTAAGATGTTTGGCTCCCTGTGTTAATGCCAGGTCCCTGTCATTTTCGGTAGCATGCCAATGCTTATAACTAATTGGTGAAGTTGAGATCCCACCAGAAATTCCTTGTGGTAGTAAATAGGCCAACTGATCAAAAAGCCGCCTGGTATAGTCCACTCTTTCCTTTGTTGTCCAGTCGGGCGCATGAACCTTGTCCTTAACCCGCTCGTCGTGAAAATTTCCATAGGGAAATCCATTCATGGTAAAAACATAAATACCTTCGTCCTTCAGCCATTTTTTAAATTTAGACAGGTGTTCATTTCGGTTCAATTCTTCACTTGCTTTATTGGACAACCGCAATCCCAAACCAAAATGACCATCATGGGCGACCTGGTTTTTAATCGCCGGGACATATTTTCTGATATGCTCAAAAGTGCTTTGCCAATCCCGCCCCGGATGGATATTGGTACAATACGTTAAGTGACGGGCGTTATTGAAGAACATTTCCTAAGCTACATTACGTTTAGACCTACCATTTAAATGCCTTACGGCCTGCCTCATCACCTCCATATCAATTTCATGAACATCGTGTTTCTTTCCTATCCCTGTTATTAGGGTAATGGTTAACTCCCCTCCTAGGTGTTCCCGGAATTCCTGAATGCCTTTCAACAGCTCATCTGTCCCGGTAGCTGTCCTTAACGGAATTTGCAAGTCGAAACCCAGCTGTTCCAATAGCTGTACCGTGCTGTCCAAAACATCGGGAGAAAGCATTCCCATTAAACTGGCATAGGTAACGTCCAAGGCAATGCCCTTGGCTACTGCCTCCCCGTGCCGAAGACTATAGTTGGTTAGATGTTCCAGTTTGTGGGCGGCCCAGTGTCCAAAATCGAGAGGCCTTGAAGATCCGCTCTCAAAGGGATCGCCCCCGCCAGCGATATGTTGCATGTGTATTTCAGCGCAGCGATAAATGGTGTATTGCATCACCTCCATATCCCGTTCCCTTAATTGCGGGGCATTTTTCTTTATATACTCAAAAAAGGACGCATCCTTTATCAGCGCAACCTTAATGGCCTCCGCAATACCGGAAATCCAATCGCGCTGCTCTAAAGTCTTTAAAAAATTACTGTCATTTATTATTGCAAAGGGAGGAGCAAAAGTTCCTATAAAATTTTTCTTTCCAAATATATTAACCCCGTTCTTAACCCCCACCGCGGCATCATTCTGAGAGAGGACAGTTGTGGGTATTCTTATGAGTTTTACACCCCTGTGTGCAATTGCGGCGGCATAGCCTGCCATATCTATTGACGCTCCTCCACCAATAGCGATTACGAAAGAATGTCTGCAGATACCATTTTTATTAATACCTTCAAGTACGGAAGTAACACTTTCTTCACTGTTTTTCGTAAACTCTCCTCCCCGTACCGAAATAATTTCAGTTAAAAGCAAGTTGTTCCTGTATTTCTCGCAATAGGCTTTAATATCAGGGATCAAATGCGGATGATGTTCTTGTACCCCATTGTCCACCACAAAGAACAATTTTACCCTCTGGCCGGGCTTGTAGGAAGCGATCATGTCCCGGAACAGGGCATTTTCCTCATGAAAAATATCTTTTGTGAAGTACAATGTATAGGCATATGCCACTGAAAACGATTGTTCTATAGGTTTAAAATCCATTCTTTTAATTTAGGTCACCGCGAATACCCGTGATAGCAAAATTGATAAAGGCAATAATAAAATTATCAGCAAACCGTACCACCAGGCGCTAAAAACCACCGCCAGGGAGGCGTCTAAAATAATCAACGAAATTACCCCTCCAATTACCGCTTTCCTTATATTATCCGGGGAATTTATTTTATAGGCATTTAACAAGGGCCTGAATTTCATAATGCTAAAAAACAATAAAAACGGTACAACCTGATAGATATTCGCCGATTTGGCCAGTACACTGGTCAAAACGGCAAGAATAACCAGGGCATATAACAGGCCGGCCCAAATAATATGTCCTTTATTTCTCCCGTGTACTTCCCCCCTGCTTATCAATGTAATTGCAAAGATATAGACCACAGGGATAACTGCATACCAGATATGGTTTATTTCTCCGAGAACAGACATCCCTAAAATCAAATTTAGTCCTCTGCAAATTCCCATATTCAGCGGACCGGCAAAATCATAATTCTTGGATACGGCATCGTATAATACAATGCTGGTCGCCAGAACAAGGCATATGGCACCGCTTAACGTATTACATAAAAAACCCGCAACACTCCCGCAAACTAAGAGCAGTACCCCAAAGATCGCCGCTGAAATTTTGGAAATTAAGCCACTCGGAATAGGGCGCTCTGGACGCTCAACTTTATCTATCCCAACATCAAAAACATCATTGAGGACAACCCCTCCTGCATAGAGAAGCACTGACGCCAGGACAAGAAAAAGGAGATTAAACGATATTTCTAAAGGAAGATAATCCGGTGTTTGTGGGATAGCCCCGGCAATGGCTATTCCTGCCAGTATATCCGCCGCCGCCGTCGGAAGATTTGCTGGTCTTGCAAGTCGGGCATAACTTAAAATAACCGGCTTCATCCTATGTTATCTGGTCTTCATCTACCCTGGGTTGCTGACCACGCAATACACTGTTGTCATTGAACAATTGTGTTTGGTTGATAGCATCTGGCTGTAGCCAATGTTCCTCTTTCATCTTCCCATTTTTGCCATAGGCATATAAAGCATTACTATAACATGTTTTTACCACATCATCCCTGGATATGCCCCTTTTCAACATTAATGATGCGGTTTTGGGGACCGCTAAAGGATCACTCACCCCCCAGTCCGCAGAACTATCCACAATAATATTCGTACTTCCATATTTTCGCACTACTTCGACCATTCTTTCATTGCCCATTTTGGTTTTTGGGTAAATGGTAAAAGCTGCGATAAAACCCCTGTCCAGTACTTCCGCTACAGTTTCTTCGTTATTGTGGTCTATTATTACATTGTCCGGATCCAGACCATGCTCCAGGCACACTTCCATGCTCTTAATAGTTCCGGCTTTTTTGTCCCTGTGCGGCGTATGAATTTGCACGGTCATATTCAGTTCTTTGGCCAGCCCTAATTGTGCCCTGAAGTACTTGTCTTCCGCGGGAGTCTGATCGTCATAACCAATTTCCCCAACGGCAACAACATTTTCCTTGTGCAGGTAAAGCGGTAATAGTTCCAGGACCTGCTCCGCAAGGGCCTCGTTATTTGCTTCCTTGGAATTAAGTCCTATGGTACAGTAGTGCTTTATTCCAAACTGGTTGGCCCTGAAGGGTTCCCAACCTACCAGGCTACTAAAATAATCCTGAAAAGATCCTACCTGGGTACGCGGCTGTCCCAACCAGAACGAAGGTTCAATAAGGGCAACAATTCCGGCGGCCGCCATAGCCTCATAATCGTCCGTAGTACGGGAAGTCATATGTACGTGGGGGTCTATAAAAATCAATTTATCATCCATATCAGTCTTTTAAATTTTTCCAGCCGATCGCCTCGTTTTTTACCTGTTCTCTAAGTTCCGGATAATTCTTTAACATTGCCCGGGCCTCCGGCCTATCCGAATGGTAACAACATAATGCGGCTGCGGCATTTTCACGTGTATTTTCACTTTCCAATAAACGCTCCATATCTTTCAATAGCTCACCCTCAAGGAAATTGGTAACCGGCCTCCAGAAGAGGGGGTCCACGTCCCTTGAAGCCGCCCATCTTTCATGGGCATAATCCGAAATTATTCTTGCCAGGTCTTTATTGGCCCTCTTATCAATCGCCATAATATTCCCCAAATTACGTTGCATAAAAGCCGCTTTCAGATACATTTGGTTCCATTGGCTGTTATTGAAGTGTTCTCCCGGATAGGGGTTATTGCTGGAAATAGCATCAAATACGGTCGCTATATTTGTTCTTAAGGCTTCTACCGCTACATTCTTAAATTCTTCAGCATGCGGCAGCAATATCAGGAACTTTAAGAAAGTCTCCAACTCTCCGGCATCCGCTACCTGAATCAGATTAGCTACTTTTGGGTGAAAGTACTGCTTGTTTTCTTCCAACACCTTGACCAGAAGATAAATTCTGGCGATCTGAAGAAGGTCTGCCCCATGTGAATTTAAATAAGCGGTCACTTCGGATACGCCATTTGATCCATTAAGCGATGTAGTATTTATTTTTCCAGAAAGCAGACTATACGTAAGATACAGCTCCTTAGCCGAGGCTGTTTCGATAATATTGTGAAGCTTCTCCTGAAACCATTTATAGGTTTCAGTGGCCATATGCCGTTGTAAAATTTCCTCTAATCTTTTCCCGGTACCCGAAAATTGCATGCACTCTCTTTAGTTCTACCAAAATGCCGAAATACTCCCCAAAACTTTTGGGTTTCCAAATATATTAAGATAACGGGAAACTCTGCCAATATTTATGCTATATATAATACTTCTCACCGAGGTTAGGCTCGACACTTCTTATTAATTTTGTAAAAAAATAAATATGCTGGGCCTCAAATTACCGACCGACCCGAGATGGGTGAATATAGCGGAGAAGAACATCGACGAAATCCTTACAGATCATGCCTATTGTGAGCAAAAGGCTGCCAGTACCGCCATATCCCTTATAGTAAGCTTTCCGGAATATCCTGATCTTGTGCAGGAAATGGTTTCCCTCTCCAGGGAAGAGATGGGACATTTTAAAATGGTCCATGAAATAATCCGTGCAAGAGGGAAAACGCTGGGGCGGGACAGAAAAGACGACTATGTGCTGGCACTTTTGAAATTCTTCCCGAAAGGGGGGAGCAGAACCACGCAATTGGTGCATAGGGTGCTGTATGCCGCTTTAATTGAAGCAAGAAGCTGTGAGCGTTTTCGCCTGCTTTCGGAACAGCTTCAGGATAAGAAACTGGCCGGGTTTTATCAAAAATTAATGATCAGCGAAGCCGGGCACTATACCTTGTTCCTGAAATTCGCAAGGAAATACGGAAATCGGAAAGAGGTGGATCAAAAATGGCAGGAACTGCTTGAATATGAAGCCGCCCTCATGAGGAAACTTGGCAAAAAGGAAAGTATACATGGGTAGTTTGCTCAGCAGCATACGGTACACGGTAATCTGAAATTCAACACCTCAATCCTCCAGCTTTTCCAAATAATAATCGTAGGTCGCAAACTGTGATCTTACTTTAGGTTTATCGTTTTTTCTGTACCTATTGTTTTGCTTCTTATTAAAAACCCTTGCCTTTACATTATCTTGCCATGAAATCTCAAAAGTATCCATCAGCTCTTTTTTAACATCCTCATCATAAATGGGGCAGCCTACCTCTACCCTGTTATCCAGATTTCGCGTCATCCAGTCTGCCGAGCTTATATAAATTTTAGGATCTCCATCATTACAAAAGATAAATATCCTGGGATGCTCCAAAAACTTATCAACTACACTTATTGCCTCAATATTTTCACTCATCCCCTTCATCCCGGGGATAAGGCAGCAGATACCTCTGATGATCAATTGGATCTGTACTCCGGCACTACTGGCTTCGTACAGTTTATCCACCATATCATAAGATGTAAAACTATTCATCTTTATCTTTATAAAAGCCTCTCTGCCCGCCTTTGCATTTACGATCTCCCGATTGATCAGTTTTTTAAACATACTTGTAGTATAATGCGGGGAAACCACGAGGTGCTTGTATTTGTTTATTTTGTAGGTGGTCTCGAAGAAATCGAATACTTTATTCAACTCCTTTAGAATGGCCTCATGGCCGGTGAACAAGGTATAATCGGTATAAATCCTGGCTGTGGATTCATTAAAATTACCGGTGCTGATAAACCCGTATCGCTTTACGCCCTCTTCCTCTTCGCGTTCTATAACACATATCTTACTGTGAACTTTTAATCCCCGCACGCCGAAAATCAGTTTTACTCCTTCGGCTTGTAATTGTTCCGCATATTGAATGTTGGCCTGTTCATCAAATCTTGCCTGTAGTTCTATTTGAACTGTAACTTGTTTGCCATTTTTAACCGCATTTATAAGTGAAGAAACCACCTGGGAATTGTTGGCCAAACGATACACCGTGAGTTTAATACTCCTTACTCTGGGGTCCAGAGCTGCTTCCCGGAGAAATTTTATCACATAAGCAAACGTCTGGTAAGGTGCATAGAGCAGGTAATCTTTACTGGCAATCGCTCCGAGTAAACTACCTTCCACAGTTAAGCCCTTTATGGGCAAGGGGGTAATGGCATCATACAGCAGATCCTGCCTGCCCAGGCTGGGGAAGCCCATATAATCCCTCCGATTGTGATATCGCCCTCCCGGAATAACGCTATCGGTATCCTCAATTTTCATTTTCTCCCTCAGAAATCTCAAGGTATCGGTTTCAATGCTTTTATCATACACAAAACGGACCGGATCGCTTATTTTCCGATGTTCAACGCTGGAGGATATTTTTTCTATAAAACTTTTGCTAAGGTCGTTGTCTATATCCAACTCCGCATCCCGGGTTATCTTGATCATATGTGCCGATATGGATTCATAGGCAAACATATTGAATATGCTTCTCAGCGAATAGCGGATCAGGTCGTCCAGAAGCATGATGTAATTTTTATCGCCGTCCTTGGGAAGTTCAATAAACCGGTCTATTCCTTTTGGAATTTCGATCAGTGCATAGCGGATGGAATTTGCCTTTCCTTTTTTAGTGCCTTTCCCGCTAATCAGCACCATTTTAACCGCCAGGTATGCTGCAGTATCCTTTAACATTGGGAATTCGGTAAGGTCGTTCAAAATGATCGTCATTAAAACCGGGCTGATCATATCTATGAAATACTTCTTTAAGAATTCTTCCTGCGTTTCGGACAATTCCGATTCATTAATCAGGAATATATTCTTGGCTTCAAGTTCATTTTCAAGGTGCTTTAAAAGTTTCTGACTCTCTGCCTGCTGTTTGATAACAATTTTGGTAATATCTTCGAGGAGGTCCTTGGCAACCTCGCCTCCCAGGACACTTTTTCCACTTCTGCCCGCCTCAACGATACGTTTGACCGTTGCGTAACGCACTTTAAAAAATTCATCCAAATTATTTGAGAAAATCCCTAAAAAACGGAGGCGTTCTATTAACGGTACATTAGGATCGGCACTTTCCTGCAGCACACGCTCATTAAACCTCAGCCAGCTAATTTCCCTGTTGATATACTCATTTTTGGCTTTTATCATTATTTAAGATGTTTTGGAAAGATAGTTTGGACGGTAGTTCCCTTATCAAGGGCATTCCAACTATCCGTATCGAAGTTTAAATGTACCAGCCCCGAGGTCGGTACATTTTCAATGCTCTGGCTTCCCCAATCATTGGCCACTTCGGTAAAGGCATTATTGTGTCCGAAAATCAGAACTGTATCCAAATCATCCGCCAACCCTCTAACAAATGTCATTACACTTTCCCCGGAAAAATCATAGAGTTGCTCTGTTATCCTGCATTTATCCAATGGAAAGTTTAACGTTCTCAAAACGATCATACAGGTGTGTAGGGCCCTGTTCGCCGGACTTGAAAAAGCGGCATCTATCCCGGGGGCGTTGGCTTTAAACGTTCCAGCAACCAAATGCCCATCGTTAATCCCCCTTTCCAACAAGGGCCGGTCCTTGTCCCCTACGGAGTATTCCCATGATGACTTTCCGTGACGCACTAATATTAATTGTTTCATTTTCTTTGTTCTTTATTGGTTAAAATTCCTAAAATAAAATTACCTCCCAAAACCAAAAACAGGATCCAATGCCGGGCCACGACCTGAGTCATTCTACGGCGCAAGACGTTCTATTTTCCAATGATTCCCATCTGTTAAGGTATAGCGGATCCTGTCGTGAAGCCTGTTGGCCCTGCCTTGCCAGAACTCCATGGAGAAAGGTTTTACAATATATCCGCCCCAATTCCCAGGGCGTTTTATTTCCTGGTTTTTAAGCTCATCTTTTAGTTTTTCCAGTGCTTTTTCCAGAAACTCCCTCGAAGGGATCACCGTACTCTGATCGGAAACAACGGCTCCTAACCGACTCCCTTCCGGCCTCGATTCAAAATAGTCATCAGACATAGTCGCAGGGATCTTCCCGGCCACGCCCTTAATGATAACCTGCCGTTCCAGAACCGGCCAGAAAAAGGAAAGGCAAACCCTGGGATTCGCCGAAATGGCCTTTCCCTTTTCACTATCGTAGTTGGTATAAAATATGAATCCCTCCCGGGTATATTTTTTTAAAAGCACCACCCTGCTCTTCGGAAAACCATCGAGGCCGTTCGTTGCCACTGTCATGGCATTGGGCTCCTCCATTTCTTCCGAATCTTCCACCTCCTCAAACCAGGATTGAAAAAGGTTCATTGGGTCTTCACTGATGACCTCCTCAATGAGGGTACTCCTTTCGTATGATTTTCTATGGCCGCCGAGGTCTTTATCCATCAGGTATCAATTAAAAAAACAAGATAAACAAAGTTCTGTAAAACTAAGCTAACAAGGAAAATTACATAGACATATTATTGACTTGGTCAGTCATATTATTTGCAATGTTGCCCATGGTAATTTACTTTTATTGGATCAGGAGAGGGATGGTGGGAAACTATTAAAATTTAATCAACTCTTTTATAACTCATTTTGGTGGCGACAGGTGCATCTGCGGGGTAGGAAATATAAAAAAGGGTTAATACATTATCTTCAATTTCATATCTGGTATTGAAGCTGCCGGTATTTAATGATTGTATTTCCTGTTCTTCATTTAAGGTTTCATCCCATGAGAACCCTTCCTTTGCCGATTCAACAATGGGGATATTATTTTATGGTCTAAAACACACCCCAAATGTTAAAAAATTTAAGAAATATGCGACTTAGGAACAGGTTTATTATTAAAACAGACCAAAATGCGTCCTTCTCTGCGTAACATCAGTAAGTGATTATTGATTTTATTCTTACTACCTGCACCCCGGCCATGGAAATTGTTGTAAAAGTATCAAAATTACAGGACGAAACGGAAAAGGGGAAATGCAAACGTTTGCATTGCTCGGGATGAAATGACCTAGAGGTGAAGCATAAATTCATTTATATTTGTGTGTCATGGACTTACATTTAGTAGACTGGATAATCATAGTCACTTATTACTTGGGGGCCCGATGGGGAACCACTCATATGGACCATCGTTTGGTAGGCGCCTCTGTCACTCAGATTTTTGTGAGTAAAGTTTGGGGGAAACCGACTCAGCTGTATTATGTTGGAACCCCACCGGAGCTTATAGATGATCCGGATGACAAAATACTTCGTGGAACGGATTCGAAATATTTAAATCTCAGGGTGCCCTATGCTAAGGAAGATTTAAAAAAAGCAGAATTATCTCTTGAATGTCATAAGAGCCAGAAGTCGCCTCAAAGTGCCGGCTGGATAGCCGGGTATAGAAAGAAATTTGGCAAGGAAATGTGGTTACGACAATTCGTGGCACCTGTAGGCACCAAGAGTTCAATTTTCGATTAATTTAATATTTACTTAAATAACAAGGATATGAAGAATTTAAAAACAACTAAAAAGAGTGGATTGGTACACGTTTGGTCTATCGGTATTTTAATACTATCCATTTTCCTATTTCAAAATACGGCCGTTGCACAAAATACTGATAAGGGTAAAACACTAATGGCCGTGTTTGCCCATCCGGACGATGAAGGAACCGTAGCTCCCATATTGGCCAAATATGCAGAGGAAGGAGTAAAGGTTTATTTGGTCATTGCAACGGACGGACGGTATGGCACTAACGACCACTCAGATTGGGAAGCAGGCGATGGTTTAGCGGCAGAACGTAGAAAAGAAATGAAATGCTCTGCAGATAATTTGGGCGTTGAACTCATTCATTTAAATTATCATGACCAGCTTAAATCCGGGGAGGGCTATGACGGGCATATTCCCCAAGTCAGGTCTCTTATGAAAGAGGTTTATGATATTGTAGAAAGAATACAGCCAGATGCCCTTATTACCTTTGGCCCAGATGGATGGTCCAACCACATGGATCATCGCTTGGTAGGGGCTACAGTGAGCCAGGTCTATCTCACCAAAGTATGGGATAAACCAATGAACCTCTATTATGTTGGCACCCCTACGGACCGTGTTGACGACGCCGAAAGTAAGATACTAAGGGGACAGGACAGAAGCTATTTAACAACCAAGGTAATCTATTCAGAGGAGAATAGAGAAACAGCCTTTAAAGCATTGGCCTGCCATAAAAGCCAATTTCCGACGGAAGGACTCGAGAAATGGAAGATGGAAAGCGCTAAAGATGAGAAGGCCGTTTATTTAAGGAAGTTTGTAGGACCCACGGAGAAATCAGATACGGTTTTTGATTCAAATTAAATAATTATAAGTATATGAAACGTATAGAAAAGAGTGCGACAAGCAAGATAAAGCTTATTCAATCCTTCAATATTTTACTCATTTTGTTAGTATTTAAAACGAATGCCATAGTAGCCCAAATTCCAGACAACGGCAAGACATTACTGGCCGTGTTTGCTCATCCTGACGATGAATCGACAGTAGCTCCCATACTTGCCAAATATGTGCGGGAAGGGGTAAAAGTTCATTTAGTAATTGCAACGGACGGCCGATATGGAACTAATGACTTCTCAGGGTTGGAGGGCGGAGAGGGTTTGGTGACCATCCGAAAGAAGGAAATGAAATGTGCAGCCGAGAATTTAGGAGTTGAACTTATTCATTTGAATTATCACGATCAACTTAAATCCGGAGAGGGCTATGACGGCCATATACCACATGTAAGATCCCTGGTAAAAGAGATTTACCACATTGTAGAAAGAATTAAACCAGATGCGATCATTACCTGGGGGCCGGACGGAGGGTCAACACATATGGATCATCGCCTGGTGGGAGCCTCGGTCACCCAGGTATATGTGAGTAAGAAATGGGATAACGGAATGGATCTTTATTATTATGGTACGCCTGCCGATCAGGTGGATGACGAAGAGAACAAGATTTTACGAGGGCAGGACAAGGACTATTTGACTACGCAGATAGATTATACCGAAGAAGATCTGGATAAGGCTGTGGCTTCTTTGGCTTGTCATGTCAGTCAGGTGACTCCCGAGAGGGTCGCCGGTACTAAAGCACGAAGATCCAAATACGGCAGAACCATTTACTTAAGAAAATTTGTGGGTCCGGATGAGATATCCGATACTTTATTTGATTAAAAATTTAATATCAGACAATTGTTGGCTATGATGCGATATACGCTATTTATTATCCTGGCCCTGGTTCAGTTTGTCCTCGGAAGCTGCAATTTAAATTCGTCTAAACGGCAAGCGAAGGACAGTTCCATACTAATTCAATCTGTTAACGTTGTTGATGCAATATCCGGGGAACGGCAAAATATGAATGTCCTTATCACCGGAAATAAAATTGTGGAGTTATCGAATAAACCAATCGATTATCCGGAGGATTGCATAATACTAAATGGAAAAGGAAAATATTTAATTCCCGGGCTTTGGGATGCTCATGTCCACCTGACTTTTACTCCAGATTTGGAGCAATCTATGTTCCCTTTGTTTCTCGCAAACGGGATTACAAGTATACGCGATACGGGAGGTTTAACCCAGCTGGTTTTACCTTGGAAGCAAAAATACTTGAATGAACCTAATAGTTCTCCCAGGGTTTTTATTGCGGGGCCCCTGTTGGATGGCCTTCCTAATGTATACGATGGCAGTCCCGGAAGACCGGAAATCTCCGTGGGTATAGGTTCAATTGAAGAAGCAAAAGCAATAGTGGATACGCTTAATACCCTGGGCGTTGACTTCGTAAAATCGTATGAAATGCTACGTCCGGAGCTTTTCAAAACAATCATTGACAGGGCCAGGGAACATGATTTATTTGTGACAGGACATGTACCCTTAAGTGTGGATGTGCTGGAGGCAAGTGATGCTGGGTTGAGGAGCATGGAACATATGAGAAATCTGGAAATGGCAGTTTCTTCGGATTTTGACTCACTTTTGCAGGACAGAAGGCGAATGCTCATCGAAGGCAGAGATCTGCCAGGAGGTAAGTTAAGATCCCAGATTCACGCAGCTCAAAGGGTATATTCAATTGAAACCTTTGATGAAAAACGGGCATCCGAGGTGCTGGGACGACTTGCCAAAAATGGGACATGGCAAATACCTACAATGGCATTACTTACCGGTGGAATTAACCGTCTATATGAGAACGAAGAATGGAAGGAAAATTTTCAATTTTTACCTGCAAAGGTTCGTAGGTCATGGGTAGAAGCCGCTGAGAAAGCCCAGGAACAAGAAAGTAGCGCTATGAGTATTGCCCATGGAGAATGGGCTTTGATGATGATACAAAAATTTCAGGATGCCAAACTGCGTATCCTGGCCGGTACGGATACACCCCTAGCCTATCTCACCCCCGGATTTAGTTTGCATAAAGAGCTTGAAATACTGGTTGAAGGTGGTTTGGAGCCAATAGAAGCGATTGAATCGGCAACCCGGCTGCCAGCCGAATACTTTAATGTTCAGGATAGTATTGGAACAATCGATAAAAATATGATAGCTGACCTCGTATTATTAGATGCCAATCCACTAAGTGACATAAGAAATACGCGTAAAATAAGGGCTGTTATACGTAATGGGAACGTATACAACCGTAAAGCGCTCGATAGTTTATTAAAGGTGAGCCGCTTGTCAAAACCTGAATTCTTTCCAATTAACCGACCGTGCCTTATATACTTCCTGTAAACCATGCCCCATGTGCCTGGGGGCAATCTATTGGGCGAGACTAAAAATAGTCTTTTATGGCTGCAATAAAGAAGATGCCATGGAAATCAATTTTGACGATCGGTTCATTTATGATGAGCTAGAAAAAGAAATGCAAAATAGAAAGATCCGATTTGTACAGTTGTTAAGAAAGGACGCTTTGTCCGTTTTCAGAAATTGGCAAGAAAAAAATGATAAAACAAAATACTGGCCCAAAAAACCGGAAGTCCAAAAAAAACGATAAAACCGATTGGAGTAAACAGTAAAATTTATGGATAAAAACGACAGATCGAAATTTGAGGTTATCCCTGCTTCTCTAAGTCAACCTACTATTAATTGGCAACGAGTGCTTGCCGATGTTATTTCTTGCTTTGGTCGCACAACCGGCACAATTCATTTTTTGGATGGGAAAGCGTCTCCGTTGAAGTCAGAGACCCAAATGGGCATTCCAGCCTTTTTAATTCCTAAATTAACGGGGATTCCCATAGGAAAGGGAATGGCCGGCATCGCAGCCGAGCGGCGCCAACCCGTTGAAATGTGCAACCTGCAAACCGATAGTTCGGGCGTGGCCCGTCCGGCTGCCAGGGGAAACAAGGGTCGAAGGTTCAATCGCCGTCCCTATGATCCTTAATGGAACCTTGTTTGGAACCTTGGGTATTGCAAAACCCGTCCCCTATGATTTTACCGAAGAGGAGGTGGTTGATCTTTTAAAGATCGGTGAAGAAATGAGTCGGTTTATCCGCACTAATTAGCCGGTTAGAATACTATCGCTATTAAAAATGGGTAAAGAGGTTAAAATATCTCGGATCATGAAAAAAA
>JBGTNL010000058.1:0-26897 GCA_041743085.1 Flavobacteriaceae bacterium
CCCGAAAACATTCCAAGTCCATTTATTTGGTGCATCAGTAGCGCCTAATTCGCTAATTGCTTTGGTCAAAAAACTATATTCAGATCTTTGATTAGACATGACAAAGTATGTTAACCAAAATATTGTTGGAGCTAAAAAACCAACGATTGCATAAGACTTATTATTCATTTTTTAATTTAGTTAATTAAAAAATTCAAAATTAGCAAACAATATAATTAGTCAATTTGATGTAGATCAAAAAGTGGACTTCTCAGCTCTTATTCTACTTAATGTTTCTTGTGTAAACCCTAAATAAGAAGCCAACATCCCAAGTGGAACTCTCTGCAGTTTGTCTTTTGAAGTCTTACAAAAAAATTCATATTTTTCTTTAGCTGAATGAAACTGCATAGAAATTATCCTTTCAGATTGTTGAATAAAATAGTTAGAAATCAAAATTCTGCCAAATCGTTCCATTTCGGGAAAATCTTCAAAACATTTTTCGAGCTGCAACATATTTATAACAATTAGCTCTGAATTTTCCAATGCTTCTATGTAGCAGTTGTCAGGCACATTTTTCATGAAACTATAAATGGAAGTAATCCATTCGTTTTCTGCCGAAAAATTTTCGGTAATTTCTTTATCATCTTTTTTGTAGAAAATCCTTAATAGTCCTGATTTTATGAAGAAGGTATTTTCACAAATCCTATTTGGCTTGTGTATAAAACTTCCTTTTACAACAGTTTTTGTTGTTGAAATTTCATGCAACCGTTCTGTCAATTCAGTCGAAACAGGAATGAAGTTTTTTATATGTTTAATGAGGATTTCTTTCATTTACGGACTTTCTGTTTACAATGACGCAGCATAGCCTATAAGGGTTTGAATAAACGGTCGTTTTAATGCCGTTTATTTTTTGTTAGTAACATGTTCTTAATTTGGGTTTCCAGAGTTCTTAACATCAAGATCAAACATACCTTCAGGAACTTTATCAGTTGATTGAAGTATTTCATCTACATAAATTTGAAATTCTTCAATAAATATTGATCTTCTCAATTTTCCAATAAAGTAGCGTTCCGGGCTGATTTATTACTCCTCTTATAGCTTGAGCAAGAGATTTTTGTATTCAAGCATCAAGGGTTCCATCCTCTACTAGGGGATAACTGTTTTGAAGTAATAAAAATGTTGCATGTAAATTAAAAATTGGTTGAAGTCTTTGTTCTTGTGGGACAGAATCAGGTGCTGTCAAAAATTTCCATAATAACATACTAGTGTCATGTCAAATTAGATAGTTTGGGTATTTTTTTGTATTTTGGCAAAAACTCCCATGAAAAAATATCACGTCACATTGACCGAAGCACAAAGAGGGGAATTGGAGGAAATCACAAGAAAAGGGAAGCGCAACGCCCGGATGCTCCGAACGGCCTACGTATTGCTGAACACGGATGAGAATGCCCCGGGCCGCTTAAAAACGGATGGGGACCTGGCCAGCACGTTGGGCATCAGTACGGTGAGCATCGAGAACATAAGGAAGAAATTTGTTCTGGAAGGCTATGAAGTCGCCCTCAACGGACGTCCGAGCCTCCAACTCTACGAAAAGAGAATAGACGGGGAGGTCGAGGCCCACTTGTTGGCCCTGAGCTGCAGCAAGCCCCCCTCGGGTCGATCGCACTGGTCGTTGAGGTTGCTTGCGGAGAAGGCGGTCGAGCTCCAATATGTGGATTCGATATCACATGAAACGGTGCGCAACGTGCTAAAAAAAACGAACTGAAGCCCTGGAAAAGGAGTCATTCCCCCCAAGAACAACAGTGACTTTGTGGCCAATATGGAAAAGGTCCTGGATGTCTACAAAAGACCCTACGATGAAAGGTTCCCGGTGGTCTGCATGGACGAATCGCCCAAAGAGCTGATCGGGGAGACAAGGACACCCGTCAAAATGGAGAGGGGCCGGCCGCAGAAGTACGATTATGAATATAGGAGGTACGGGACATGCAATATCTTTATGGCCAACGAGCCACTTGCGGGAAAAAGGCATGTAAAGGTCACCGAGCGCAAAACAAAGGGGGATTGGGCCATATATGTCAAGGAAATATCCGAAAGGTACCGTAATGCCGAAAAAATAACTTTGGTGATGGACAACCTCAACACCCACGGGCCGGGATCGTTGTACGAAAGGTTTCCGCCCGAGCAGGCAAAAAGGTTATGGGACAGGTTCGAGTTTGTGTTCACCCCGAAGCACGGTAGCTGGCTCAATATGGCAGAAATAGAACTGAACGTACTCTTGGGCCAGTGCCTCAACAGAAGAATCGACAATATAGGGGAGGTCCAATAAGAGGTACGGGCATGACAGGATGCGAGAAACAATAAGGACGCCAAAATCAACTGGCAGATCACCAACAAAAAAGCAAGGATAAAACTAAGGCATCTTTACCCAAAGATAGATACTTGACATGACACTAGTGCATAAACAGACGGGCTGTTTTCTCTGTAACGCCGAAAGGAACGGCAACATAGCTCACTAAATGGTTCCTGGTACTGGCAGCCATCCCGAAGACAATGAAAAAAGCCTTGCGGACACCAAACTTGACTTTGTGGAAAAGTGTATTTGCCGTAGCGGACTTTTGGCGCGAACAGATATTGCAGGTACGTGAGAAATCCTTCCTTATTTATTTGAGATTTTTTATGACCGCACTTGTGGCATTCAAAACCGTCATTTCATTTGATCCTTGCCAGGTATTCCTTACAATCTTCATCAGTTTTGAACCGATCGGAGAACTCCAGGAGATTTTGACCCTTGAAAATATTCGTGGTATCCCTATTTTTAGTGACTTTGAAGATATGAATTTAAATACTGACCTTCATAAAAGTAAATAGGTGTCGTGGTTTTTTGCCGATTTAACATTGTGAAACAAAAAAGTCATCAACCTGAAAACGTTGTAAATTCCCCTAAAACATAGCATTGAATCGAAATTAACATAAATTTTACATAATTTTCCCTGCCGATAAGTAAACTTTTAAGTCTAATTTTAAATAAATCTTTAAAACTAACTTGTTCATGAAGACAATGCTAAGGTATCTTTTATTGTGCTCATTTTTCATTCCTGCCGGAATTATTGCACAGCTGACCGTCAGTGGTACGGTAACGGAAGAGGGCACCGGCCAACCCTTGCCCGGAGTCAATGTGATTATCAAGGGCACTACCACCGGGACCGCCACTGACTTTGACGGCAACTATCAGATCGATGCCAACGAGGGCGATATTCTCTCATTTTCGTATGTCAGTTTTAAGACCCAGGAAGTTCCCGTAAGCGGCAGCACCCTCGACGTAATTATGCAAGAGGATGCCGCACTGTTGGATGAGGTTGTCGTAGTGGGTTATGGTTCTGTCAGAAAGGAAGACCTTACCGGATCCGTTGATCTGGTTACAACGGAAGACTTTAACCAAGGCCCGGTCGTATCCCCACAGCAACTTATACAGGGTAAAATTGCCGGGGTTTCGGTAGTATCCGGTGGTGGGGCTCCCGGTGAGGGATCCAACGTTCTTATCCGGGGTATCGGCTCGTTGAACCTTAACTCCAACCCCTTGTTCGTGGTCGACGGTGTTCCGCTGAACGATGGCGGCGTAGCCGGTACCAGAAACCCATTGAACCTGATAAATCCCAATGACATTGAGGCCATGAGTATCCTAAAGGATGCTTCGGCTACTTCAATATATGGTTCGAGAGCGGCCAATGGGGTTATTTTGATCACCACAAAAAAAGGGAAAGCCGGCGAAGTTAAATTCAACTACAGGGGAACAAGTTCCATTTATGAACCTACCGATTTTGTAAATGTACTGTCCCCCACCCAATTCAGGGCATTGGTAACAGCTACAGGAAATACCGATTTCATAGATCGTTTGGGCACTACCAATACCGATTGGCAAGATCTCATATATACCTCCGCATTTAGCAGTGACCATTCGATCAGTGCCACAGGTGCAGTTTTTGGCGTTCCCTTGAGGGCTTCCATCGGCTATACCGACCAGGGCGGAATCCTTAAAGAGGATAATCTGAACAGGATTACCAGTTCGGTAAGTCTTACGCCGCGATTTTTTGAGGACCATCTCAAGCTCGAGATCAATGCAAGGCATACCTATACCGAAAATGATTTTGCCGATCGGGGCGCCATTGGCAGTGCTAGCGGTTTTGACCCTACCAAACCGGTCTATGACCCTGAATCCCCATTTTTTGCCTTCAATGACGAAAATGGAAATCAAGTAGGATACTATACCTGGTTAAATAATGCCCGCACCGGCCAATTGAGCCTTGCCCCTACGAACCCCATAGCATTGTTGGACCTAATAGAGGACAGGGCGAACGTAAGACGTTTTATAACCAATATAAAGGCAGATTATGACCTTCCCTTTTTGGAAGGCCTGACCGCCACGGTAAATGCAGGTTTCGACCTTTCCGATAGCGGAGGTTTTAGGAATACGCCCAACAACCTGCCCACATCTTCGGTCGGTTTTGATGGATCTAGGAACACCTATGAAAATAGGGCCGAAAACTATCTGTTCGATGCCTATCTTACTTACAAGAAAGCATTCGGGGACCATAATGTAAATGCCACCGCAGGATATTCTTATCAACGGTTTGAATTTGACAATTTTTCAAGGAACACTTCAAGAATACTCGATGCCAACGGAAATTTGGATACAGATGCATCGGACAATCTGACCTTTATAGATAAATCGGAAAACGTATTGCTGTCCTACTTCGGCCGATTGAACTATGATTACAAAGGAAAATATCTATTGACCGCCACCCTTAGGGCCGATGCCTCCTCTAAACTGAACCCCAATGACCGTTGGGGCTATTTTCCATCCGCTGCCCTGGCGTGGAACCTCAGGAAAGAGAGCTTCATGGAGGAATCGTCCTTTGATCAACTTAAATTAAGATTGGGCTATGGCGAGGTAGGTAATGTCAACGGTCTGGGCGATTATAACTTTCTGACCCGTTACGTTCGAAGTACCAGTACCGCGGACTACCAGTTCGGCACTGGATTCTTTCAGACCTTCAGACCGGAGCCCATCAATGAAAACTTGCGATGGGAAGTGGGAAATACCACAAATGCCGGCCTCGATTTTAGTGTTTTCGAAGGCCGAATATCAGGTTCCTTCAATGCCTATATCAAGAAGACCAAGGATCTGATCGCTACGACCACCATAGATCCCTTTACCAATTTCGGAAATACCATCTCAGCCAATATCGGTGACATGGAGAACAAGGGAATCGAGTTCGAAATGACCGTAGTGCCTATCCGTACGGAGGAACTGGAATGGTCCATAGGCTACAATATCTCTTTTAATGACAATAAGATTACCCGACTACCCGACACACAGGATGTAGGCGGAATTTCAGGAGGTGTGGGCAATACGGTGCAAAGGCACGAGTTCGACAGGGCCCCTTTTACCTATTTTGTCTATAAACAAATTTATAATACCAACGGAAAACCTATCGAGGGGGCTTTTGCCGATCTTAACGGGGACGGTCAAATAAATTCCAACGATAGGTATTTTTACAGAAATCCGTATGCCGACATACTTATGGGTCTCAATACCAATGCGAGTTATAAGAACTTTGACCTTTCGGTCGTATCCAGGGCAAGTATCGGCAACTATGTTTACAACAATGTTGCCAGTCAAACGGCCTTCGCCAACATAACAAGAAATGATATATTATCAAATATCCATGCCGATTATTTAGACACCCAGTTCCAACAATTTACCGAGACCAACCTATTGAGCGACCATTTTGTGGAGGAAGCCTCCTTTTTTAGATTGGATAACGTAACTTTAGGATACACCTTTCAGGAGGGCTTTAACAAAAAACCGCTGCGATTTTATGTAGCAGCGAACAATGTACTTGTAGTTACGGATTATAAGGGACTAGATCCCGAAATAACAGGAGGTATAGACAATAATTTTTATCCAAGGCCCAAGATCTATTTATTGGGCGTTGATATTAACTTTTAAAAAAATGAAAATGAAAAGAAAAACGAATCTAATTATGGGGATCACCATGATGATGTTCTTGATGGGTTGCCACAAAGATCTGGACCAAACGCCTATAGACCCCGATCTGTTTACGGAGGTAGATGTGTTTGCAAATGCGGACCAAGCCAAAGGCGCCCTGGCCAAGGTCTATGGAGGGTTGGTGCTGACGGGACAACAAGGCCCTGCGGGCCAGCCGGATATTAGCGGAATAGACGAAGGATTTTCACAATTCTCCAGAATGCTGTTTAATTTGAACGAACTCACTACCGATCATGCCGTGGTTGCATGGGGAGATCCCGGTCTTCCCAATTTGCACGCAATGAATTGGGGATCGGGCAACGATTTTTCGAACGCTTTGTATTCCAGACTGGCACAGGTGGTAACGTTCGGCAATTCGTTCATTATCAATGCAGGGGCATTGACAGAAGATCCCGAAGTAGCTTCCTTTATAGCTGAAGCCCGATTTATCAGGGCCTATGCCTATTATAACCTGATGGACCTATATGCCAATGTGCCCCTGGTAACCGAGATTTCTGCGGAACTTCCCCAACAAAGTGGCAGGGCAGAGATTTTTGCGTTTATAGAATCCGAATTATTGGATATCCAAAACAGCTTAAAACCTGCACAACAGAACGAATATGGCAGGGTAGACGAAGTCGCCGCCTGGGCACTACTTTCCAGATTATACCTTAATGCGGGAGTATTTACCGGAAATAACAGATATGCGGATGCCATTGAATTTTCAGAAAAAGTATTCGGTAGTTCCTATGGCATCAATACCACCGACGGAAATGGAAACGGGTCTGCCTATGACGAACTGTTCCTTGCCGACAATGACACAAACGGCGCACAAAACGAGTTTATCTTTGCCCTGAATTTTGATGGTATCCGCACCCAAACTTTTGGTGGCACCACTTTTTTGGTACATGCACCCTTGGGCGGAAACATGGATCCTGTTGAGTTTGGAGTAAACGGAGGTTGGGCCGGCTATAGGGCCACCAAAGCATTTGTACAAAAATTCGATTATGCGGCTACCGGGTTTGATGGGGATGGATTCCCTATAAGCTGGTCCGATGGCAGGGCATTGTTCTTTACCGATGGACAAAATTTTGAGATACAGAGCATTCCCACATTTGCTGACGGTTATGCCGTTTCCAAGTTCAAAAATGTGGATATCAATGGTAATGCCGGAAGTGATACGGCCGGAGATTTTGTCGATACCGATCTTCCCATGATCCGTTTGGCGGAAGTTAATCTTAATTACGCCGAAGCTGTTGTAAAAGGTGGTGGCGGAAGCACCTCAAAGGCAACGGGCCTAATCAACGAATTAAGGGCAAGGGCCGGTGCCCCGACAATTGTGGAAGCGGATCTGACGGCACAGTTCGTGCTGGACGAAAGATCAAGGGAACTCTATTGGGAAGGGTTGAGAAGAACAGATCTGGTGCGCAACGATCTTTTCGTAAGCGGTTCTTACCTATGGCCATTTAAAGGGGGGTCGTCCAACGGAAATGCGGTAGGGGAATTTAGAAAAATATTCCCGATACCCGATAATATACTTCTCGGCAACAAAAATCTAACTCAAAACCAAGGCTACTAATATTTAAAAACGCACACAATGAAAAATCATATATTCAACAAATCCAAATATCTATTGTCAGGATTGCTTTTCATTGCCACATTCACTGCTTGTATCGATGATACCGTCGATATAGAGTTCGTGGCTCAGGAACCGACCGAAGCTGTAAACTTTTCCTCCACCCTTTCGGACAATTACATACTCTCAGACGATACCCGCAGTAACATAGCGGAACGGTTTGTTTGGAACGTTCCCGATTTTGAGACTCCTACGACTATAAATTACCTTGTGGAAGGCTCCACCACGGCTACTTTCGATATAATCGACTACGATAGCGGCACTTTGAGCGAAACCAATCACGGCGTAAAGGTCAGTGTTCTTTTGGGTATGGCCGAAACGCTTGGTCTGGATACAGATCCAGGAACCACAGATGATGAAGGAAATCCCAATAATACCGGAACGGTTTATTTTAGGGTAAAGGCATTTGTGGGAAGCAATGGGGCTACCAATGCTGCAGAATCCGTATCCGATATTGCGATACTGAACATTAGTCTAGTGGAGGAAACCGGTCAGGGCGGTGGCGGCATACAAATTGCCACATGGGGTGTTGTAGGTTCGGGGGCCAACGACTGGGGAAATGCCGGTCCTGATCTACCGTTCTATACCACAGGTCAGACCGATGTCTTGGTTGCTTATGTAAACCTGAAGGACGGGGAAATAAAATTTAGGGAAAATAATGAATGGATCAATGATTTTGGCGATACCGATGCCGATGGCACATTGGATGCTGGAGGGGACAACATCGCCGTTACCGCCGGGGATTATAAAATAACTATGGATCTTAATGCCCTGACCTATACCATCGAACCTTTTTCATGGGGGATCGTAGGATCGGCCTGGAACGACTGGGGCGGTGCCGGCCCGGATGCCAAATTCTTCTATGATTATACAACAGATACCTTTAAAGTAGGCGTCCGGTTATTGGACGGTGAAATGAAGTTCAGAATGAACAATGAATGGGTGACCGATTTTGGGGATACCGGTGCCGATGGCACCCTGGACGCCGGAGGGGATAATATTGTGACCACAGCAGGACATTATTTGGTAACCTTGGATCTTACCAATAATGTGTACACCGTTGAAGCTGCAGATCTTTATGGTGTTGTTGGCTCCGGATATAATGATTGGGGTGGTGCAGGTCCTGATTTTACCTTCACCGAATTCAATCCGGGCAAATGGATCGCGGAGAACGTTACTTTAATAGATGGTGAAATAAAGTTTAGGGTCAATAACGACTGGGCAAGCGACTTTGGCGATACCGGTGCCGATGGCATCCTGGATGCCGGAGGGGACAATATTGCCGTTACTGCAGGTACCTATGATATTTTCCTTGACCTTACCGATGCAGGTGCGCCTACCTATACAATGATTACGAAGTAGCAGTTGAGTTAGTTTTTTGATTCATTTATAAAAGGGGCTGTACCACATAGTTTACAACCCCTTTCTTGTTTAAGTCAATGACCCGGCAAACTTAGAGCCTATTTTAAAAATATTATGGAGCAATGAAAAAAATAGTGTTAATCTTTTTCCTGTGCCGTTGTAGCCTTTTGTTATCCCAACAGCAAAACGGTACGTTTAGTATTGATCCGGCCACCTTTAACGAAGATGAAGTAATTACGGTTACCGTATCAGGGATAGATCCCTCATCCTGGGGCGTGACAGACCTATATCTGTGGGCGTGGTATTTTGACCTTAACGATGTCAATGCCGGAGATTCCCCGACAAACGGCAGTTGGGAAAATTCTAACGAATTCCAAAAAATGACCGATAACGGAGATGGTACCTTTAGCTATACCTTTACCCCTGCAACCTTCTATAATACCACTGGAATCGGAAGAATCGGTATGTTGATAAAAGCCAAGGACGGCAGCGATGATAAAAAATCACAGGACCATCTGGTCGAGGTTGAGGTCGGTGCCTTTCAATTGGTTTTGACGAGTCCGACAGATAAACTTAACATTATCGATTCGGGAAGCGATGTTACGGTTTCTGCAACAGCCTCGGTAGCAGCGGATTTTGTGCTTACCGCGAACGGTTCGACCATCAACAATTCTACAACAGCTGCCTCAAGCTATAATTTTACGGTAACGAACATCGTTCAGAATACCGATTATCAATTACAGGCAACAAGTGAAGGGGAAGTACGGATTGCGGATTTCGAAGTTGTCGTCCGTCCCACCGTGACCGAAGCCTCGGTTCCCGCAGGGCTATTGGATGGTATCAATCTTGATCCGGCCGATAACACCAAGGCCACATTGGTACTCTATGCGCCGGGAAAGGAGTTTGTTCATGTATTGGGCGATTTCAACAATTGGCAGATCGATAACAACTACCTCATGAACAAGGACAGTGACCTAGATCGCTTTTGGTTGGAGCTTACGGGACTTACCCCGCAGACAGATCACCTGTTTCAATATCTGGTCGAGTTTAACATAAATATTGCGGATCCCTACTCCACCTTGATTTTGGACGGTTTTGGAAACGATGCCCTTATAGATTCCCTCACCTACCCTAACCTCCCTGATTATCCATCGGGACAAACACAGGCTATTACGGTTTTACGAACGGGCGACCCTGACTATGTTTGGCAGACCCCCGACTTTCAACCTCCGGCAAAGGAAGATCTGGTCATCTATGAACTCTTGATCAGGGATTTTGACGAACTGCACAGCTTTGATGCCGTCAAGAACAGATTGGACTATCTTGAGAACCTCGGTGTCAATGCCATCGAATTAATGCCCGTAAGCGAATTTGATGGTAATGAAAGCTGGGGATACAACCCAGCGTTCCACATGGCATTGGACAAGTATTATGGCAATGCCACTGCCTTAAAACAATTGATCGATGAATGCCATACCCGGGGAATAGCCGTAATTCTAGATGTGGTGTACAACCACGCCACAGGACAACACCCGTATTATCGCATGTGGAATACCGATAACGGGGGAACCGGGGGGCAAGCTGCTGTAGATAATCCGTTCTTTAACCAACAGGCCACGCACTCCTATAGTGTGTTCAACGATTTTAACCATCAACAACAGACCACCCAGGACTATGTAAACCGTACCGTAACGTATTGGATCGAGCAGTTTAACATCGACGGAATGCGCTGGGACCTCACCAAGGGGTTTACGCAGAACTGTACGGCATCCGATGAGAATTGTACCAATAGTACGCAGTCTGACAGGGTTGCCGTCCTGCAACAATATGCGGATAACCAATGGGCCACTGACGCCGATTTCTATGTAATTTTTGAGCATTTAGGAGGAATTCAGGAAGAAGAACAATGGGTCAATTACCGGGCTGGCGAAGGAAAAGGTATACTGCTCTGGAACAAGCAAACGGAGCCATACAATGAAGCAACCATGGGATATCATGATAATGGGAAGTCCAATTTTTCAGGTGTATCCTACCTCCAAAAAGGATTCGATTTGCCATCCGCAATATCATATATGGAAAGCCATGATGAGGAACGGCTGATGTACAAAAACCTGGAATTCGGCAATTCCGATATAGTCTATAATGTAAAGGATTTAAATACAGCTTTGGCCAGAATGGCAACCGCCGGGGCATTTTTCATTACCGTTCCTGGTCCAAAAATGATATGGCAATTCGGGGAACTGGGCTACGATGTCTCCATAGATTTTAATGGAAGATTGGGCAACAAGCCCATTCGTTGGGAGTACGTGGATGACCCAAACAGAAAAGCGGCTTACGATGTATGGGCAAAACTGATTGACCTAAAACGGAATGCGCCAATTTTTAGAACCCTGGACTTTAGTATCGACGCAGGAAGATCCAATGGATTAAAAAAAATACAACTCACTCTTGATAGTGCCGCCGGGGAGGAAATAAAATACATAACCATAATCGGGAATTTTGGAGTAGTTGCCGGCGATATTGATCCTTCCTTTCAAGAAACCGGGACTTGGTATAATTTATTAGATCGCAATGCTCCGTTGGAAGTTACCGATCCAACTTCAGAAGTCACACTGGCACCGGGAGCGTTTAGGGTGTTTGGCAATAATCCTTTTATCGATCCCAATGACCTTGACAGTGATGGTGTAATCAATTCGGAAGACCAATGTGCCGATACTCCTTTGGGAGCAACTGTGGATGTTTCCGGCTGCCCTATTTTTACCTTACCCGGTTCCAACTACAGCATTGCCACCACCAGCGAAACCTGTAGGGATTCTAACAACGGAAAAATAGGCGTAACCGTAGAAACACTTCTGAACTACACGGCAACTGTTAACGGGCCAAATGGTTTCAGCGCTTCGGAAAGTTTTAATTCGTCAACATGGGGCCTAAATGATCTTGAAGCAGGCACCTACACTATTTGTTTTGGGGTTGAAGGGGAAACGGACTATGAACAATGCTATGATCTCACCATAACGGAACCTGATGATCTGTCGGTATTTTCAAAAGTGGATAGTTCGACAAAAAAAGTGACGCTTGATTTATCCGGCAGCGACCTCTACTTCGTGACATTGAATGGAATTACCCAGGAAACGTCGAATACCTCTATTACGTTACCGTTGCAAACCGGGAACAATGTATTAATCGTAAAAACGGGCAGGGATTGCCAGGGAAAATATGCAAAAAGTATTTTTATTTCGGAAGAAGTTGTCTTCTATCCAAATCCCGTTCCCGAGATCCTTTCCATTTATATTTCCGGGGAAGACACAAAAGTCGATTTAAGAATGTATGGCCTGGATGGAAAGTTGGTCATGAACAAGCAAAAAAACATTGATGGAACAAGATTGATCGATATGCCACTGACCCAATTCAATAGTGGGCAGTACCTTATTAAAATCACCGGGATTTCCACGAATAAGACCGTTAAAATAGTAAAACGATGATCAAAAGAGGTTTGATATATAGTGTGATTTTTTTTCTATTCATCGGCGCTACCGTAAGCTGTGGCGGGGGTGACGACGCTCCTCCGCCGATCCCGAAGCCCCCGGCGGCAGCTACTTTGATCGCCCCCGAAAACAATCTGGTCTGTTTGACCGGAGTTTCCATAAACGATACCCAAAGTGAGGTCGATTTTTCTTGGAACAGCTCACAAAATACGGACAGTTACGATATCGTGGTCAAAAATCTGAATGTCGATCAGACCACGACTTATAATTCAAATACCAACAGTACCAAAATAACATTGCTGAAAGGAGAGCCCTATTCATGGTATGTGAAATCCAAATCCGGTTCCGTGACGCAAACTGCTGAAAGTACAGTTTGGAAATTCTATTTGGCGGGGGATGGGAAAGTCCATTATGCACCCTTTCCAGCCAGTATCGTTCATCCGGTATCAGGGGCAACGGTTAATGGCATGTCCACATTTCTAAAATGGATGGCGACCGATGTCGACAATGATATTGTATCTTATGAGGTGTATTTTGACCAAACAGATGGTAGTACATTATTGGATATCATCACGGAAATGAGCGTAGATGATGTGGTCGTTGAATCTGGAAAAATTTATTACTGGAAAGTGTTGGTCAGGGATAGCCAGGCCAATGTATCGGATTCTGGCGTGTTGACCTTTAAAGTGAAATGAAAAAGAAACAAGCCGTAAGACAAAAGAATAGAAAATTTGGCAAAGGTAATTGACGTATTTCAAAACATCTGTTATTTGACTCTGTAGCGCTCTTAGTAATAGTCACTATACTTAAGTTATCTCAAAGAGGACGGGAAAACTGAAACCTAAATTTTCAATAAAAATGAAAATTGCAACACTTATCTTAATTTTTCTGGTAAATTCTTGTTTGTCTGACAAAGGTTTCACCATTGATCATGTAAAACCAGGGGACAAAGATCAATCCCCGACCTTCTACTACGGTGCTGACCTGTCCTACGTAAACGAAATGGAAGATTGTGGGGCCATTTATAAAGACCTCGGCAAGGAACCAAAAGATCCTTACAAAATATTCGGCGAAGCCGGAACCAATTTGGTACGGCTGCGTTTATGGCATAATCCCGATTGGACGAATTATTCCAATTATGAGGACGTAAAAAAATCCATCCAACGCGCCAAATCGGAAGGAATGTTGGTATTGTTGGATTTTCACTATTCCGATACCTGGGCAGATCCCGAACGTCAGGTGATTCCAGCGGCCTGGGCCAACCACGTATCCGATACTGAAGAACTGGGTGATTTACTGTATACCTATACTTATACAACCCTCGACAATCTGGTCAAAGCAAATCTGCTGCCCGATATGGTTCAGGTAGGCAATGAGATCAATGCCATGATTTTACAGGAGGCGAATTCGGAAACACCGATGGATTGGGCAAGAAACGCATCGCTCATCAATAAGGGAATAAAGGCGGTCAGGGCTATTTCGAGTGAAAAAAATAAGGCCATCGGCCTTATGCTCCATATTGCCCAACCCGAAAATGCCCTGTGGTGGTTCGAACAGGCCGCAAAGAATTGCATAACCGATTTTGACTGGATCGGTCTATCCTATTACCCGTTATGGTCGGAGTACACCTTGGAAAATGTTTCTACCGCTTTTACAACCTTGGTAAATACCTACAAAAAACGTTTAATGGTCGTCGAAACAGCCTATCCCTTCACCATGGAAAATGCCGACGGTGCCAACAATATTCTAAATGACGACGCATTGATTCCGGGCTATCCCGCATCTCAGCAAGGGCAATTAAACTATTTGAATAAACTAAAAGAAGTGATAGTGGCCTCCGGTGGCCAGGGACTGATTTATTGGGAACCTGCATGGGTTTCGACCGATTGCAGTACGCAATGGGCGAAGGGTTCCCATTGGGACAATGCCACTTTGTTCGACCAGAATTATATGGCCACGCTCGGCATGAAATTTTATAATGCTTCCATAAGCGAATAGTTACAAATAACCAAAGGCATGAAACGTATCTTATTTCTAATTTTCTCCGTAAACCTGATCCTGTGTCCGACCACGAATGCGCAAAGCGAAATCAGCCGGGTCGAGCCTCCGAATTGGTGGGTCGGAATGCATCATAACGAGATAGAATTATTGATCTATGGAATAGAAATAGCTGCCTATTCCGTTTCATTGGAAGAGTACCAGGGAGTAGTACTTGAACAGATAAAATTCCTTCAGGGCAAGAATTATATGTTCCTGACCTTGAAAATCAACGGTGATGCAAAGCCTGGAAATCTAAGCCTTCTGTTTTCCAAAAACGGCTCTACTCCATTTTCGTATTCCTATCCGTTACTTGAAAGGAAACCGGAAAGAAAAAATGTCGCGGGATTTGACACTTCCGATGCCATTTACCTAATTACGCCCGATCGTTTTGCGAACGGAAATACCGAAAACGACAATGTAACCGGTTTAAAGGAAAAAGCAAATCGTTCCTTTAAGGGGGGTAGGCACGGTGGCGATATAGAAGGTATGGTAAAAAGTTTGGACTACATCAAAGATTTAGGTTTTACGGCTGTTTGGATAAACCCGGTTCTGGAAAACGATATGCAGGAATATAGCTATCATGGCTACTCCACTACCGATTTCTACAAGGTCGATCCAAGATATGGCAGTAACGAATCGTTCAAGGCATTTTGCATAACAGCTTCCGACAAAGGAATGAAGGTAATTATGGATATGATTGCCAACCACTGCGGTCTGGACCATTGGTGGATGAAAGATCTTCCATCGGAAGACTGGATCAACCAATGGCCCGAATATACGGAGACCAACCACAAAAAGACGGTTATTCTAGATCCTTACGCCTCCCAAATGGACTATAGGCAATTCTTTGACGGATGGTTCGTGCCCAGTATGCCCGATTTGAACCAGCGAAACGAATCGATGGCAAAATACCTAATTCAGAACACGATATGGTGGATCGAATATGCCGGTATTTCAGGAATACGCATGGACACCTACCCCTATCCCGATATGTATTTTATGAGCGATTGGACCAAAGCCGTACTGGACGAATATCCGAATTTTAATATTGTGGGGGAAGAGTGGGTAACGCGACCAACCATAGTTTCCTATTGGCAGAAAGGAAAGAAGAATGCCAATGGCTATACTTCCTATTTAAAAAGTCTTATGGATTTTCCCTTACAAAATGCCCTGGTCACCTCGCTAAACAAAGAAATAGGTTGGGTATCTTCCTGGACGGATTTGTATGAAACATTGGGACAGGACTATCTATATCCAGACCCCAATAGCCTTGTGGTATTTCCTGACAACCATGATATGAGCAGAATCTTCACCCAGGTGAAAGAGGACTTTGACAAATATAAACTCGCACTCACCTATATTGCAACTGTTCGTGGCATACCCCAAATTTACTACGGCACGGAAATATTGATGAAAAACCCGGGTACGGATGATCATGGAATCATACGATCAGATTTCCCGGGAGGATGGGAAGGTGATAAGACAAATGCCTTTACCGGAAAGGGGCTGTCCCAAAAAGAGAAGGAAGCCCAGTTGTTTGTAAAAAAGTTGATGAACTGGAGAAAGAGCACCCCGGTTATACATCATGGTAAATTAATGCATTTTTCACCTAAAAACCAGGAAGAGATATATATCATGTTCCGTTATGATAACAAGCAAAAGATAATGGTCGTTCTTAGTAAAAACGATAAGGATATTTTGTTGGATTTAAAACCCTACCATGAAATTGTGGGGGATGAAATATCAGGAAAGGATATATTGTCCGGAAAGGAATTCAGTGCTGCCAAAGAGATAATGGTAAAGGCAAGAAGTCCAATGATTATTGAGCTAGATTAAACCACTTCTATGGACTGAAAATCAGTAGCCCCGATACCTAGAGGAGGCAGTATTGAAGGCTCTCTCCGTTAATTGAAAGGAATCCGGAAAGGACCTTCATTCGTTTTCAGTTGCAAAACACAAAGGAAATTGATGAATATTGGCATAAACTAACTGAAGATGACTTCTCTTCTCACCGCCACTGGCAACCTTCTCAAAATAAAAAAACCCCGCAGACCGGAGGCTTTTCTTTAAATGTACAGGCGGAGACACATTTTACCTCTATTTTTTCTTATTGGTATTGAGTCCCAAATCCTTACCTCAAAACTTTGCGCGTGCCCCAATAACTATCGGGGCTGATGCGGTTTTTGTAGGTAAGCGATTAACAGTTTTTATGCGATTGCTTCATTGATTGTATCCCTTTTTAGCTTAATAGGTAATTTGTATCCTCCACTTAGAGCAAAGCTCGATTTCTAATAGGAAATCGAGCTATTTTGTCAGGAGCTAAGGTTGAGGGATCACCGAGTAACTGCGAGGTAATTCCTTTTAGATATTGGACGTAAGATGAAAGACGTAAGGCTTATTGAAGTACCTGTTGTTCCTACCCAAGAGGAGCGATAATATTTTACGGAAGGGAATACAAAGCAGCTCCGAAATGAGCTATTCTTTGTAGGCTTCCCTCCCTGGGATCACCGGGCAACTGAGAGGTAGTCCGTTTATGGGGTTAGCCCTAGGATAATAGGACATAAGACCAATTAACGATCATTCTTTTTTATGGAGAAGGCTTGTTTATAACCTACGAAATGGAGTAGAACGAAAGATACGAGGGGAGCTTTTCTTTGTAGGTCTCCCCCTTAAGGGATCAGCCTAGCTAATCACATTAAGCCTTAAAAGGAAATCAAAAAGAGTTGAATGTCCTGGAAAGGGCTACAAAAAGTTTATTCTCTTTTTAATGAATATTATCTATATCCGCGTTTGAAAATCTATTTTTAATGCCCAATGCCAAATACAATATTAAATTCCTGCTTCATTTCAGCATTTCCGATCATGACGATTTCTGCTCCAGTAGAAAGTATGGTATTAGCCGTCAATTGGGTAATGACTTTTTGATTTTTATTAATGGCAATCACAGAAAGCCCGGTCTTGGCTCCTATTCCTGATTCAGCGAGCGTTTTGCCAAACAATGAACTTGGGATCGAAGAAATAAATAGTGTGACCCCTTCTCCCAGAACCGTTAGTTTTTGACCTTGGGCAATAGACAAGACTGCCACAGAACCCAAGGTGGCATAGCTCAAAACAAAATCCGCCCCGGCCCGATGTATGATGTCTATATTTCGGGCATCCGAGATTCGGCTCACTATTCTTACGAACCTATTTAACTGACGACAATAAGAGGCAAGATAAATATTCATAGTGTCGTCATTGGTCGATAACAAAATCGAAGGCGTCTCAAGGATACCAGCCTCTTTTAGTAAGTCATAGTCAGAAGCCATCCCTACAAACACCTTGTTGCATAGATGACTTACCTTTCTGCACACGTTGGGATCTATATCAATCAAATTTACCAAGATACCATTTTCATTTAAAGTCTCTGCTGCAGCCTTACCCACTCTTCCACCGCCAATGACCAATACGGGATTCGGATTCACATTGTAGTTATGGAAGAGCTCGTCAATGCTTTGAAGTTGATCTTCATTTCCAATGATCACCAAAACACTATCTTCAGTAAGTTTTTCATCGCTTATTGCGGGTTTCAACCTGCCTCTTTTCCACACCGCCGCAATACTGACACCAAATTTTTGCCTAAAATTGGTCTCACGGATCGTATTGTGAACCAAAGGGGTATTATGAACAGCCAATTCGGCAATTAAAAGATCCTCATATTGCCCAATAGGATGAGATTTCGCGTGTTGCGCATTTACCCTATTGGCCAGCTGAGATCCCAGCCATCTTTTTACAGGTAAAACATGGTTAGCACCGCTCAACTCCAATACGTGTATGGACTCTTCCTCATTTGCTATAACAACTATGGGAACATCAGGTGCTATGTGTCGAATGGTAAGGATAATTTTGGTGTTTTCAGTATCATTCCTGTTTACCAAAACCAGTTTTACATTGTCTATATTAGCCAGTTTGAATGTATCCTCATTATCTAATTCTCCCAATATTACCGGAATATTGTTATCATGTATCTCCAATGCCACTTTCGGATCACTTTCAATAATATAATAGGGTAATTTTTCCTGACTCAATTTCTCCATCAGGTCTCTCGCAATCAGATCCAGAGAACATATAATAATGTGGTCTTTAGTTCCAGCCGGCACTTGGCGGAGAACTCTGTTCTTGTTAGTTGAATCCAAATAGGGCACGTAGAAAAACCTTATAAAGGCAAATGGTAAAACGACCAATAACAAAATTATTCCGGAAAGTAATACGATAATACTAAAAAGACGACCAATATCAGATTCAAAAGTGATATCCCCAAAGCCCAGCGTACTCATCACGGTAAGTGTCCAGTAAAATCCTGTAACCCAAGAATAATACCGGCCTTCCACTGTGATCATTATAATGTGGAAGAGAATGGAATGTATTAAGATTACCACGCCTAAAAGCGCTATGTACTTTAGAAGCTTTCCTGCGCTTCTTTTAAATGCGCTATCTCTCAAATAATAGGCTAATTGGCTACTTACAAATTTCATAACTGGTATTTCAAATATACCAAATACAACTAATGGTTTGATTCCAAAATTCAGAATTTTAGGAGAAGCATATTTTATGGAATACCCCAAGGTTAAAAAGTATACCGATCTTCTAAACATCACCCCCGGCAAAACTCAACAGAATTTATACTAAGTTTACCGGAAAGAACGCATCGGAATTTATTTGGGAAAGAGTTATTCTGAAAGCAAAACGGCACTTGGTCTTCGCGGACATGGCGAACAAAGAAATCGCATAAGGGGTGGGCTATGACAATCCATCATATTTAGTCGTTATTTCAGGGAAAAACTGGTTGATCTCCTATCAGGTTCCGATCGGAATATTGAAAAAATACCAGGGTTTGAAGTAATTATCACAGAATTCAATGTCCTTTAGGTACTACTTTTGGGAAATGTACCACGATTCGGCAAATATTATGAAAATCAACAAACAACTACAAATTGAGGATTTAAGAGAAAGCCTGGAACGATTTTGGGAACTCTCCCAGAATAAGATTCTCACCATCGAGAAAAAATACGACCCATCCAAAGGCTCGCCCGTCTTTACAGAAAAAGGGAAATATACAACACGGGGTTGGACGGAGTGGACCCAGGGTTTTCAATACGGTTGTGCTGTTTTGCAGTTCGATGTTTCGGGGGACGAGGAATTCCTGAAAATAGCCCGAAAGCATACAGTGGAAAAAATGGCAGCGCACGTTAGTCATTTCGGCGTGCACGATCACGGGTTCAACAATGTAAGCACCTATGGCAATCTCCTGCGGCTAATGGTCGAGGGCAAAATACCGGAACGGGAATGGGAAAGAAACTTTTACAAGCTGGCTCTCAAAGTTTCGGGAGCGGTACAGGCCAAGCGATGGACACCGATTAAAGAAGGTGGCTATATGTATTCTTTCAACGGCCCGCACTCTTTGTTCATCGATACCATGCGTACGGTCAGGGCCCTGATGGTTGCCCATACATTGGGTCATACCCTAATGGGCGAAAATGACAAAAGTACCAGTTTGTTGCAAAGAGGCGTCGAACACGGAAAGGCTACCGCCAAATATTCGATATATTATGGACAAGGAAGGGACCATTATGATTCTGAGAACCGTGCGGTGCATGAATGTGTTTTTAACGTAAACGATGGCAACTTTAGGTGCCCCAATTCGCAACAGGGCTACACCGGTTTCAGTACATGGACCAGGGGATTAGCCTGGGCAATGGTCGGATTTTCAGAAGAACTGGAATTCTTGGAAACGATTTCCGATAGCGAATTAGCATCTTTAGGAGGAAGAAAAGAAATCGAGGGTATTTTCCTGAAAGCTGCAAAAGCAACCTGCGATTGCTTTATCGATAAGACGGCCAAAGACGGAATTCCCTATTGGGATACAGGTGCTCCCTTACTCCACAAGTTGGGGGAAGATTATCTGGACCGCCCCGCGGATCCCTATAACGATTTTGAGCCGGTAGACAGTTCCGCGGCCGTTATTGGCGCACAAGGCCTGTTGCGTTTGGGCAAATATTTATTGCAGAAGGGAGATATGGCCGGTAAAAAATATCTTCAAGCGGGATTGTTAACCTCAGAATCCGTTTTTAGCGAACCTTATTTAAGTACGGACAAAAACCATCAAGGATTGATTTTGCATTCCATTTACCATCGCCCAAATGGTTGGGATTATGTGCCGGAGGGAAATAAAATTCCGAATGGCGAATCGAGCATGTGGGGCGATTACCATGCCATGGAACTGGGGGTATACCTTCAACGACTAATCGACAATGAAAAATACTATACCTTTTTTGGTTGTACAGAATGAATAGGTCGTTAATTGTTAGAAAAGCGTAGCTTTAAATTATGGACCAGGAACAAAACATGGCAGATTTATCCAAATTTTGTATCCATACGATTACCACCAAACCCTGGAAACTGACTGAAGCTGTGAACCACTATGCAGAAGCGGGGGTCCGTGGGATTTCGGTCTGGCAGGATAGCGCGCATGAATTGGGCCCTGCCCAAAGCGGTGACCTCATCAGGGAAAACGGCATGGAAGTGGTATCCTATGTCCGTGGCGGATTTTTTCCCCATACCAGCAAAACAGAACGGGAAAAAGCAGTAGGTAACAATAAAAAAATGATCGATGAAGCAGCGGAGTTAGGTGCCCCCATGTTGGTACTGGTCTGCGGTGCAGAACCTGGTCAGCCCCTGGAAGAATCAAGGAAACAGATACAGGACGGTATCGAAAGTCTGCTGAACCATGCCCAAAAAAACAAGGTGCAAATGACTATTGAGCCCTTGCATCCCATGTACGCGGATACCCGCTCGGCACTTAATACCTTGCGGCAAGCCAACGATATGGTAGAAGCCATCAATTCCAAATGGGTCGGTGTTGCTGTGGATGTCTATCATCTGTGGTGGGATCCCGATTTGGAAAAGCAGCTATACCGATGTCAAAAAAACGGCAATCTAGCCGCTTTTCATATTTGTGATTGGAACGTACCGACCAGCGATATGCTCCTGGACCGCGGATTGATGGGGAAAGGCTGTATCAAATTAGATCGGATAAAAAAGTGGGTCCTCGACGCCGGATTTAAAGGCTATCATGAAGTTGAAATATTTTCCGAGCGATTCTGGAAACTGGATCAAAACGATTTTTTGGACGAGATTGTCCTAAGCTATTCCGATTATTGGGAAGGCTGAAAAATGAGTTTTAAATAAAAAACAAACAAGTATGAAGGCACATCAAGTGGGCATTATCATGAACGGGGTGACCGGAAGAATGGGTACTAACCAACACCTCATGCGTTCCATTCTGGCGATTATCCAACAGGGTGGCGTAAAAATCAGTGGTAATGAAATTATTATGCCTGATCCTGTCCTGGTTGGAAGGAACAAAGCCAAATTAGAACATCTTAAGTCGGTTACGGGTATTGAGAAAATTACGACCAATCTCGATGAAGTGATGAACGAGCCGTACTACCAGATTTACTTTGATTCGCAGACCACGGGAAGAAGGGCTCCCGCTGTGAAAAAGGCCATTATGGCCGGAAAACATATCTACTGCGAGAAACCTGCGGGTGTATCTACCCGGGAAGTTTTAGAACTATACCATCTTTGTAAGCGCCATAACCTTAAAAACGGAGTGGTACAGGACAAGCTCTGGCTTCCCGGAATGCTTAAAATTAAACGATTGAAAGAGCAAGGTTTCTTCGGGGAAATCCTTTCTATACGGGGTGAATTTGGATATTGGGTCTTTGAAGGGGATTCTATTCCAGCTCAACGTCCCAGCTGGAACTACGTGAAGGAAAAAGATGGTGGTATCATAGTGGATATGTTATGCCATTGGCGCTATGTGCTAGACAATCTTTTCGGAAAAGTGAGGTCCGTTTCCTGCCTGGGGGCAACGCACATTCCGGAAAGGGTTGATGAAAATGGAAATATCTATACCTGTACCGCGGATGATACAGCCTATGCGACTTTTGAGTTGGAAGGTGGAGTTATCGCCCATTTCAATTCCTCATGGACGGTCAGGGTGCGTCGTGACGACCTGCTAACCCTTCAGGTTGATGGTACGAAGGGAACGGCGGTTGCCGGCCTTAGGAATTGCTACATTCAGCATTATGGTAATACCCCCAAACCGATATGGAATCCTGATATTAAACAACCCATTGATTTTTATGCCGATTGGAGCATGATCCCCGAACAGGAGAACTATGACAATGCCTTTAAAGTGCAATGGGAGTTGTTCTTGAAACATATCGTAAAGAACGAACCCTTCCCATGGTCCCTCCTGGAAGGAGCCAAAGGGGTGCAACTGGCGGAAAAAGGGCTGGAAAGTTGGGGTAAGCGAGCCTGGGTAAATATTCCGGATTTGAAATAATTTAAAAATGAATACAAAAAAAGCAGCATTGGTTACAGGTGGAAGCCGGGGAATAGGTCTGGGTATTGCGCAACAACTGGCACAAGTCGGCTTTGACATCGCCATTAACGGAATACGACCTGCAAACGATGTGACCGGGGTAATTGATAAATTGCTCTCGTACGGAGTGGAAGTTATCTATTGTCAGGGGAACGTAGGGGATAGTACCAGTCGGCGGCAGATTATTGAAAAGGTCAAAAGCAACTTTGGTCAATTGAACGTATTGGTCAATAATGCGGGAGTGGCTCCTAAAGAAAGAAAGGATGTGCTGGAAACGACCGAGGAAAGTTTCGACAGGGTATTGAATATCAATTTAAAAGGTTCCTATTTCTTATCACAATTGGCGGCCAATTGGATGGTTGAACAAAAACAAACCCATCCGAATTTCGAGGGGAGTATCATAAACGTCTCCTCTGTTTCTGCGGAAACGGTTTCCATCAATCGTGGGGAATACTGTATTTCAAAGGCTGGCCTGGGCATGGTAACGCAATTGTTCGCCGTGCGATTGGGGGATTTTGATATTCCTGTGTATGAAGTGCGCCCCGGTATTATCAGGACCGATATGACTGCCGCAGTACAGGAAAAATATGATAAGTTATTTGCTGAAGGCATTGCCGTACAGAAACGATGGGGACTTCCGGAAGATATCGGAAAGGCCGTGGCTTCTTTGGCCAAAGGGGATTTTCCCTATTCAACCGGACAAGTCATTTTAGTGGACGGGGGCCTTTCCATTGGCCGTCTTTAAAATTCGATGATTTCCCTTATGATTAGATATCGCGACACAGTTTCTTTTTAAAATTACTGAGAATGTCATCCTGTTTTTTTTGAAAACCATTGTTAACAACCAATTATGAAATCAATTAAAAGGAAAATTTGGCTTCTGTGCTGTATTTCGGCCGCCATAATCGTTATCATAGGTTTCACTTCCCTGGCCATTCCTGAAAATGTATATCGCCCTAAATTTCTGGGGCTCCCTTATCCCCTTTGGGTAAGCATGCTATTGAGCGTATTATTGGTCGTTCTGACTGTATTGGGCACTCTGGTACACCCGGGTAATTCTAATTCGGGGCAAGAATGATATCGATCCTGGTAACTATTGCGGTTATTTATCTGGGAACGCTGGTCACGTTTTCCCTGATAGCGCGGCAGAAGGAAAAAGATTCTAAGTCGTACTTTTTGGCAGGATCAAAGGTCGGTTCCATCCTGGGTATTTTCACCCTGGCCGCTACCCTGTTTAGTACGTTTACCATGATTGGCATGCCCGATTTTTTCAGAACGCATGGGGTAGGTTCTTGGGTGTTTCTCGCCTTTTCGGATGCCGCTATGGTCTTTGCCATTATTTCCGTTGGATATTATCTGCGGAAAAAAGCCAGGCGCGAGGATTTTAAGGGCCTTTCAGGTCTCATGGCGCAATGTTATAAGAACAGATTTGCGGGTTATATCACCTTTGCAGGGGCATTTGTATTTTTAGTTCCTTATGTGGCTATCCAGATTCGGGGTATCGCTATTTTTTTGAATGCGACTTTTCCAGAAGCCATGCCCATTTGGGGTTGGGCTACAGCTATCATTTTAATAATACTTATTTACAGTGAGGTCGGAGGACTGAAGGCCATTATCTATAGCGACATGTTACAGGGGATTATACTATTGCTCATCATATGCATTATCGCCTATAATTGTGTATCCCATTTTGGAAATCTGGCGAATCTTTTCGCGAAAGTCGAACAGGTCAATGAGAAATTGCTTTCCGTACCCGGCCCGAAAGGTCTTTTTACACCGCAGTTTTTAATCGCATCCTTAATCGCCATTGTTATGATCCCTTTTACCCAGCCCCAGGTAGTCACGCGCATCATTATCATGAAGAATTACAGGTCTCTGTTCCGGATGGCCATTGGTTTGGGCGTCTTTGCGTTGATCATTATTTTCGCAACGCTGTGTATTGGTATGTACGGGGCGGTCAACTACCCCGATCTTAACACGGCAGACTTTATTACCAAGGTTCTGATTTCGGACCAATCGAACTTGGTAGCTGCATTCGCGATCTTGGGTTTGATCGCGGCGGCGATTTCTACCTCCGATTCCCAGATTTTTGCGCTGGGTGGCGAATTGCGTTCGCTGCTCACAGGGGAAGACCTGAAAATGCTGAATATAACACGCATTGCAATTGTATTTTTTGCCCTTGTCGTCTTTGTTTTTTCTTTATTAGCTTCCGATCAACTGGTATTGCTGGCGCGCACGAGTTTTACCGGTACGGCCCTGATGGCACCTATGATCTTTACCGCCATTTTTTCCGAAAGGAAATTAAAAATGGATATTCCTGTGCTGACATTGGGGGCTATGTTAATTTTTATGGGTTCCCTGATGGGTATCGTTCCTCATGCTGTTTTGGGATTACGGATGGATCTGCTGCTGCTGATTTCATTAACGCTGGTCGGGCTTTTTTCAAACATTTTAAATAGATAACGCGGGTTTATATAAAAAAGTTTATCAGATTTGAGATAGGTAACATCAAAAAGAAATAACAATTTTACAACGCACATCCCTGATGCTATGGGAGACTTACCCCATCAATGGCCCCCTAAGAATGAAGGCGCGGAGACATGGAGCCCTTATGACATTGTGCGTCATTTGATCCATGGTGAAAGACCGGATGGTCAGATTTGAAATAATCTTAGGGAACAGTGTCGTGAAGGCATTCGAGCTTTGACAGGTTTGCTAAATTTGAAATAGCAAAGGAAAAATCTTAGGCGTATTATTGATCCAATTGGAGTTCCTGCAACCTCCATTTTTAAAATGCTAAAGTCAAAACAATCAAAACTTTATGGCAAGATCAGTTCGTTTTTAATTAACTGCCTTTATACGGCAAAAAAAAAGAAACCGCTTTTCAACGGTTTCTCCTTTATCAAAAGACGTTGGCCTCTGCCAAGTCGATTTTTTTTTACTGCTCTATTGCGTTACCTTCTTCGTCAACGATAAGAGCGGCTGTGGTTCCATCTTCCAAAGCTACTTCAAGCTTGTAGATATTCTCCTCGTTTTTGTGGGCCTTATTGATAGTGGCACCTGGATAATTCTTTTCTAACATTACGGTTACCGCTTCAGGAACTTCCTCAACGGCGATTTCACTGAAACCGTCCTGTGTGGCTACTGCCTCGGTTGCTGTCCCTTCGCTTGCAGGAGCTTCTTCCTGTGCGAATGCTGTCATACTTCCTAATGCCAATGCGAATACAAATAGTACTTTTTTCATGATATTGATTTTTAATTAAAATAATGTTCTCATTTATAGTTGCATGGTCTATTGAAAATATAATACCAAAAAAGGGAATAGTTGTATGTATTTGATTTACAGATAATTAAATATTCAAGAATTAAAAAACAATGTATACAACTGTGTAAACACTTCACAGTTTGTGTAAAAATTAAACATGCTAAAATCAGAATGCAATGTCCTTTCCATCGTTTTCAGTCTTGCCTATCTATTTGAAGCGTTCGTGGCCCACGGCACATTCTTGGATATTAATGTGATATGGTATCCATGACAAAGTAGCATTCAGATTTAATCCGATACCCTGTAAACTTGGAGATATTCGGGTTGGGGATACGGTTGATTTTAAGTAAATTCAAATAAAAAATTTCTTGAAAGTTTACCCGCCTCTGGCGGGCGACTATCCCCGCCTGCGGCAGGCGGGCCCGAGGCAAGCCATAGGGGTATACCTCGACAGGCTCGGCACAGGTTTCGCGGTTTCATTTTGGCCTTGGGGCCAAAAACCGAAATTTTGTATTTTACCGAAGAGGAGGTGGTTGATCTTTTAAAGATCGGTGAAGAAATGAGTCGGTTTATCCGCACTAATTAGCCGGTTAGAATACTATCGCTATTAAAAATGGGTAAAGAGGTTAAAATATCTCGGATCATGAAAAAAA
>JBGTNL010000059.1:0-18665 GCA_041743085.1 Flavobacteriaceae bacterium
CCTTGACTATTTTATAATAGGCTGTGCCCACACGGATATAGGGTACTGAATTCATTAGATAATTGATTTTGACACCCAAAGAATTCTCCCTGGGTGTATTATTAAACTAAATAGGGTTGCAGGTATTCTTGCCTTTTGCTGTTAAGCGCAAAGTCACCGGTTTAATCGTCGGTTCTTTCAGTGGAATCCCTTTCGTTCTGAAGCAGCCAATGGACGATCTTCTTTCGTTCAAAAAAGATCATTTTCCCATTGGGCTTGGAGTGCGGAATGTTTCCGGAAGACGTCAGTTTGTAGAGATAGCTTCTGGATATTCCTGTAGTCACAGGTTTCCTCAAAGGTGAGTACCTCTTTACGGTCCAGTAATAGTTTTTCCAAACGATCCAGTCGTTCGAGAATCAAATAATTGTCCATTTGTTTCTTTTTTAAAGTTGCTAAATGAACAAAAGCGCTTTTGTTTTCCTTGTACAGGAGTACTAAATAAATGTATGGAAATAGGTAATTTAAGACGGTACTAAGAGTAAAGAGTTATTCACAGATAATTGATATACAATATATTAAGCTATTTTGATTCAAATTTTATGAAGTTTGAAGGGCGTTAATTTTATTTGATTCTATAGGATACCAAAACGCACCAATTTTAATATGGGTCAAACTGTGATTTTGTGTAAGATTTTAGGGTTATTAACAATTGAAGGCGAAGGAATAAGAAAATAGGAGGTTTATCAAGGCAGATTCTAGTGTTTGTTCTATTCTAAATGCGTTTTTCCTAAGACTGCTTTATTGATTAATATCCAACGAATTTAAAATTTTTCAGATCTAAGTTTCTGGAGATTGATTTAAAAAACTAAAGATTGAAGAAAGATCGGTATTCTATTTAAAATACTGCACTTATAAAGTTCCTTCTAAGGAACAATTAAACAACTGATTGTTAGCAAAATATATTTCCGCTAGGATACGAAGATGGATTTTATCTAATTTTCACTAAATTTAAGAAAGAGAACGAACAGACATGAATTTTGTCAAAACATATGTGATTTTCTTGGGCTCTGTAGCTTTTATAATCATCAGCTGCTCCGAGCGGATCGCAGAGACCAAGGATAACATCCGCATCGGATTTTCTCAATGTTTCAGCGATCATCCCTGGAGAGATGCCATGATTCATTCCATGAGGATACAGGCTTCATTATATCCTGAGGTTGAACTGGAGATCTATGAAGCGCATAATGATGTCCAGCAACAGATAGAACATGTCGAAAAGATGATAAGTGATGGTGTGGATGTATTGATTATTTCTCCAATAGAAACGGATACCATCGTACCTGCACTTGAAAAAGCCTATGATTTAGGCATTCCCATCATATTAATAGACCGTAAGATAAATTCTCAAAAGTACAGCACCTATGTTGGTGGTGACAATATGGAAGTAGGTAGAAATGCCGGGAACTTTATTATTTCATCAAGTTCAGATAAAACAAAGGTCATTGAATTAATGGGAGCTGATAAGTCTACCCCCGTAATAGAACGATCTAAGGGTTTCAGGCAAATAATTAACCAGGTACCATCTATAGAACTGGTAAAAAGTCTGAAGGGTATTAATACAGGTATTCCAAAAGAGCAGTTGGCGACTATTCTCGATTCTGTTGCTCATAACAATGTTGATTACATCTATGCCTTCAATGATCAGATGGCATTGCAGGCATGGCAGGTTGCCCGTGGGAAAGGCCTTGAAAATAAAATAAAATTTATTGGTGTAGATGGCCTAAACGGACCTAATGGCGGTATAGAACTTGTCCGTAACGGAATCCTTGAAGCCACTATTTTATATCCCACGGGTGGCGCAGAAGCCATTGAGACGGCCATGGCAATAGTTGCCGGCAAGGAAGTTCCTAAAGAGTATATTTTGAACACCACGGTGATTGATCTTCGGAACGCGGATATCATGAAAAATCAGTTTGACAAGATCAACGATCAACAAATAGATATCGAACAACAAATAGCGGCCTTAAGGATCCAGGAAGAACGATATTACGCGCAAAACACTCTTTTGAAGGTGACCATGGCCCTTTTGGCAATTGTACTTAGTCTGACCATTTATAGTATCTATTCTATTTTTGTCATTCGCAGGAAAAACCGCCAGTTGCAACTTACCAATAAGAAAGTGACTGTTCAAAGAAACCAGATTAAGAAGATAGCGGATGAGTTGAAGAAAACCTCAGAGGCCAAATACAATTTTTTTACCGGGATCTCGCACGAATTTAAGACACCGATAACATTAATCTTAAGCTCTATAGAATCTATAAGGGAGTTGGCGAGAGCCAAAGGGGCCAAAATTTTTGAGGAGGTAGAATTAATTGACAATAATTCGAACCGGCTGCTCAGGCTTATTAATAATTTGCTTGATTTTAGGAAAGTTGAAGACCGGAGATTCAATTTAAAGGTTTCAAAAACTAACTTATTTGTATTTTCCAAATCCATATATGATGATTTTAGGCATGAGGCCAAGCGTAGAAATATCAGCTTTGAAATCAGTTGCAATAATAAAGATTTAGAGATCTATTTGGATCGGAATTTAATGGACAAGGTGTATTTTAACCTGCTGTCCAATGCCTTTAAATTTACTCCGGATAATGGCCTGGTCCACATTGTAATTCACGATGAAATAGATAAAAATATGGTGACGGTTTATTTTAAGGATACCGGCATAGGAATTCCAAAAAAAGAGATTGGAAGTATTTTCCAGCCTTTTTTTAAAGGGTCTAATAATAGGAAGAACAGTACGGGAATTGGACTGCATATAAGCAAGGAATTTGTGGAATTACACAAGGGTTATCTGGCTGTAAGTTCAGTACATGGAACAGAATTCAGTATGACGCTCTACAAGGGCAATGCCCATTTTGATGAGGATGAGATTATTCAGGAACCTGATTTGGTCGATGATGCGGTTATTGATTTTAATCAGAATGCTTCTGTGGAAGACACCTATCTGATGCAGGAGATTACGGAAGGTCAGGAAAAGTATTCTATTCTAATTATTGAGGATAATCCGGATCTTTCTTCCTTCCTTGAAAAGAAATTAAAAGTAGAGTTTGATATTAGCCTATCGGATGGTACAGATGCCGTTGAAAAGGCCCTAGAAATAATCCCGGACATCATTATATGCGATTTAATACTTCCGGGTAAAAATGGTTTTGAGATTTGCGAAATATTAAAAAAGGACCTGAGGACTTCTCATGTGCCTATCATAGTGTTAACGGCCATGGGCGACAAGGAGTCTTATCTACATGGGCTACAATCTGGCGCGGATCTCTATTTAACAAAGCCGTTTAGTTATTCTATTTTGGTGCAATCTATCAAATCCTTATTGTATAATCGGGAGAAACTGAGGTTCTATTATACGAACAACATTTATAAAATAGAACCAACAGATTCCTTTGGAAACCTGGAACAACAGTTTATCAATGACCTTAATACAATTATTAAGGAAAATCTGGATAATTCAGATTTTACCGTTGAAAATTTAGCCGAAAACCTGCACATCTCCAGAGTGCAGTTGTACCGAAAAGTAAAGGCTATTCTGGGTGTGAGTATAAGTGACTATATCAGTAATTTTCGTTTGGAAAAGGCCAAAGCCATGCTAGAAACTACGTCCCTGAGCATTTCGGAGATCGCATATGCAAATGGGTTCTCATCCCCCAACTATTTTTCTACGTCCTTCAAGAATAAATTTGGCAGTTCCCCGGCGGCTCATCGTAAAGCTCATGGAATTGTATCCACTTCTTAAAAATCGCACACCATTTAATTGATTTCCATGTATCATGTTTTAACGTGATGTAACCTGAACATAGGTGCTATTTTTGCCAATAGTTAAAAGATGTTTCATAATTAATTGAAAAATAGCACTATAGCATAATAAGTTTACTACTCTTAATAAAATCATAACAAATTGTAACACCAGTAAATATTCGTGGCTTTTTTTTCGAATACATTGGTCTTCACTTCAGAACACTGTGTCATTATGAAAAAAATATGGGTTTGGTCTATTACCGCGGCATTGGCAGGATTTCTGTTTGGTTTTGATACCGTAGTGATATCTGGTGCCGATAAAACACTTCAAGCCTTATGGGGGTCATCCGATGTCTTCCATGGGGTAGTGGTTATAGGAATGGCCCTTTGGGGAACTGTTGTTGGTGCCTTGCTGGGCGGTATCCCTACCAATAAATTAGGGCGTAAGAAAACTTTGGTTTGGATCGGGGCGTTCTATACGTTTTCTGCTATAGGATCGGCGCTTTCTAATGATCCCATCACTTTTGCCATCTTCCGATTTATTGGCGGCTTGGGTGTTGGGGCTTCTACCATAGCAGCTCCAGCCTACATATCTGAGATAGCCCCTGCCAAAGATCGCGGTAAGTTAGTGGGCCTCTACCAGTTTAATATTGTCTTTGGAATACTCATTGCTTTCTTCTCCAATTATCTGCTAAGTGGTATTGGTGAAAATGCCTGGCGTTGGATGGTAGGGGTGGAAGCCATTCCGGCAGCCATTTATACGGTGTTCGCCATCACAATCCCCAAAAGTCCCAGATGGTTACTTTCAAAATCCAGGGTTGAAGAGGCGAAGAAAGTACTGCTGATCATCAATCCTGAACTGGATCCGGAACATTTAATGCAGGAGATAAAAGCAGAAAGTGAAAATACCGTCCCCGGTGAGAATATCTTTCTTAAAAAATATCGGTTCCCATTGATCCTGGCCTTTTGTATTGCCTTTTTTAATCAGCTATCGGGAATTAATGCCTTTCTCTATTACGCCCCCAGGATTTTGGAAGAAGCCGGTCTTGGTACCAGCACCGCTTTATTGAGTAGTATAGGTATCGGGGTGACGAACATGCTATTTACTTTATTGGGTATCTACCTGATAGACCGTTTGGGACGAAAGCAACTTATGTACATGGGCTCTGCAGGTTATATTATTTCCCTCAGCCTGGTGGCCTGTGCCTTCTTCTTTAATTGGGAGGGGATGGCGGTTGCCTTTTTCCTTTTCTTATTTATAGGGGCGCATGCCATTGGACAGGGTACCGTGATCTGGGTATTTATCTCAGAAATATTTCCCAATCATCTCCGAGGATACGGTCAGAGTTTCGGCAGTAGTGTCCACTGGATCTTAGCTGCTGTTGTTCCATCATTGATTCCAATTCTCTTTGCAACCATAGGCCCCGGTATAGTATTTACATTCTTTGCCTTTATGATGTTCCTGCAATTGCTGTTTGTCATCTTTGTGATGCCGGAAACCAAGGGGATATCACTGGAAGAGCTAAGCAAAAAACTAATCAGGTCAAAAACAACAAAAGCAGCTGAGCCATGAAAGCAGTCCTTGTACCCATGTATTTTAAGGCAGGAATGGATGAGGATTACCAGAAACAACTGGGGATCTTAAGAACATTACTTCAGGACCATGCAGACATCCTGCAACCTATTGCACTTGGTGATGAAATCCCGGAAATAGCCGATGGGGTATTATTCCTGCAATTGGTAGTGGATGTATATCGTCAGCATAAAGAAATACTCGGGATTCAAAAACCAATTGTCTTGGCCACCTCAGAATTTGGTACTTTCTCTATGTGGGATTGGGAGATTTTTACCTATCTGCGCGAATTGGGCAAGGAGTTGCTATTCCCAAACAACCTGGAACAAACACAGAAGATCTGCACTACGCTGGCACTAAAAAGAGCAGCCAAAGGCAGTAAATTCCTGGTCTATCAGGACGATCCCGGCAAAGGATTTCAGTCCGAAATATTTAAACGCTTCTATTGGTTTGAAGAAGAATGTGTACAGGCCATTAAAAGCAAGTTTGGGATTGAGGTAGAGAAAAAAAGTTTTGAAGCCCTGGGGAAAAGGGCCAAAGAAGTAACCGATGAGGCCGCCGAAAAAGTATGGCAGCAATGGAAACGAAGCACTGCAGGCCTCTCCAATCGGTCTATCCTGGATGCCGTAAAACTGTATATGGTGGTGAAGGCAGATATACAGGCAGATCCTTCCGTAGTAGGGGTGGGCATCAATTGCCTCAATGAATCGCATCATTGCAATACCACCCCCTGCCTCGCCTGGGATATGTTATTCGAGGAATTGGGAATTATTTGGATATGCGAAGCCGATATTATGTCGCTCCTTACCAAATATTTAGCCCATAAAGGACTCGGGGCACCCATTATGATGACCAATATCTACCCTTTTTTAATGGGTGATGCCGCACTTAAGCACGAAAAAATAGAATCCTTCCCCGAAGTGGATGAACCGGAGAATCATGTGCTGCTGGCCCACTGCGGCTACTTTGGTATTGTTCCCTGCTGCTACGCCAAAGAGTGGACCCTGAGGCCCAAGGTATTGGACATTGTGGATGAAAATGCTCATGCAATAGACGCTACAATAGAAACAGGTCCATTAACCATGATCAAGGTAGGGCCTTTACTCAACAAAATTCTCGTGGTGGATACGGAGTTGGAAGGGTTTGTAGAATACCCAAACTCGCATTGCAAACGCGGGGGTATTTTAAGAGTGCCGGATGGCAGGGAGTTAATCAAAAAATTCTACTCACATCACCAGGTTTTTTTAATGGGCGATTGGAAAGTACATATGCAGAATCTGGCCAGGATTTTTGAGATGGAAGTAGATACGGTATAATGAGTATGATAACAAAATTGCATAGAATAATGCGAAATGAGCATCTAAAGAGAATGAAATTAATAACAAATATTATGAATACTGTTTCGAAATTTGGATTGATTTTTTAGTCATATTATCATTGCTATTAGCTTGTAAAAACGAGCCTAAAATTGCTGATCAGCAACAAGATGAAACACCGGCTGCTATTGAAGATGGTAATTATAGACCATTCTTTCACTTCACTCCCAAGGTAGGATGGATGAATGATCCTAATGGAATGTTTTTTTACAATGAGTATTACCATTTGTATTACCAATACTATCCCGATGGCAATACCTGGGGACCTATGCATTGGGGCCATGCTATAAGTACCGATATGGTAACATGGAAAGAACAACCCATTGCACTCTATCCCGATGAATTGGGATATATTTTCTCGGGCAGCGCCGTGGTAGATCATGAAAATACTTCAGGTCTTGGGGAAAGGGGTATTGCCCCGGTCATTGCCATGTATACCTCCCATAATTCCAAAAAAGAGGAAAGTGATCCTACCAACGTGGAAACACAGAGTATTGCCTATTCTCTGGACGAAGGCCTTAGTTGGACGAAATACGAAGACAACCCGGTGATAAAAAATCCGGGGATCAAGGATTTCAGAGATCCAAAAGTGTACTGGGATGCTGCTCGATCGCAATGGGTAATGGTATTGGCGGCGGGTCAGGTCACGCATTTTTATGCTTCTGAAAATCTTAAGGACTGGAAATTTCTGTCCACCTTTGGTGATGGCATTGGCAATCATGGTGGGGTTTGGGAATGCCCGGATCTATTTCCTTTGCCTGTAGAAGGAACAGAGGATGTGAAGTGGGTACATTTAGTTAGTATCAGCCCCGGAGGCCTTAATGGTGGAAGTGCCACACAATATTTTGTGGGTGATTTTGATGGCAAAACCTTTACGGTGGATGAAAATTTTGCCAAAGAAATGGAGAAGGCCCATACTTTCTGGGTAGATTTTGGAAAAGACAATTATGCCGGGGTCACTTGGTCCGACATTCCTGAGACCGATGGTAGAAGATTATTTATTGGATGGATGTCTAACTGGCAATATGCCAACGAGGTACCCACCGAAACCTGGCGCAGTGCCATGACGCTGCCCAGAGAATTAAAATTGATCGCTTCAGAAGGTTCCTATAGACTCCTTAGTATCCCTGTAAAGGAATTGGAAGGGTACAGGGGTGCTAAGTTTAAGAAAGACGGGGTAGCCATTAAAAACAAGGAGCAACTAATCGACTCGAAAACCGCAGATCTTCGAAGGGCAGAAATAAACTTTACAATTTCAAATTTGGAAGAAACCGTCTACACCTTTGAACTTTCAAATAGCCGGGGCGATTTACTTTCCTTTGGGTATAACCATAAGGACCAATACTTTTTCATAGACCGCAGCGCTGCAGGAATCACGAATTTTTCTGATGATTTTGGCGACAAGATGTCGAAGGCAAAAAAGGGGTATTCAGAAGACAGCTTAAAGGGCACCATCCTACTCGACAAAACATCGATAGAGCTATTTTTTGATGATGGTAAAACGGTGATGACAGAAATATTTTTCCCAAAGGCACCCTTTGAGACTTTGGCACTCAAAACAGAAAATCAGGAAGTTATTCTTGATCATATAGAAGTACATGAACTAAAAATTAACTAATTCAATCTATCATGAAAGTGAAATACTTATTTTATCTATTGATTTTTGCTCCTTTTGGCCTTCTGGGACAGGGGCAAATAACAGGTATCGTTACCTCATCGGATGATGGTATGCCATTACCGGGTGCGTCTGTAGTGGAAGTAGGCACAACTAATGGCACTACTACGGATTTTGACGGGAATTATATACTAAATGATGTTTCTTCGGATGCCACATTGGCGTTCAGTTATGTCGGGTTCCTCAAGGTAGAAATACCGGTAAACGGGCAATCCACAATTAGCGTTGCCCTTAAACCAGATGCACAGCAATTGGAAGAGGTAGTGTTGACGGGGTACGCCACTGAACGCAAGGCCGATCTAACCGGGGCCATTACGGTGGTTGAACTGGGGCCAGTGGAAGGACAGAGCCGAAGTTCAGGTAATGCCATGCAGGCTCTACAGGGGAGAGTACCAGGTCTTTTCGTAGAAAAATCGGGAGATCCTACCGGAACAAGTAGCCGGATTCTAATCCGGGGTGTAACCACTTTGGGAAACAATGATCCCTTATACGTCATTGATGGTATTCCAACGGTACGGCAGGAAGTTTTTTCAAGTATCAATCCAAGTGCCATTGAATCTGTTCAGGTCTTAAAAGACGCATCTGCATCTTCAATTTACGGGGCAAGAGCGGGTAACGGGGTAATCATTGTCACTACAAAAAACAGTGCAAAAGCAGCTGATGGTGAAAAATTTAGCGTGAGCATCAATTCCAATGTCTCCATCTTATCGGAGAAAAAACAGCGCTATGACATGCTCAATGCGCTGCAAAGAGGAGAAGCCTTATGGCAGGCCTCGGTAAATGACGGGGCTGATCCTGCCGGGGGTTATGGAGAGATCTATAATTTTGACTGGAATGGGGATTTTGATAATCCGGTACTTAATAGTGTAAGCGTTCAACCATTTGTTGGCGGAGATCCGAATGTTCCGGCTGGGGACACCGATTGGCAGGATGAAACCTATGAAACCGGTTATGTCTTTAATAACGAAGTTACAGTATCCGGGGGTTCGGAAAATGCCTTCCATTTAATTAATTTAGGATATCTTAAAAATACAGGCGTGTTAAAGTATACGAATTACGACAGGTACACGGCCAGACTAAATTCGAACTTCAACCTTTTGGATAATAAAGTCAGACTTGGGGTAAACACCCAGTTTTCCACTTCTGATGAAACTTTAGCATCTCCTGACGTGGGCAGCGCACCAACGCCGGGCCTTGCCATTACTTTGGCCCCGACAATTCCCCTCCTGGATTCCAACGGAGAGTTTGCCGGTCCAATAGGCGCAGGGTATAGCGATAGGAATAACCCGGTATTAATGCAATTCCTGAACCGTTGGGATAACACCGAACGTACTTCACTTTTTGGGAATATCTGGGGTGAATGGCAGATCTTGGACAATTTGGTATTTAGAACCAGTGTGGGTCTTGATTTTAATGATTTCAAAAGAAAAGATATCGAGACCACAGTGGACAATGGTTTCGTAACCAGGGGAAATAACCGGCTTATCATAGATTCTAACAAGTTTACCAGCGTGGTATTTACCAATACCCTAAATTACAACCTGGAACTTGGCGACCATAGGATTGGAGTGCTGCTGGGTACAGAATCTGTAAAGAACGATTTTGATGCTGTATTTGCTTCAGCTGACGGATTTGCAGTAGAATCAGAGTCCTATTTTGTACTTGGAGCCGCAACAGGGGCAAGAACCTCAAACGGTACCTCCAGTGGAAGCAGGCTGCTTTCCCAATTTGGTAAAATAAACTATGCCTTCGCGAACAAATACCTCGCTTCATTTACGCTACGAAGGGATGGCTCTTCGAGATTTGGGCCGGACAACAGGTACGGTATCTTCCCCGCAGGAACGTTGGGTTGGAGAATAAGCGGAGAAGAATTTTTACAGGACAACACCCTTATCTCCAATTTAAAATTAAGGGCCGGCTATGGGGAAGTTGGTAACCAAAACATTGGAGATTTAGCAAGGTTTGGGTTATTTGAATCCCGATATGGCGTTAACGAAGTACAATTTACGCCAGGTTTCTTTGAAATTTATTACAACGTAGGTACGGCCTATGACCTTGGGGGTAATAATGGCGGAACGTTGCCTTCCGGCTTTGTCTCAGTACAGGGTTCCAACCCGGCTTTGAAATGGGAAACTACAAAAGAAATTAACGTGGGGTTGGATTTTGGTTTATGCAATAATGCGGTTGTCGGTTCCTTCGATTATTTCACAAGAAAAACCAGCGACATCCTTACTACCCCGCCAATAGCTTCAGTGATCGGAGAAGGGCAACAGCGTGTATTAAATGGCGCAACGACGGAAACCAGGGGATGGGAGCTTTCAGTAGCCTATTCAAAAACATTGGAAAATGGTCTTTATTATGGGATCTCTACAAATTTTGGCGCTTTCAAGGACGAGATCACCGATCTACCCGAGGAAGTTCGGGCAGCATTCCCCGGTACTGCAGAAAATTCCATTGTTGGGCAATCTCAGTTCGCCATATTTGGATGGCAAACCGATGGGTTATTTCAGAGCCAGGCTGATGTGGATGCTGCTGCTGACCAGGTTGGCGCCAGGCCGGGGGGACTTAAGTTTAAGGATATCAATAACGATGGGGTCATAGATGGGGATGACAGGGATTTTATTGGTAATACGCTACCCGATCTGGAGTATGGTATTCGAATAGATCTAAAATACAAGAATTTTGACTTCTCCGCCTTTGGTTCAGGAGTTGCAGGACGAATAGGGCAGGATCCCTATATTTTCTGGAATAATTTTGTACAAGGGAGGGAAAATGCAGGTTTAGGTGTCCGCAATGCTTGGACACCGAATAACACCAATACCGATATCCCATCATTGTCTCTTGCATTCAATGATCTCAGGACTTCGGATTACCTCTTTAGGAACAACGCGTATTTTAAGTTGAGAAATCTTCAAATAGGCTATTCCCTGCCCGAGGAAATTATTAGTAAATGGTCTGGGCTCACTCAGTTCAGGATTTACTTACAAGGGGAAAACCTATTTTGGATCACCCCTAAGGATTACATAGGATCAGATCCCGAACGTACGGATGTTAACAGAATACCTGTCCCAACCGTCTTTTCACTTGGGCTTAATCTAAATTTCTAAAAAATTGAATGTCATGAAAAAAAGTAACATAAATTTTATCGGATTAATGGTAGTATTGCTGCTGGTTTCCTGTTCAAAGAACTTCCTTGAATATACGCCGGAAGGAGTACTATCCAATGAAAATGTGGCAACTGCAGAAAATGCCGAGGCATTGGTTGTAGCCGCTTATGCAGGGATAGCCAATGACGACATGATAGGCCCGTTAACCCATATGTGGGTGTATGGTAGTGTTCGCTCAGATGATGCCTACAAAGGAGGAGGTGGCCGCAGCGATGTCGATATTGTGGATTTCTACGAGCAGTACAATTTAACAGTAGCTGCGCAGACTGATTGGATGGGTCCGCGGACATGGACCAATTATTACAAGGCCATTTCACGGGCAAATTTTGCGCTGTCTGTGATCAACGACATTCCAGATGCCGAATATGCAAATAAAACCCTGAGGCAGGCAGAGCTCCGATTTTTAAGAGCACATTCCCATTTTATTCTAAAGCAATTGTTTAAGAAAATTCCTTATATCACAGAAGAACTTACACAAGAAGAGATCGCCCTGGTCACTAACGATATGAGCAATGATGATCTTTGGAATACCATTGCCGATGATTTTTTGTTTGCCTACAACAACCTTCCCCAGGCGCAGGATGAACCCGGCAGGGCAGACAGAAATGCTGCGGCCGCCTATCTGGCAAAACTGCGATTGTACCAGGCGTACGAGCAAAATGACCAACATCAGGTCACTGCTATCAGCGCAGGTCGGCTTCAGGAGGTCATTGATTTTGCAGACGAGGTCGTAGGGAGCCTCGAGCCGGATTATGGCAATAACTTTCTGGATGGGTTTGACAACGGTCCTGAATCCATATGGGCGGCACAATTTTCTATTAATGACGGTACGGTTGTCAGTAGGGTAAGTTTTGTTACCGGGCTGAATTCACCGCATGGCACCGGGCTCTATGGTTGCTGTGGCTTCCATCTGGCCAGCCAGAATATGGTGAATGCCTTCCAGACAGATGCCAGTGGACTTCCGCTACTGGATACCTTCAACTCCAACGATATATTCAACACAGTTGAAGCTGATGGTACATCAATACCCGCGGCCGGTTTGACGATTGATCCTCGATTGGACCATACTGTCGGTATACCGGGCAGGCCTTTTAAATATCGAACTACTGTAAATACTGCGGGAGATATGATTTACAACTTTAGTTGGGCTCGCGATCCCGGAGTGTATGGATATTTCGGTAATATGAAGGAACAACAGGCTCCTGATTGTTCGTGCTACGTAAAGGAAGGACCATTCATAGGTACATCCAAGAACGTGGATTTTATACGATATGCGGATGTGTTACTCTTTAAAGCCGAAGCACTTATTCAGCTCGATCGATGGGATGAAGCGCTACCGATAATAAACCAGATACGCACAAGGGCAGCGGCCAGCACGCAACGACCATTAGCTGCTGGTGCTGCAGATATCTATAATGTAGGCATCTATGCTGCATTTCCAGATAAGGACTTTGCATGGAAAGCCCTGAAGTTTGAGCGAAGATTAGAATTTGGTATGGAAGGGCCACGATTTTTTGACTTAGTACGTTGGGGTGAAGCAGAGCAGGTTTTAAATGCCTATTTGGCCGAGGAGAGAACCAAAAAGGATTTTCTGGCCAATGCTCAATTTACTGCCGGAAGGGATGAATATTATCCAATTCCCCAACGGGAAATTGATTTTACCGGCGGGGTATATGTACAAAATCCAGGGTATTAAGGAAATACTACCCGAATTGATGATAAATAGATTTGTAGTGAATCTATCATTTTCAGAGTGTCAAATTCTCTGAGTTAGATTGTTTGAGTTAGTTTTTAAAAGCACGGGCGTTGTTTCCCGTGCTTTTTATTAAATTCAAAAAAATATAGATATGAAAAGAGGTTTTCTTATTGACATGGATGGTGTGATCTATAGCGGGGATACTATGATAGAAGGTGCGGATACATTTATTGCTACACTTCAGAAGGATAAAATTCCCTTTCTCTTTATGACCAACAATAGCCAACGTACCCCTTTGGACACCGTTAACAAAGTTGCCAACATGGGCATAAAGATTAAGGAAGAAAACGTATATACCAGTGCCATGGCTACGGCCTGGTTCCTATCCTTTATGAATCCAAAAGGTACCGCCTATGTGCTGGGTGAAGGTGGACTCATTACCAGCCTGCACCTGCAGGGGTATACGCTGGTGAATCAGAATCCGGATTTTGTCGTTGTAGGGGAGGGCAGGAATTTTACGCTGGAAATGGTGAATAATGCCGTAGACATGATCCTTTCAGGAGCAAAACTGATTGCCACGAACCTGGATCCTTCCCCTAAGAAAAAAGGGTGGACAAACCTTGGGATCAAAGCCATAGTGGCTATGATTGAGGAAGCAACAGGTAAAACTGCTTTTTCGGTAGGAAAGCCCAGTCCGGTAATGATGCGGGCCGCTCGTAAATATTTGGGTTTGGAAGCCCGGGAGACCATTGTCATCGGTGATACGATGGGTACTGATATTCTGGGGGGCATACAATTGGGCTATACAACGATATTAACCCTGTCTGGGGTATCTAAAAAAAATGTTTTGGATGAGTATGCTTTTAAACCAGATATGGTCATTAATTCAGTAGCTGATTTAGATATAGAAAAAGTATTCACGTTAAAATAGTAAAATGCTAGCATATGGTTTTTAGGACAACTGGATTTTTCTAAAAGAACACAGCTACATAGCTATCAATAATTTTCTATGAATTATAAGATCCTGTGTTCTGATTTGGATGGCACCCTGCTGTCTGGCAATAGCGATGTTTCCGACTTCACCATATCGGAAATTTCTAGAATAAAAGAAAGGATTAAAGTAATTTTGGTATCTGCTCGCATGCCAAGGGCTATGACCTACCTGCAAGAGCGCTTGGGCATCGTGGGTGAACCTATGGTGTGCTATAATGGGGCTTTGGTAATTAATGGAACGGATACTATTTCTTCAACCATAATACAAATAGAGGTTATTGAATCAATAAATAAGTTTGCTCAGAAATATCGAATAAAGCTGGGTCTTTATTATGGCGATGAGTGGTATGCAGTACAAAACACCGATTTTATTCAAAAAGAAATCAGGTATACACGAACAACCCCAATTTTTAGTCCTGTACGAAATACAATCATTGATTGGAAATTAAGAAAATTGGGTGCACATAAACTGATGTTAATGGGCACAAAGGAGGCTTTGGATTCAATGAATATTGAACTTCAAAAAGAGCTAAGATCAGAGCTTATTTTATATCGTTCAAACGATGAGCTTATCGAAGTAGCTCCTGCCTGTACATCAAAACTTTTTGGTATTCAAAAAATATTAAATAAAAACCAAACTCTGAAAAATGTCATTGCCTTTGGGGATAACTATAATGATATTGAAATGCTACAGGCAGTGGGCTGTGGAGTAGCAGTGGGTAACGCACGGCGCGAGGTAATTGCCGTTGCCGATAAAATTACCTTTCGAAATACGGAGGATGGCGTAGCACATTTTATAAACCAACATCTGGATGTTTAACTTAAGAATTCAGTTGGCAAAAGTAATAATTGCTTCTAAAGCTTCATCTGCATTTTTATGGATAAAGTTACCCTGATAACCTATGGTAGTGCTCAAATGAGTATGCCTATATAGTTTTTGAAGCATTTGAGGTGAAACTTTATCGCTGGCAATATTCCCAAAACTATGGCGGGCAATATGATTGGTAATTTTTTTGTCAATTTCAGCTAGCTCCGCGATTGTTTTTAGGTTTGCATTAAGTCTTTTAATAGAAGTTTTTATCCTTGTATAAACTGCTTTTGAATGGGTAGAAGGAATTGCCTTAAGTTCCGGGAAAATGTAATCAGAAGTACTCCTTTTGTGGTTGGTGGCATAATGTTCAAGAATATTAATTACTGCAGTAGGAATTTTTAATGAATCGGCCTTATCATTCTTGCTCATTTTATAATATAGTCTGTCTCCAATAATGTCATTCCATCGCATCCTTAAAACATCCGAAATCCTGACCCCAGCAAGATAAAACGAGAAGAGAAAAACGTTTCTGGTATGCCAGATTCCTGTTCCATGTTCTAAATCAAGGCTTTCGATTTTACGAATCTCACTTTCATCAAGGCCTATTTTAATGGTTTGGGGGTATTTAATTTTTATTTTGTCTTTTCCGAAAGGATAAAATTTTCGGTCCACAATATTTTTGGCAATAGCATTATTATAAAGGAGTCGAATCAAGACAAAAATATTCATGGTCGATCTCTCCGATAGACCAGAAGTACGAAGATGGATTTTCATTTTTTTTAATAGATGTTCATCAATTTCTTCGAAAGCCAGGTTTCGCTTTTTAGCAAATTCTTTTATCCTATTGATTTTACTTCTATCAGAAATAGCCCTGTTGTGTTTATTTGCTTTGATCAAATCATCAATATGTTCATCGGCAAGATCAAAAAAAGATAGTTTTTTTGTGTTTTTGCGAATAGAGTCAATTACCTGTTTTGCTGTATAATTCTGTTTTGATGATTCCAGTTCAAAAATGAAATCTTCAATTTCGTCGTATTTCTTTCCTATGAGTCTATTAAGTTGTTTGTGCTTTGGATGGGAAGTTTTTACTTTTTCACCTTGCTCATCCCAATAGTCTGGATTTAACTTCTGACCTAAATGGTAGTAACTGCGTTTGCGATTAACAGTTAGTCTCAAAGCTAAGCGATAATCTTTCATTCCTTTGATGTCAGTTTTGGTGTGTAAAACCGTTTTTAGAGTTGCCATATACCAAGAGGATTTTTATAAAGATAAACAATCTGGGTAACACACAGGTAACACATTTTATGGTTTCATAACGATTCAAATGAGTTTAAATAAAATTACAAGTATCTGAAAAACAAAAAGATATATTATTTTGATGTGTTCTATAATTCTAATAATAAGACTTAGGATCTAGTGCCGCAAGGTGTGAGAGTTCGAGTCTCCCCGCCTGTACAGTTTAAAAGAACCTCCGATCTCCGGGGTTTTTTTTGCAACCGGAAAACTCATATTGGCGGGAAGACGAGAAGTTTATCCCGAGCGAAGCCGAGGGAAGTCTCTCCGCCTGTACAGTTTAAAAGAACCTCCGATCTCCGGGGTTTTTTTTGCAACCGGAAAACTCATATTGGCGGGAAGACGAGAAGTTTATCCCGAGCGAAGCCGAGGGAAGTCTCCCCGCCTGTACAGTTTAAAAGAACCTCCGATCTCCGGGGGTTTTTTTGCAACCGGAAAACTCATATTGGCGGGAAGACGAGAAGTTTATCCCGAGCGAAGCCGAGGGAAGTCTCCCCGCCTGTACAAAGGGAAAAGCCGACTTTTAGGAGTCGGCTTTTTTATTTTGGTAAAACAATGGTCAAACAAATGTCTAATTATCTCATTCAATTATATTTTTGAGAGCTTAACCAATTGTTAATCTGAGGGATCTTGGTCAGAGCCCAAGAGGGGGTTTAATAATCAGACAGTTACATTTATTTGCAGCTGTCCTTTTTGTTTTGCAGCGTGCTTTCAGCGTGCTTATTTGAGAATCAATTACCTTCACTTTTTCTAGAAAATCTCAGTTTTGCTTATGTGCAATCTAATTTAGGACATCCTCGGAAAGAAAAATGCTTTAAGTATTTGTTAGTAAAACAAGATATTTTGTGAATTTTTTAGAAAATATCTCCCCCTGCTACTAATAGATCCGGTAGGACTCACATAAGGAAACGAAAGCCATTTAAAAAAGATGGGGGCTTGTTTTTCGATTATATAACTGCCGACAACGATTGTGAGAATATACTTTTCGAAATCATAGGGATTATTATCGTCTAGTCTTAATGGCAGGCAAGAGGTCACCGGTTCGACTCCGGTATTCTCCACCCAGTAAATGCGGGCCTTCACAGATGTGAGGGCTTTTTCGTTTTTTCTCAATGCACAGTTTGTGCACACTTTTGAAATTTTCTTCATTTTCAGGTAAAATTTAACATTTAATGGGCTTATTTGGATTGAAATGAACCCGATTGTTCCTGTTTAAAGTGAGTTTTCCATACGAACAGGATACCTGCCCGAAAATGGAAATTTAGATGGGCAAGTTTTTCCATTGCCCTATTCTAACAAAAATTGCCGTTTGACTGAATGTCAACATCATAAATAAATGAATATCAATATTTTAGACTAACACTGGTCGGGATTAGTGAAACTCGGTAATATTTCGGATATTTATAATTGTAAAATGATCTCTAAATGGCAGCAGTGGATAAAATAAGAAACGGATTGATTGATAAAATCCTATCTATTAAAAACAAGGATTTTCTGGAAGCTCTTGATAAATTAATTTCTTCGAGTGCGTATGATTCAGATATTGTGGAATTGACGAAGGAGCAAAAAGCAATGTTGGAAATGAGCGAAGATGATATTGAAAACGGAAGACTGATCCCTCAAGAGGCAATGGATAAACGGAATCTTGAATGGCTGGCCGAAATGTAGTTTGGACGAAAACGGCCGACCTTCAATTCGTCGGAATTTTGGAATATTGGGTTAAGAGAAATAAATCCAATTCTTACTCAAAGAAACTTGTAAGGTTAGTTGCCGAAAGAACCAAACAAATTGCTGAATCGCCATTTCTTTACAAATCGACTGATTTTACAGACACAAGAGTAGCTTCACTTGGGAACTTTAGTATTTTTTATAAAGTCAATGAGAAACAAATAAACCATCTCTGCCTTCTGGGATAATCGACAAGATCCAAAGAAACTTTTAAGGATTTTGCAGAATAAAAATAAAGTTGCACAATCGAGTAGACGGCTCTCCCCATGAATGAGGAGAGTGCGTTTCTCACACCACCGTACCCTTCCTTCGTCGGTGCAGGCCAAGCGGGTCTCGTATACGGCGGTTCGTTAATCATCAATACGGTCGCTCTTAGCACCGACCATAGCTATTCCCTACTTTATAAATGGGAAAAGCCGAGACTTTCCCATTTTAATCTAAATAATTCCCCGATGGCTCTGCCTCGGGGTTTCCGAATCTACCTCCCCTTGGGGGAGGTCGGAATTGCCTTTTCGCAATTCCGGGCGGGGCAAAATACAAAATTTCGGTTTTTGGACCCAAGGCCAAAAT
>JBGTNL010000060.1:0-3737 GCA_041743085.1 Flavobacteriaceae bacterium
ATTTTGGCCTTGGAGCCAAAAACCGAAATTTTGTATTTTACCTCACCCGGAACTGCTTAAAGAGCAGTTCCGACCTCTCCAAAGGAGAGGTAAATCGGAAACCCCTAGGCAGAGCCATAGGGGAATTACTTAGATTAAAAAGAAAGTTATATAAGCCTAGAAAAGCAAAAAAGAAATGCTATGATGAGGATTGACCCATGGCAGAAATGAAATAGTAACACATGTTAGATCAGACTTATGGATGTACCAAGAGTGGATGATGTGCTGGAAACTGCACTCTATGTTACTGATTTAGAATCGTCTTTGTCTTTTTATAAAAAGATTTTCGGATTTGAAACCCTTTATTCCGACGACCGATTTTGTGCTTTGAATGTCTCCAGTAAACGGGTTTTACTTTTGTTTCTCAAAGGCGCCTCCGATGTAGCAAGGAGCAGTCCGGGTGGCGTAATTCCACCACACGATGGCAATGGCGACCTGCATCTCGCTTTTTCAATCGCAACGGTCGATTTGGGGCAATGGAAAAATTGGTTGCACCATAATAACATCGAAATTGAAAGCGAGGTTAAATGGGAGCGGGGGGGAATAAGTCTTTACTTTCGGGATCCGGACAATCATGCATTGGAATTGGCTACGCCGGGATTGTGGTCAATATATTAATAAGATTCGCAACGCCGGTTAAATCAATAGAACATTTACAAGCCACTATACGCGAATTGATCAATATTAGAACTTAAAAAAGATTTATAACTTTAAGCTGGCGTTACCAGTTTTTAATTCAAGCTACCATCCATGAAGAAATTGCACTTACTTCTTCTTATATTCATTTTATCGCTCGTTATTTTCTTTGCCATTTTTACGCTTCCTGTTACGAACGTTGAGGAACTAACGAATCTTCCCCCGGACACAACACTCATTGATCATGACTATGCCCTGGAAGCAACCATGCTGGGCTATTTTGCCGAGGATGGTACACGAAACCCTACCCTAAGGGCCAATAATGGGGATCGCGTACGTATCACCATTACTAATGGCGAAACGATGACCCACGATATAGCCATGGAAAAACTGGGAATTAAAAGTAAGACATTGCTCGAAAAAGGATCCAGTACCAGCATCACGTTTACGGCAGTGAGCAACGATACGTATTTCTGCACAATTCCCGGGCACCGTGCTGCAGGTATGGTGGGCGAGTTTGAGGTTGTTGAAGGTGATCTGTCGGGGCCTAAGATTGCCGGCATTTTACCCCAAAATAAAGGAAAAACACTCAACCTGGGTTTCGAGGCCGGTATATTGAAAGATTGGACAGCCACAGGAGATGCTTTTCAAAATCCTCTTTTCAACGAAGATCCTTCGCCAGTGCACGAGGAGGATAGTCCGATAAATTTTGAGGGCGACTATTTTCTGAGCAGTGGCGGGAACACAAATTACAAACTTACCGGGACGCTGCGCTCCGTGCCTTTTAAAATATCCCACCCGTTTGCATCGTTCAGGGTATCCGGAGGGGCATTGGCCGATACCCGTGTGGAACTGGTACTATCTGAAACAAACAAAGTGATTTTTAGCTCCACGGGCCAAGGTCGTGCTACCCTGCAACCCGTCGTCGCAGATTTGACGCCTTATGTGGGAAAGGATATTTATATCCGAATCATTGATAGTGAAACCGGAATTTCTCAAATACCTTATATTGGAGATGATAAATGGGCACATATAAATTTTGATGATTTCCTGTTCTATCCAAGCCGGCCTTTTTTTTCAAACGAATTAAACCAAAAGGACATTATTGTTCTTCCGCCACTGGATCCCGTGATCCATTCAGGTCTTTCCGGCCGGGAAGCGGCTACGGCAATAACTGCCCCTCCCGGTTTCAAAATTACCCTGGCCGCTGCCGAACCCGATGTAGTTCGACCTATCAGCTTTACAATAGATCATCGCGGAAGACTTTGGGTTGTTGAAGGCCGCACCTATCCTACCCCGGCCAAAGAGGGGGAGGGAAAAGACCGTATCCTTATTTTTGAGGATACCAACGGTGATGGAACATTGGACAAAAGAAAGGTCTTTACCGAAGGTTTAAATCTTGTAAGTGGTATTGAGGTTGGCCTTGGGGGTGTTTGGCTTGGTGCGGCACCTTATCTGCTATATATTCCTATTGATGCGGAAAACGACATACCGGCCGGGCCACCACAAAAATTGCTCGATGGCTGGGGAGTTGATGACACCCATGAGGTATTGAACAATCTGAGATGGGGTCCAGATGGCTGGCTTTATGGCGTCCATGGTATTTTTACACATTCCAATGTCGGCAAACCTGGTGCCGGCGACAAACAACGGACAAAGATTAATGCAGGGGTATGGCGGTACCATCCCACAAGACATGAATTCGAAGTCTTTGCCGAAGGCACCAGTAATCCATGGGGAATAGATTTCAATGAGTACGGGCATCCCTTTATTACCGTTTGCGTCATTCCACATATGTATCACATCATCCAGGGCGCACGTTATCAGCGCCAGGCTGGGGAACATTTTAATCCACACACCTATAACGATATAAAAACCATTGGTGACCATGTACACTGGGTGGGAGACAGGGGACCCCATGCAGGTAATTTCCGGTCCGCCCATGCAGGAGGTGGCCATGCCCATGCCGGCGCCATGATCTATTTAGGTGGGGATACCTGGCCAAAAGAATACCACAATACGGTCTTTATGAATAATATCAATGGTGCCCGACTTAATAATGATCAACTGACCCGGTTCGGGTCGGGGTATGTCGCTTCGCATAAAAAAGACTTTCTGATAATGAATGATTCCTGGTCGCAATGGCTTAATTTTAAATATGGTCCCGGGGGATCGGTATTTGCCATAGATTGGTACGATCAGAATCAATGCCATAGCCCCAATCCTGAGGTACACGACAAAACGCTGGGACGAATTTTTAAGATCATCCATGAAAATGATAAATGGGTACAGGTAGATTTATCAAAAGCTTCTGATACGGATCTGGTAAATTACCAGTTGCATCCCAATGAATGGTATGTCAGGCAGGCAAGAACCATACTGCAGGAGCGGGGGGCCAACCCAAAAGTTCATAAGGCCCTGAAAGAAATATTGACCGGTAATCCGAATGTGACCAGAAAACTGCGCGCCCTGTGGACACTTCATGTTACCAACGGACTCACGGAAAAGGAATTAAGGCAACTGCTGACACATAAGGATGAATATATCAGAAGCTGGGCGGTTCAACTTTTGACGGAAGATAAAAATGTCGCTCCGGCCACCTTGGAACATTTTGTAAGCATGGCGAACAACGATAATTCTGCTTTGGTCAGACTTTATCTGGTGTCGGGCATTCTGCGATTGAAACCGGAGCAACGATGGGATGTGTTGGAAGCTCTCGTACAAAAATCAGATGATAGGGCCGACCATAATCTGCCGCTGATGCTGTGGTATGCCGCCGAACCTTTGGTAGCAATAAATACCGGGCGCGCCCTGCAAATGGCAGAGAAGGCAAAAATACCAGAGTTTTTTAACTACACCGTCCTGAGAGCAGAAGCAATAAATGGCATTAAACCCCAGGGTAAGCCCTGGACCCAATAGAAGGAATCGACCCAAGGGTCGAGGTATTAAACCTAGACCCCGCTGAAAAAGCGGGGTTAGTTCAACCATCCATTTTAACCGCTCCCGCTAAAAAGCGGGATTATTAAAATGGGGTTTCACTAATAAATACAGAAAAGTCCAAA
>JBGTNL010000061.1:0-36879 GCA_041743085.1 Flavobacteriaceae bacterium
TAGATGTTAGATGTTAGATGTTAGATGTTAGATGTTAGATGTTAGATGTTAGATGTTAGATGTTAGATGTTAGATGTTAGATGTTAGATGTTAGATGTTAGATGTTAGATGTTAGAAATATACATGACTGAATCTTTTGAAAAAAATTAATCCCATACTTTTTTGCCTGCTACTGACATTTAGTCTAACCGGTTGCGGAGTATACAACTTTACCGGTGGAGATGTAGGTACCGCCCAAAGCTTTCAGGTGAATTATTTTCAGAATTATGCGTCCCAAAATCCGGGCTCAACATTTGATCCCGGATTGGACAGGGAATACACCTTATCCCTGCAAGACCTCATTCTTAACCAAACCAGTCTGGATCTGGTTACGGATGACGGCGACCTCTTATATGAGGGAGAGATCGTGGAGTACAGGGTTGCACCTATGACCGCTACGGCAGAGCAACGGGCTGCCCAGAACAGGTTAACCATTGCGGTAATGGTCCGCTTTTTTAATAGGACCAAGGAGGATGCGGACTTTGAACGGCGATTCTCTTTTTTCTTTGATTATGATGCAAATGCGCAGTTAGCCTCGGTCAGGGATGAAGCCCATCAGGTAATTTTTGAACGCATTAATCAGGACATCTTTAATGCATCGCTCGCGGATTGGTAACCTGCTTTACCTGAACCGGCCGCCTTTAGCAATACTCTTTCCGGTTCTTATTCCTTTGTTCTTAACTCCGAGATGTTTACCTTGCGTTCCCGTTTTTTGTTTAACAAATGAACGTCTCAGACTTCACATACCTTTTGCAGCATCCCAGTAAAGTGGTAGATCCTGTACAAACCAACCAGCTTGAAGATGTACTGGGAGAATACCCCTATTTTCAGGCTGCAAGGGCGCTTCATCTGAAAGGTCTTAAAAATCTCAATAGTTTTAAGTACAACAACGCCCTAAAAGTAGCAGCCGCCTATACTTCGGACAGGGATATCCTATTTGATTTTATTACCTCCAGGGAATTTTTACAAAATTCTATTGCGGATACCATTTCCGGGAAAACTCCCCTGAATGAGCAGGAAATAATTTCCGAAGAGGTGCTGCCCGATATAAATAATGATACGGCAATGATTGAGGATTCGGAGGATGGGCCGCTACCCCGTTCCGTGAAGGATGCCGATGCCATTTTAGATCCCAGTTTGTTCAAATCCAAAGATCCGGAAATTGACAGGAATATCGCTATGGTAAAAAAGTTGGCGGAAGAGGAGCTGGAATTAGGGAAACCGCTTCCCTTTACAAAACAGGAGAAATACTCTTTTGCAGAATGGTTGCAGCTAACATCCTTAAAATCCCTGAAAGAAAAAAAGGCCGACCCTAAGGGCGATACCTATAAAGGGAGGAAGGAAATTTATTTCCCTTTGGAGGAAGATGCATTGAAAAGGAAAAAGTTTGAACTCATCGACAAGTTTATAGAAACGAATCCGAAGATCGTCCCGGGAGAAAATATTGCTTCCAGTATAGACATTAAGGAGTCTACTACCCTGGATAAAAATGAATTGATGACAGAGACCCTGGCGAAGGTTTACCTGGAGCAGAAAAAATTTAAAAAAGCGATACAGGCATATAAGATTTTAAGTTTGAAATATCCGGAAAAAAGTGGTTTCTTTGCAGACCGAATTAAGGCGGTGAAAAAGTTGATGGAGCAGAATGGCAGGCAGTAAGCGGTTGGGGGGTGTCGAGAGACTTAACCGGTAACCAGAAAAAATACTTTGAACACCAATAACATAATAATACAGTAATAAGATGAGTACGTTTACAATATTCCTGCTCCTGATCATAGTGGTCTGCTTTCTGCTCATCCTGGTGGTTATGGTACAAAATCCAAAGGGAGGTGGTTTATCCTCCTCTTTCGGCGGTGGCGGAAATCAGGTAGTTGGCGGGGTTAAAAAGACCGGGGACTTTTTGGATAGAAGCACATGGACCCTGGCCTCCTTATTGATCGTATTAATATTACTTTCCAATGTTGCCCTGAAAGGGAATTTTGGTGGTGCCGATTCCAAGTTGCTTCAGGGAGATGATATAGAAACAACAGTTCCGGAGCAGGTTCCCGAAGAAGTTCCTGCTACGGATAGCGGATCTTCGGCGGATTCAATTCAGTAAATTATTGACAGTAATACTGAAAATGCCAGCATAAATGACAAGCTGGCATTTTTGATTTAACATTATGTCAGTTTTAAAGTGTTGGCATAATTTCTGCCTAAAGAAAATTTGAAATTTTAAATCTAAAAACGAGATAATATGGCTAAAATTAACATCAAACCATTGGCAGATAGGGTTCTTATTGAGCCTATGGCTGCTGAAACAAAAACCGCATCGGGCATTTATATCCCTGACACTGCAAAAGAGAAACCACAAAAAGGTAAGGTAATAGCAGTTGGTCCGGGCACAAAAGAGGAAAAAGTCACTGTAAAAGTTGGGGATACCGTACTTTATGGTAAGTATGCTGGCACCGAACTAAAGTTCAGCGGCACCGACTATCTTATGATGCGGGAAAGTGACATTCTAGCAATAATTTAACTAACGTAAATTCCAAAAAACAAAAAACAAGTTCCAAAAATAGTATTGTTCACAAAATTGGAATGTGGATATTGAAATTTGGGATTTTAGATTTTAAACAATAAAATTTTAAATATGGCAAAAGATATAAAATTTGGTATTGACTCACGCGACGGTCTGAGAAGAGGTGTAGACGCACTGGCAAACGCGGTAAAAGTAACCTTAGGTCCCAAGGGAAGAAATGTAATTGTAAGCAAGTCATTTGGCCCCCCTGTGGTTACCAAGGATGGTGTTGCAGTTGCAAAGGATATAGAATTAGCGGATGCACTTGAGAATATGGGCGCTCAAATGGTAAAGGAAGTTGCTTCCAAAACCAATGATCTTGCAGGTGATGGTACTACGACCGCAACGGTTTTAGCACAGGCAATTGTTAAAGAGGGACTAAAGAACGTTGCTGCCGGGGCCAACCCAATGGACCTTAAAAGAGGTATTGACAAAGCGGTAGAGGCTATTGTGGAAAATTTAGCGAAGCAATCCAAAAAAGTCGGTGATTCTTCTGAAAAGATCAAACAGGTAGCATCTATTTCCTCCAATAATGATGAATCTATTGGGGAACTCATTGCCCAGGCTTTCGGAAAAGTCGGTAAGGAAGGTGTAATCACCGTGGAAGAAGCAAAAGGTACAGATACGTATGTAGATGTAGTTGAGGGGATGCAATTTGATAGAGGGTATCTCTCTCCCTATTTCGTTACTGATTCTGAAAAAATGACAGCAGATCTGGAAAATCCGTACATTCTGTTATTTGATAAAAAGATCTCTACTATGAAAGATCTTCTCCCCGTGCTGGAGCCTGTCGCACAATCCGGAAAGCCTCTTTTGATCATTTCAGAGGATGTGGACGGTGAAGCGCTTGCTACTCTGGTGGTAAATAAGTTAAGGGGTTCTTTAAAGATCGCCGCGGTAAAAGCACCCGGCTTCGGAGATAGAAGAAAGGCAATGTTAGAGGATATTGCAATCTTAACCAAGGGTACCGTGATCGCTGAAGAAAGAGGTTTCTCTCTGGAAAACACTACGATTGATATGCTGGGTAGTTGCGAAAAGGTGACTATTGATAAAGATAATACGACCATTGTAAATGGTGCGGGAGCTGCTAAAGACATTAAATCGAGGGTCAACCAGATAAAATCTCAAATAGAAACCACAACTTCTGATTACGACAAGGAGAAATTACAGGAACGTTTGGCCAAGCTGGCAGGCGGTGTTGCCGTGCTTTATGTTGGCGCAGCCTCTGAAGTTGAGATGAAGGAGAAAAAGGATAGAGTGGATGATGCATTGCATGCTACGAGGGCAGCAGTTGAAGAAGGGATCGTCGCAGGAGGCGGGGTAGCCTTTATCCGGGCCAAATCTGTTCTTTCCAAAATTAAAACTGAAAATCCCGATGAGGAAACCGGAGTCCAGATCGTGGCCAAGGCTATTGAATCCCCACTCAGGATCATTGTAGAAAATGCCGGGGGAGAAGGTTCGGTAGTTGCTGCTAAAGTTCTGGACGGTAAAGGAGATTACGGCTATGATGCCAAATCCGATAAATACGTGGATATGCTAAAAGCCGGGATCATAGATCCTGCTAAAGTAACGAGGATCGCATTGGAAAATGCTGCTTCTGTGGCAGGTATGATTCTTACTACCGAATGTGCATTAACCGATATTAAGGAAGATGCTCCTGCCGGATCGCCGATGGGCGGAGGAGGAATGCCCGGAATGATGTAAGCCTTTCTGGTGAACAAATGTGAAAAAGCTGTCTGAGAAGTCATGCCAGTTGTCATTGCGAGGAACGAAGCAATCTTTTAAATTTTAGTCAGATTCAAGAGATTACTTCGCTCCGCTCGTAATGACGGACATCTACCTTCTCAGACAGCTTTTTATTACATTATAATTAATTTGTATAGATGGCCGTAGTATAAAATGCGGGAATAGAGAACCAATAAGCCATGAATGAGGCCGCTGATTTTAACTTTTGACCGCTTCTCGGTCCGGCAACTGCCTCACCAAAAATATTCCATTCATTGCCTTCACTATCACTGAGTATAACCGCTGTGTCCTTAAAAGCATAGTTAAACTGAAGGGAGGCCTGGTCTGCGCTCAATTCAAAGGACGTAATGAAATTGACATTCCCGGTAATAACATAGTTTTTCCCTTTAAAATTATCCCGAATAACATTTTCCGATACAAGGTCTTCAAACCTATATACCCTAGCATCTTCCCCATCAATAATAGCATGCACCCGTTCTTTGGAAGGCAGCCTGTTATCATTCGGTACCGGAAATATAAAGAAATTATTATTTGTTCTATAATCAATATAGGGATACACTCCATACGTTCTGGAAAAACCAGTATTCAGGCTCATCAATTGTGTTTCCGGATACATCGTCTTCCATGTCTTCCAATCCGTTTCTACCAACTGAATAAGTTCCGCCTTTTGTCCTAAAAGTACTCCGTTGACAGATTCATTAAGGATCTGAGACCAATTACTGCTCGTTTCCCTATCAAAGGGAATTAAATTGGTATTGTACAATAATCCTGAAACTCCAAATGTAGTTTCCTTGCCATTAATTATCCTATTCCATCCTATTCCTGTACCCGTTAAGGGACAATAGGTAACCGCCAGTGAAACATTTCCAATATTATCGTTGACAATTTCATGCCAATCCAGGATTATATGTTGATATGCCCTTATATCGTTTCCGTTCTTATAGCCAAGCACAAGATCCGTGTCTGACAAAATACTGGCATTTGCGGCTGTTGTAAATCCAGGGTTTACGAGAGCCGGAATCCCGTCTCTCCCAGGGCCCCCATCAAACACATCTGCAACAGGGATGCTCCACTCATTGGAAATTACGGGTGGTTCATCATCCGTTGGATTAATTGCCGGGTCCTGTGTGTCGGAGGAGCTACAGGAGAGTAATAAGATTCCTGTACTCATCAGTGTAAATAGCATCTTTTTCATTTCAAAATATTTATAGCATTATTTTTTTTGGTATTCAATTTAAAAGACAAGCCCCCTGTAAATCTCAGGGTGGGTGTCAGCTGGGTTCCTTCTACATAGCTATATAGAGGAAGTTCTAACCGCAGGGCAAGTCCCAGATCTGATGTTATCTGAGTGGTAAGTTCTGGCCTCAGAAATACCCACTCGCCGCCGGTATTGGGAATGTCACTATCGTCAATTTTGTCCGCCATGGCCTTTCTGTATTTGACTATCAGTCCAGGGCTGAAGATGGTATTAAACATCAAAAATTGATCCGTATAACCCAGATTTGTCTGCATCTCATCGCCGAACTCGTAGGTGGCAGAATTATTCAAATAAGAATTGTTCCTGCCCGTAAATCTGTAGGTAAAACTTCCGGAAAGTGTAGAGGAGGGTCTAAATCCCAGACCCTTGGAAAATGACAGCCACCCTAATCCGTCCCAGGCCCCGCTTCCCGGCTGTAAATCTGCGGTCAGTAATATCCCCTGATCAGAACTAATATCAGCTTTTCCGACAGGTGCTTTGACCCCCGCTCCCAAATTGAGTACTGTCTCTGCTCCCAAAAGGTCTGAGATCGCGTATTTCATCAATAAAACCGCATCCCCGATACCTGTTGTTTCTGTAAAATTTTCATTTCCAAACTGAGTAACGGTCCTGGTTTGGTTTACCCAGGTAAATAATGTTTCCATTGAAAGTCGATCTGTAAAGGCATAACCTGTGCCGAGAAGGATGGAATTTGTAATGCGTTTTCTGGAATTATCTGTCAATTGATCCGAACCAGCATTCAGCGTATTTAGATTGTTATAGTCATAATTTAATCCAAAACTCAGCATACCCCTCCCCTCATTTGGGAGGCCAAGATTGTTAGATAAAGGAACGCCACCGGAGCAACAGGTTTGTGAATAAACCTGTCGTCCAAACAGAAAAACCAACGCAATAATGGTAAGTTGTTTGCACATCACAAGGGGTATCGTATCATCTTAGTATGCAAAAGGAAGGAAACCTTACTCTTAACGGAATTGTTAAATATCTGAATTTTAGCCAGTGAAGGGATTACCAGCCTTATAAAAATTGGTTATTACCTAAAATTTAGGTCCTTTTGCTAAATGAGGTCTCTATAGCTAAACTTTAAATCTTTACTGAATTACCTGTATTACACTCCCACAAGTCGACATCTGTTCTCCGTAATAGGGATTGCGAATTTCTTTTTCTTTGCTTAACCAAACTGCTCCCTTATTGCTATTTGCCATCGGACATTTTTGAACGAACCATGTTGAATCGATGGCCTCTATATTCATTACTATGGCCACTATATTCTCGTTAAGGATAACAAAGTGTGACCGCTGATCTTCCAGATTGTCATTGTCAGCTATAGCTTGGAGCATCTCGCTGATTTGTGAAAAATGAGACGTTTCCATTTTACCCAGACCTGATTTTGGTACTGATTGTATTTCGGCCAGTGTAGCTTTAGCGTATGTTGAAACTTCGCCGGCATCACCGGCGATAAAGGCATCTTTCATCATCAGATATGGATCCAGGACCTTCACGAAGCCTTTCTGAAACCCTTCCGGCAGCCTCATGTCCATATTCATGGAAGGCATCATTTCTTTCTCTTTGCCGTTATTATTATTCATCATTGATTTTTTTCCCTGTAATTGGGCTGCGGCATCTATGGTAAATGTTCCATTGACGACTATTTCCTCCCCATTTTCCAATCCGGAAACAACCGTAAAAGTATTCCCGTTTTGGTTACCAAGTGTTATTTCGCGCATTTCAAAAATGGGTTTGTCCGGCTTGGTCTTTACATACACCAAAGAGCGTTCCCCGGTCCACATAACGGCACTCGCAGGAATGTTAAGCTGCTCCGGTGAACTATCCGATTCCCCCCTGATCTTACCCCTCACAAACATCCCAGGTTTAAATAAACCTTCCGTGTTCCTGATGGTAGCCCGGAGCTTTACCGTACGTGTCCGGGTGTTTAGGACAGGATCTATAAAAGAAATTTTGGCTTTAAATTCCTTATTTGGATAAGCATTGGTAAAAACCTTAATTTCCCGGCCTTTTTGTAATTGTGCTATTTGATTTTCATAAGCATCGAATTCTGCCCAAACGGAATTCAGGTTGCTCACTTTTACTATGGGTTGTCCCTGCTTTACATATTCGCCTTCAGCCGCCATTTTCTCCGAAACCGTTCCTGAAACGGTTGCGTAGATGGGGAAATTCTCCCGCACCTTTCCGGATTCTTCAATACTGTTGATCTGGCTTTCGGAAAGTTTCCAAAGTTTAAGTTTATTGCGCACAGCCCTGTATAATGAAGGTTGTGAATCTTTCAAGGAAGCAGCGGAAAGGAGTTCTTGCTGAGCGGCAACAAGATTGGGCGCATAGATAGTTGCAAGGAGTTGACCCTCTTTTACTTCCTGCCCTTCATAGTTTACATTGAGTTGTTCTATCCTGCCATCAAAATAACTGGCCTGGATAGCATTGTTTTCCTCGTTCATGCTGATCTTTCCAGACAATGTAAGCATCCCATCGTCCCCTGCGATCATTTCATTGCCTACAAGCGTTGTTTTGATGTTTGCCAATGCGATGGCATTTTCGGTCATTTTTATTTCATTAATTGCAAGGCCTTCACCACCCGATTCGGCAGGGATCAGATCCATCCCGCATATCGGGCAATCCCCCGGTTCTGGCCGCATAATCTGCGGGTGCATGGAGCAAGTCCATAGCTGCTCCCCACTTTCCCCGGAGTGGTCGTGCTCCCCGGACATCTCAGATCCATTCTTATTTACCATGGAGGTTTCCGACGTACCACTAAAAATCAAATACCCTGCGAGCAGGCCAACTACGGCTGCAATGCCGACGTAAAGGATGTTCTTGTTCATAATCTCTTTGTTTAACTTATGGGCAGCTCTAAAAACCCCATTTTGGTTACTAACTTATTCTTTTTCCCTGTGTTATCATTCCAAACAGAGTTATTATAGGTGCCCTTATGATATGCGCCAGGGATTGAAGCGGCATCCTTTTTTGTGCCTTTGTGCGCGAAAAAGATACAGCGAAAAGCCCGCCCGGGCGCCCAAAATACTTTTAATTACCAGCCTTCAATCTTTTAATCATCCGCTTCATTTCGGCTATTTCCCTTTCTTGTGCCTTGATAATTTCTTCTGCCAGTTTCTTCACTTCAGGATCCTTGATTTCCGCTCTGTTACTGGTTAAGATAGCAATGGAATGATGTGGAATCATTGCCTTCATCCACAATATATCCCCAATGGGTTTTTGCTGACGGACCAAAAATAAGGCACTAAGGAACAATACAAGGCTTCCTATGTAAATTGCCAGATTTTTTTTCCTGTTCCTGTACATTTTAAGCATTAACGATAGCATAATAACGGCCATTGCCGCAATACCCAGACAGGTCATATAGAACCGCGTGAGGCTAAAATACACATGGCTCCATTCATAGGTGTTCAAATACATGGTAATATACATTGCGATGAAGGATGCCACTAACATCAGCATAAATACTGCGTAATTGTTATTGTTCATTTTTTCGTCTTTCATTTTGTCATTGTGTTCCATTCTATTCAGTTTTCTCCAGTTAATAATTAAACTCTTTTTTTAATGCCCCGTTAGGTGGGGTAATGCATATACCAATATAAAAATCTACTTAACCCCGTTACCTCAATTCCAAAGTTGCTAAACCAACATCGGTTTTTAGTTCTGAGGGACCTATCCAATTCATAACGGTTGTTCTTTCTACGGTTTGCCCGACCTGGTCGCCGTGTACTTTATCAATGCCGGTCCCACTGAAATACATTCCTCTCATCGTTCCCATAAGAACCGGAATACCGGGGAAAATACACCGATACCGGTGGGCTTTCCTGATTTTTGATATTCTCCTTTCTCCTACCATAATCGATTATTCAATTGTTGCCCCACGCAACCTCAGGGCATTTGCAATCACAGACACTGAACTGAAGCTCATTGCCAGAGCCGCTATCATCGGTGACAACAAGATGCCAAAGAAGGGATATAGTACCCCTGCGGCTACCGGAATACCCAAGGTGTTGTAGATTAGTGCGAAAAAAAGGTTTTGCCTAATGTTCTTCATTACGGCATTACTTAAATTCCTGGCCTTAACAATACCCTGCAAATCTCCTTTAACCAGGGTAATAGCCGCACTCTCGATAGCCACATCGGTTCCTGTTCCCATGGCGATACCTACATCGCTCTTAGCCAAGGCCGGAGCATCGTTGATACCATCGCCGGCCATTGCGACCACCTTACCGCTGGTTTGTAATTTTTCCACCTCCTGTAATTTGTCTTCAGGCAACATGCCCGCCTTAAAATCGGCAAGATTAAGTTCTTTGGCAACGGCCTGCGCAGTGTCCTGGTTGTCCCCGGTCAACATAACCACGGCGATACCTTTCTCCTGCAGTTCGTTTATAGCCCTGGCACTTGTCTTTTTAATTCTATCCCCGATTACCACATATCCTACAGCGGTCCCGTCAACGGACAAATAGGAAACCGTCTTGCCCTGTTTCTGAAATGAATTCACTTCATTTTCCATTTCGCCGGTAATTTCCGCATTTGCAAGTTCCATCAACCTGATGTTGCCCAGGGCTACTTTCTCATCGTTTACATTTCCTTCCACACCTTTTCCTGTCACGGCCCTGAATCCGTCAGCTTCCAACGAATTTATTTGCTGGTCTTTTCCGTATCTGACCGTAGCCTCGGCAAGCGGATGTTCGCTCATATTGTTCAGGGAAACAATGTATTGAAGCACTTTTTCTTCGGAAAAGGAATTGCCAAAGGATCCAACTTTCTCTACGGCAGGTTTTCCTTCGGTAATAGTCCCGGTCTTATCAATAATAAGGGTATCCACCTTATTCATCTTTTCCAGCGCTTCCGCATTTTTAATTAGCACGCCATTTTGTGCTCCTTTACCCACACCTACCATTACGGACATGGGAGTTGCCAATCCCAGGGCACACGGGCATGCGATAATCAATACGGCAATGGCATTTACCAAGCCGTACACATATGCGGGTTCAGGCCCCCAAATAACCCATACCACACAAGTGATGATCGCGATGACAACCACTATGGGGACAAAATAACTTGAAACCGTATCTGCCAGGTTCTGTATGGGGGCCCGGCTCCTACTTGCATTATTTACCATATGGATGATCTGGGAAAGTAAGGTATCTGATCCCACTTTTTCGGCCTTCATTAAAAAAGACCGGTTGCCGTTAATTGTGCCGCTACTAACGGTATCATCTGTGCTTTTGTTTACGGGTATCGGCTCTCCTGTGATCATCGATTCGTCCACGGAGGTCTCACCTTCGGTTATAATCCCGTCTACCGGGATCTTATCGCCCGGCTTCACTCGGAGGATGTCCCCGATTTTGATATCATCTATCTGTACCTCCCGTTCTTCTCCTTGCACTATTTTAATCGCTTTGTTAGGGGCCAATTTTAATAATTCCTTTACCGCGGAATTGGTTTTGCTATGGGCACGTGCTTCCAACATCTGCCCAAGGAGTACCAGGGTCAGGATGACGGTGGCCGCTTCAAAATAAACATGCACTGTTCCTACTTCAGTTTTGAATTGCTCGGGGAAAAAGTCGGGCAACAGCATCCCAAAAACACTGAACAACCAGGCAATACCGGCTCCAATGCCAATGAGCGTAAACATATTGAGATTCCAGGTGACTATACTTCGGTAGGCACGTTCAAAGAACATCCAGGTGGCATAAAAGACCACCGGAAGGGAAAGCCCGAACTGAATCCAGTTCCAATACTTCATTCCCAACCACTCATATAATGGATTTCCGTGCCACATTTCAGACATAGCAATAAGAAAAATGGGTAGTGTAAACGCTACCGCTATCCAGAATTTATTCCGCAGGTTTGTATAGTTTTTCTCTTCAGCGGAGAGATCGGGCTGCATTGGTACGAGATCCATACCACAAATAGGACAACTTCCCGGTTCGTCCCTAACAATTTCGGGATGCATCGGACAGGTATATTGCGTTACAGAAGACGATGATACGCTTAGCTCTTCAACCAAATCCATGCCGCAAACAGGGCAATCTCCAGGCTGGTCGTAAGTCTTATCGCCTTCGCAATGCATAGGGCAATAAAACGTGCCCGTTCCTTTACCTTTTGGCCTTTTTTCTTCCTTTTCCGAATGGTAGTGATGCTTCCCGGGTTTGTGAATACTGTATTTACCACCATCTTCTAGTAAAACATCCTGAAATTTCTCAATAGGAATATGGGAATCCATTTCAATGGTCGCTTCGGCTTTTTCCAGATCAACGGACATTTCAGTAACACCCTCTACCCCTGAAAGTATCTCTTCCACGTGGTTACGACAACCGCTGCAGGTCATTCCTTGTATTTTATACGAATGTTTCATGGTTTTTGTATTAGAAGTTATACTCAAAAGTACTTGTGGTTGCTAAATATCATTTGTACAATTCCGGATACTATTTACACAATTTGGTCAAGGGATTTTCTATCCCATTTTTGCAGGGCTTTAAATTCACTCATCGACATTCCCGTTACATTTTTAAACTGTCGTGCCAAATGACCGCTATCGTTATAATTCAAGCTATAAGCTATTTCAGAAAAATTCCATTGTCCTAATTGGATATACTCTTTTACCTTTTCAATTTTAAGATTGATAAGGTATTTTTCGATCGTTATTCCTTCACTTTTACTAAAGAGTTTGCTTAGTGCCGAATAGGATTTGTTGCATACGGCAGGCAAAAAAGCAGAGAGGTTTGATACTTCCTGACTTTCCAATTTTTGGATCAGGGATATTTTAAGCTGCTCTATCAGCACTTTTGCTTCATCTTCTATGATCTCAAAACCGTGTTTCTTCAAGATATTTTCCAGAATCAACCTATCTTTTGTGCTACTGTCCCTTATGGTTACCTTTCCCAATTCTATGGTTCCCACGTTAAACCCGGCATCATTCAGTTCACGCAATACAGTAGATTTACAGCGATTACACACCATATTTTTGATATGAAGCGTTTGTTCCATTTTATCGTAATTTTAATCTCATTGCCTCAGAAATATTTTCGGCATACACCCCATACGCATCCACCAGTATCCCTTTAATTTCCTTGTCGGAAGAAATGGCGAAGAGGATACTGTTGTCATCCGTACTACTCATTCCTTCAAAACGATGTACCTCATCCACTTCAAATTCTTCGGGACGCAGTTTTAAGTTTAATAAAGGGCATTCCAAACAATCTCCTTTCAAATTAAAATCGTAATTGTACCCTTTTTTATATAACTGGTCTATAGCTTCTGAAAGGGTTTCGTAATTTTTCATTTGTTCTGGCATTTACACTTTAATTTAATATAAATTTTACGATCAAGCCACCGCCAAGCCAACAGCCTATTTTCCACTTTCGAATAATTCGTTTTTGGGGCCATCTCACCCCTCTGATCGACATTCTCTTTTTTAAAAAATCCCAAATAAACCGGGCATCAGGCCATTGCTAAAAAGGAACTATTTCCTCGCTATTTCAAACTGTCCCTTAGTGCCGTCATATATCCGATTAATGCCATTTTATTTTTTTCAGAAAGAATAGCATCCCTATGGATAAGCGTGTAGGAATCCAAAGGCATTTGGTCATCCTCAATCTGATTTATAATCGATCGTAATTTGCTTTTCTTCCGCCTATTTGAGTAGTCTGCCCACTCATTGAAATTGAGTTCCGACTTTGCTTCCTTAATATGGTGTTCCAAATACCACGCGGCCGGTTGTACCTTGTTGTACCAGGGATAGTCCGTGTTGTTGCTATGGCAATTATAACAGGATACCTGTAGCGTTTGCCTCACTGAAGATGGCACGGTGTTGACCATCAGGAAGTCGGCTTTTGAAACGCTATCGCTTTGGTTGCGTTTTGTCGGTATAAACTGGATGACCACAAATGCAATCAACAAAATCCACCCTATGGATTTCAGAACTTTCACTTAATTGATTTCCCTTTGTACTTTCCCGCAAGTCAACATTTCGCTGCCGTAGTAGGGATTGCGCACCTCGTTACTGGCGCTCAACCATGCGCTGCCGCCATCGTACATGGGACAAAACTGTTCATAGAGTTTCTTATCCGTTCCGGTAATGGCTACCATATCGGTAATATCCTTGCTCAATGTCTTAAAATGTTCCCGCTGATGTTTCATTGGGCTGTCCGAAATATGTTCCGCCTGCTCGCTGCCATTTTCGATGATATCCTTTAATTCCTTCTGCTCGCTATCTGAATAACCTGAAAGGTCGAAATTTTCGAAAGCAGTTACGAGTTTTCCCCCGGCTTCAGCGGCTCTATCGCTGTCATCTGCCACCAGTGCCTCTTTAAGGGATAGATATCCGTTTACAATTTCCTTTGCTTCCATCCCCTGGGTAGCGTCCATGGATGTATCGCTTTCATTCACATCTTCCTGATGCATTTCGTTGCTCATTGGCATTGCAGATTCTTTTTTGTTTCCATCTTTGCAGGAAATAGTGATAACAGCCGTTAAGGCTATTGCACTTGTTAAAATTGCTGTTTTACGTGTTTTCATTCCAGTCATTTTTAATTATTGTTAATTTATTTAAGGTTCTAAAATCGTATTGAAAGTCCACCACCCGCACCGAAGCGGTTGTCATAACTACCCATCAGGGAAAAGTTTCTGCCCAGCACATATTCGAGGCCAACCTCCCAGGTAGTTTCATCGCGATAGTCTTCGCCGGCCTGAAAATCATTTACCCAGCCAAAATCCATCTGGTATTCATAGGCCCCATAGATGCCCAATCTTGGAAAAATCATAAAGCCCGTACTCAGACTAATCTGCGGGCGCAGTTTATTATCAATTCTCAGATCTGAGTGGATGAGCAAAGGCAGGAGGTAACGTACCCCGGCAATGGCCGTTGTTTCAATATCGTCCAGGCTATCCTCTCCTACATTCTCTACATTTACGCCCCCAAAAACACGGAAATAATCATTGAGATACCGCTCATAGCTGAACTCCGCTTCCAGGTTCTTGTTCCAGCCATATTCGCCCATCAGGCTAAACTGGTTCCTGATGTTTGTCGCCGTTGCATACACTTCGGTCATATGACTTGCGGCGGTTATTTCTCCCCAGGTAAACATATGATCCGCCTCATTGGTAAGGTTTGTAAGTGGGTACCCTTTCAGTCGCTCATCACGAGGGGTGTCGTAGCTGAAAATTCTGGCCATTCCCGCATTCATATGGTACAGCACATGGCAATGAAAAAACCAGTCACCGGTTTCATTTGCATCAAATTCAATGACCACTTTTTGCATGGGTGCAACATTCACGGTATGTTTCAAAGGGGAGTATTCTCCGTTTTCATTGAGCACCCTAAAAAAGTGACCATGCAGGTGCATGGGGTGATGCATCATGGTCAGATTGTTCATAGTAATACGAACAACCTCTCCCTTTTTGATCTTGATTTTATCGGTTTCTGAAAGAGGCACCCCATTTATACTCCATACATAACGGTTCATGTTACCTGTAAGATTAAAGAGCATTTCCCTTATGGGTTTGCCGTTATCAAAAACGGTCTTTTCCGGGGATCTTAAATAATTATAATTAAATTCCGGATTACCTCCCGTCTTCATGGGATCGCCCACTACCTTATCTGCGGGGACCATATAACCCATTTTCATTCCCTTCATATCCATGTCGCCCTCCATGTTCATTTTAGCGTCCTTCATCTCCATTTTGCCATGGTCCATCTTGTTGTGCTCCATCTTTGTGGAATCCATTTTCATATCCATTTTGGGATGATCCATTTTGCCATGATCTGTTTTCGTGGAATCCATAGTCATTTTCATATCTCTCGTTCCGGTTTTGTTATCCTTCATGTGCATGTGGCCGCCCTTCATTTCCATTCCACCCATATCCATTTTATATTTTTCCATAACATTTATAGAATCATTATTACCGGGATTGAATTTCGAGGCAGGTGCTCCCATTTTCATTCCCATAGACATCATCTGCTTCATAGTACCAATAAGGTCTGGTTCAGGGATAACAGGAGCCATTAATACCTCGCCTGTTCCCAGATAGGCAGAGGCGTAGCCGGAGTTATCCTGAGCGGTTGCACGAATTTCAAGCTTTCCGTTCTCCGGAATGGTCACGATGAAATCATACGTTTCTGCTATTGCAATGAGGGTTTTATTTTTTTTGAGCGGCACTACATCCTTTCCGTCTGCGGAGACCAACAGGGGATCCTTACCTCCAAATGTCAGCCAGAAGTAACTTGCCGCCCCGGCATTTACAAACCGGACCCTGACCTTTTCGCCCGGTTGAAACCCGGGATAGTTCTCTTCGGGCTTCCCGTTTATCAAATACCTGTCGTAATAGTTATCCGATATGGCCATATCCGGCATTCGTTGCCAGGCCATTTTTAACTTTGCGCCAACCGCGTTTTTCCTGATCAGTTTATCCAGACTCTGAATCTGACCTTTTTTAGTCAGGTACCATTCATTGCCACGTTTGAGGTTTTTTAATTGGGACATGGGGTTTTCATCCATCCAGTCAGAAAGTACCAGCACCAAATCCTTGTCATATTCCATAGGGGTTTGCTTTGGGTTTATTTGAATTGAACCGTAAACCCCACGTTGCTCCTGCAATCCGGAATGGGAGTGATACCAGTAAGTCCCACTTTGTTTAATGGCAAATTTGTATTGAAGTGTTTCGCCGGGAGGAATGGGAGGCGTAGACAGATATGGGACGCCGTCAAAATAATTAGGCAGGATCATACCATGCCAGTGGACGGAGGTCTCCACATCCATTTTATTGGTCACATTAATAACTGCAAATTCTCCTTCTTCAAATTCCAGATTAGGACCGGGAATTCCCCCGTTGATAGTCATTGCCTTAACCTCCTTGCCGGTGTAATTCACTGTTTCATACGCTATAGTCAGATCATATTGATGAACCGGCCAGTTATCCACATTTTCCTCGGATTTGTTAGCTGTTTGTGCTTTTAATGCAATGGCATATAAAGCGATGATACATAGTAGAAGTCCTTTTTTCATCTTTTCTTTCTAAATAAAATTTCGCCAACCTATTGATTTAGTATTATTTATATCGGTAGGAACCCCCGCAGCAAGCTGCGAGGAATTCTTTTCGATTAAATAATTCCCTTCCCCGGCCGGGAAGGGAGTAAAATATTATGCTGCGTACGATCCGCAAGCCTCCGCGCATTTTCTGCAAGCCTCCGCGCAATCCTTACAGTGTTGGTGATCGTGTTGTGAGCATTCTTCGGCACACGCCTCACATACCTTTTTACAATAATCAACCAGCCCCTGGATATCCTTATAATCGGTGGCCAGGATCTGGGCAAGTGAACTACATACTTCGGCACAGACATGATCAGTGCGAATGCAATCTACCATCATTTTTACGTTGTCCTCATTAAGGCAGGCATCGGCACAATAGTTGCAGTGATTTATACAATTGCCCAGGGCACTAATTAAGTTTTCATTTCTCATGATTTTACTTTTAAATTATTATTATTTCGAGCTTAAATATAGCCCTGATTTCCAGCTCCTTGTGGCATAATCCTGGTTATTATCTATATAATTTTGTCCAAAGAATTCCTAAAATTCTTTTGTTGGGTTTTATACGCTGTAAGGCTCATTCCCGTATTGCCTTTAAATTGCCTACTTAAATGATTTATGTGGCTATAATTCAGCAATTGAGCTATTTCCGTAAAATTGTACTCTCTGGTCTGTATAAGTTCCTTTACCTTTTCTATCTTCAGTTTGATAAAATATTTTTCCAGTGTAATTTCTTCGGTAAATGAAAATACCTTACTGAGTTTTGAATAGTCAAGCTGCACCTTTTCCGCAAGGTGGGTCGATAATTTTTCGCCCATTTGTAACGGGAGATCGGCAAGCATTTTAATAAGTTCAATTTTAACCTTCTCGGTAATTTTCGATTCGGTGGAATCTATCAACGAAAAACCATTATCCTTGAGAATAGTTTCTAATATTTTAGTTTCAGATTCAACAATGATATCCAGTTTTATATGTCCCAATTCAATTCCCAATACAGTTATATCCTTTGCTTCCAGTTCATCCTTTAGCACTTTAATACACCGGTCGCATACCATATTCTTTATGTAAAAATCCCTGACCATAATTAATTGATTAAATAGTTAATTACGGCCGACTGCAAATAATACATCTGTACCGACTCGATTTGATTTATTTGAAATTTCAATTGCAGTTCCTGGATGTCGAGCACATCATTAAAATTAATAGTTCCGGTTTCATAATTCTTTATCAGGATTTCTTCCGCGTCCCTGGCTTGTTCCAGGTTTCTTGCTTGCGTGTTAAAAGCGATACGAGCCTGATTGCGTTGTGATATTGCTTTCGCATAAGCTGTTTCCAAGATATTCAACCGTTCGTTCTTCTGGGATTGTATTTCCTGTTGTCTGAGTTCATTTTGTTTTGAAACCGAACTATACCTGTTGCTGAATATTGGGATTGATAGCGAAACCATGGGCATCACTATGTCCTTCCCATTATCATTAAAATTCATATCAGGTCGCTGGGAAACCGGAACATAATCCAGCCCCAATCCGATATCGGGTGCACTTTCCTTTTGGTTAAGCAGTTCCGATTGTGCTATGGATTCGTAAAGTTTATCATATTTAAGAAGTTCCGGATTCAGTTCCAGACCCCCGTCTGAAAGGATAAGATCCTCCGCCGGGATCGTCATTTCCGTAACGGCCTCAACAGCTATCGTTTCTTTGCGGTTCATAAGGTTATTGAAGCGGGACTGTTCTGCCAGGTATTCTTCTCTCAGGATCGCCTTTTGCTGTTCCAATTCGTTCTGTCGGATCTGCAGGCGCAGCACATCCACGGCAGAGGCCTTACCAACTTCTACAGAGGTCAGAGCCAATTGTTCATAGGTTTTTAAGAGGTTTACATTCTCCTCCAGGACATTCTGTTTTGCCCTGATGGAATACAGATTGTAATACGATTGTGCGAGAGACAGCCCCAATTTTCGTTTAGCGATGGCAATTTCCACATATTCGGCATCTGCCATTGAGCCGGCATAGTTTTCACGGGCCGTGATGGTGCCAAACCAAGGCAGCATCTGGGACACAGAAAATCTGGCACGTTGTGCACCGGTCCTTGTTTCGGGTTCGCTTACAAAATAGCCGGCACTTAGGGTAGTATTGGGCAAGGTGTTTACCTCGTTTATTTTTTCTTTCGCTATGTTATAGCGCAGTTCATAGGTTTGTATCTCCGGATTATTTGCCTCAGCTTCCTGGATGTAGTTTTCCAGGGATTGAGCGTTGGTAGTTTGGATTGATAGAATTGTTAAAAAAACGAAGCTGGAAGCTGGAAGCTGGATGGGGTTTCCTGCGCACAGGAGGCTGGAAGCAGGAAATTGGATGTCAAGTATGCCCTTGATATTCAAGAAAAAACCACAGCGCATATAGTGGGCAATTACCCATATAAGCCTAATAACCAATTTATTAAATCCTTTCCACCTAATCCTAAAAAAACGTATTTTTTCCATCTATTTAAAAATTTTTATTGATCTGAAAATGAGCAAAATAAAAATTTTCTGCATCGATCAACCGCTTCGCTTTCGCATAAAAAATTTAATTATTTCAGTTGGTAAACAAAAAATTAATTTTGTTTATGCTCATTTCATACTTTTACTTTTAAAATTCCTTCTCCAACATCAAGCATCCGGTTTCCAGCCTCCACCCACGCTGAAAAAGCTCCGGCGGACAAGTCCAGCATCCAGTTTCCAACCTTCACAGCTTCCAACCTTCAGCTTCCAACCTCCAGCTTCCAACCCCAGCCCCCAGCCTCCTGCTTCCACCCACTACTCAAAACTTTTCCAGTTCTTATGAAGCCTATTTAATTTTTTACCCACCAAGTCATTCTTTTTCAAAAGTGTTTTATGAGTGTCCCTATCCACATAACCGCAATCTTTAGCAAAGTCAAGCCAAGTTTCGGTTTCACCATTAGAGCCTAGGGAAGTGATGAGTTGTTGCTTAAAAATCTGCTCATAATTTCGCTTGGACCATCCTTCAGATATATTTGCAGAAACAGAACGGGACGACCGCACCACCTGAGAGGTCAAAGAATACACTTCTTCCTTCGGGAATTTCCGCGTCAGCCAAAAAATATCCATCGCAAGTGCATAGGACTCATTATAAACGTCTAAATCTTTAAAGGACTTAATCATAATTTTGGTTTTAGTCTATATACATTATTTTAAATAACATCCAGTTTTAATTACAATTATCCAACCTCTAACCTCCAGCTTCCAACCACTTTTTTCGTTTCAGCACAATCTCCTTCTTCCAGCTAAACAATACCGGGACCACAAAAAGCGTAATAAGCGCAATGAGCATTCCGCCGAAACTCGGTATGGCCATCGGTATCATAATATCGCTGCCCCGGCCTGTGGATGTGAGAATGGGCAACAACGCCAGAATCGTGGTCGCTGTGGTCATTAAACAGGGACGAATACGTTTTTCTCCGGCTTCCACCACAGAATTGCGGATTTCCTTTTGGGTGTCAGGGCTGTTGCGGTCAAAAGTCTGTGTAAGGTAAGTGGCCATTACCACCCCATCATCAGTGGCAATGCCGAACAGGGCTATAAAACCTACCCAGACCGCCACGCTCAAATTTATAGTGTGCATCTGGAATAATTCCCGCAGGTTTTCTCCAAAGAAATTGAAATTAAAAAACCAATCCTGCCCGTAAAACCATATCATTAAAAACCCTCCGGCAAATGCCACCGCAATACCCGTAAACACCATTAATGATGTGGTTACCGAACGAAATTGAAAATAGAGAATTAAAAAAATGATACCCAGGGCCAGAGGTACAACCACGGACAACGTTTTTTCCGCCCTCAGCTGGTTTTCATAGGTCCCTGTAAATCGATAACTAATTCCTTTAGGTACACTTAATTCGCCACTTTCAATTTTCTCCTGAATCAGTCTTTGGGCATTTTCCACCACATTCACCTCCGCGAAACCGTCCAATTTATCGAACAATACATAACCCACCAAAAAGGTATCCTCACTTTTAATGACCTGCGGCCCCTGTTCATATCGAATGTCCACCAATTCGCCAAGGGGTACCGGACTTCCTTTTTCAACGGGAACGTAAATATTTTTAAGGTCGGTAGGATTCTCCCTCAATTCCCTCGGATAGCGCACCCGCACAGCATAGCGCTCACGTCCTTCAACGGTCTGTGTCAATGGCATGCCGCCGACAGCCACCTGTAAGATTTCCTGAACATCCATTATCGAGATCCCATACCGGGCAAGCTTTTCCCGCTTAATATCTATCAAAAGATATGGTTTCCCCACTATGCGGTCTGCAAAAACAGCCTGCTTTTTTACTCCTTCGGCCTGTTTTAAAATATCTTCCAACTGCAGCCCAAAAGCTTCGATTTCCCGTAAGTCCTGTCCTTTGACCTTGATTCCCATAGGCGCACGCATTCCGGTTTGCAGCATTATCAGCCGGGTTTCTATGGGTTGCAACTTAGGTGCGGAAGTCACGCCCGGCAATTTGGTTACCTTTATGATCTCGTTCCAAATATCATCGGAATTGTTGATTTCCGGACGCCAGTTTCTATAGTATTCACCGGCGTCATCAGAAATTAAGTCCTCCCTTTTCGCTGTCGTTTTTAGTTGGGATTCCCCATAGTCGGCCCCGGCGTCAATACCATTATTAGGATTGATAATGAATTTTCCATTTTTCAATACAAAAAGTCCGTCTTCATTGGTGCGGTAGCGTTGGCGTTTACCCCTTTCATTGAGCATATATTCAGGTTTGTACTGAATTACATTTTCATACATTGAAAGTGGCGCAGGGTCAAGGGCGGATTCCGTTCGGCCCGCCTTTCCTACTACGGTTTGTATTTCGGGGATGCCGGCCACGGCCATATCAAGTTGCTGTAAAACCCGTTTGTTCTGTTCAACCCCGGCATGTGGTAATGATGTCGGCATTAGGAGAAAGGAGCCTTCATTGAGGGATGGCATAAATTCCTTGCCTGTATGCTGCATTATCAACACTCCAAAAATGACAAGGGCAGTGGGTACTGAAAGAAAAAGGATCTTGTTGCGCAATGCCCATCTCAGAATGCCGGTGTAGTTGCGCCTGAATATCCAAAACGAACCCAACAATGCAAAGCAGATGATACTTACAAATAGCAGATTCATTACAATACTTCGATCAAATCCCAGGGGTCGCCAGTATTCCGCGAGAAGTAAAATGATGGCTATTGCCGAAATAAGGATGTTGACAAAATTAGCGTGTTGCCCAGAAAATTTGCCCTGCAAACCTGCAATTCCCGAAACGCCAAAAGCAATTGGTACCAACCCTAACCAGAAACCATAAACCAAGGCCAATATGCCGGTAATGATGAGCAAAGTGTTAAGTACATAGCGGAGCGAACTTTTTAGATTTTTCTTCCTGAATAAGAAGGCAGCGAAAGGCGGGATCAGGAATAGCGATACTATAATCGATGCGGTAAGTGCCATCGTCTTGGTAAAAGCCAATGGGCGGAACAGTTTTCCTTCTGCACCAATCATGGTAAAAACGGGAATAAAACTAATGATGGTAGTCAGCACGGCAGTCAGAATGGCTCCCGAAACCTCTGCAGTCGCATTGTAAACGACCTCGTTGATGGGTATTTTATTTCCCGCTTCATCCCTGTTTTCCATCTCGAGATGCCTGATTATATTTTCAGAGAGGATAACCCCAACATCTACCATGGTGCCGATGGCAATGGCGATACCGGAAAGCGCCACAATATTGGCATCCACATTGAAGAGTTTCATACTGATAAAAACCATCAAAACCGCCACGGGCAGCAAACCTGAAATGAGTACGGATGCCCTCAGGTTGAAAACCATTATAACAATGACCAAAATGGTTATCAGAACTTCAAGGGTAAGGGCTTCATTGAGCGTTCCGAGGGTCTCCTGAATAAGTTCCGTGCGGTCGTAAAAGGGGACTATGGTAACCTGTGAAGTACGGCCATCGGCCAATTGTTTTGAGGGTAATCCGGCACTCAACTCCCTGATTTCCTCTTTAACATTATTGATGACCTCCAGAGGATTCGCCCCGTACCGGGCTACGATCACACCCCCAACCACTTCCGCACCTTCCTTGTCTAAAATACCCCGGCGCGTTGCCGGTCCCAAATGAACTTTTGCCACATCCTTTACACGAATGGAAGTATAATTTTCAGAGGTGACCACTGCATTTTCTAAATCCTCCAGGGATTTTATATAACCCAAACCGCGAACTAAATATTCGGCTTGATTGATCTCCAGGGTCTGTGCACCGATATCCTGATTACTCTGCCTGACCGCTTTGACCATATCGCCTAAACCAATGTTATACTGGCGCAGCAGTTCGGGGTCCACATCCACCTGGTATTCCTGAACGTAGCCACCAATAGAGGCAACTTCAGATACGCCGCTTGCGGACGAAAGGGAATATTTCACATAATAATCCTGAATGCTTCGCAATTCCTGTAAGTCCCAACCGCCGGTAACATTGCCCCCTTTATCCCGACCCTCCAGGGTGTACCAGAATATCTGTCCCAATCCCGTGGCATCGGGGCCCAGGGCAGGGTTTACGCCATCTGGCAACAGGCCACTCGGTAGCGAATTCAATTTTTCAAGGATTCGGCTACGGGACCAATAGAATTCTACATCTTCTTCAAAGATGATATAGATGCTGGAAAACCCGAACATTGAAGAACTGCGGATGGTCTTTACCCCGGGGATACCCAGCAATGAAGTCGTTAAGGGATAGGTAATCTGATCCTCGATATCCTGCGGGGAACGTCCCTGCCATTTCGTAAAAACAATTTGTTGGTTCTCGCCTATATCGGGTATGGCATCTACCGCAACAGGATTATTCGGCAAGAAGCCGGTATCCCAGTTAAAGGGTGCGTTTACGATACCCCAACCTACAAAAAGAGCAAGCATCAATACCGCAATAAGTTTATTTTCGATCAGGAATTTTATGCTTTTATTCAGCATATGAATTGATTTTAAACAATTAGAAAAAAAGTGGTAGATAAAGAACACACCATGGGCTAATACGATTGCTGATAAACGCAATGGTACTACCTTCTAAAAGTTTAGAATCAAATAAGAAATGTCTGATCCAAGACAGGAATATCCCTTGTGAGTAAGGGTGGGGAGTATTCTTTGAAAGAAATGTTCTTTTCGGTATTTCCCTCAAACAGGGCCAGGTAGGAAAAACTAAAAGCCGTTATGAACAACTGCTGGTCCATAGTGAGTTCAGAATGCGATATTTTCAGGTCGTCCTGACCGCAAACCACTACCAGCTCATCGCTGCAACAGTTGTCTTCCGTGTCCTCCATTTCAAAACCCATGTTCATCCCGCAGGTCGCCGCATCCTTAAAAAGCGCAATATCGACCAGGCGTCCCATACAGGTATGCTTGTCTACTGCCCAGGAAGTAGTAGAGGCCAATAGCAGGAATGCCATGGTAAAAGACACTATTTTATGAAATACACTTTTCACCTGATTAACTTATCATCTTTTATAGGTCTGACGACCGGCCGAATCCTTACAAGAAAGGGTAACTTCGGCTCAATTCATTTATAAAAGTACAAATTAAACGATAATCCTTACAATCCTATTGTTTTGTTAACGTAATTTTAAGGGGCTTCATCACTTATTTAAATCAAATGAGCTTTTAAACCATTTACCGTAGCCATGTAGGTCTCGGTCTGGTCAGAAGTATAAAACAGTTAAAACGGCAAAACACAATAAAGATTTTGATATTTTTGCAAAAAAATAGGAATGTTTAAGTCATTACGTCCAGAGGTGATCAAAATTTTAAGCAGGACGGATACCGGGGTCCCCGACCGCCTGTTACAAATTTGCGAGCTGCTACGGGAAAACATACCCCATTATGACTGGGTAGGATTTTATTTTAAAAACGGCAATAAAGAAGAGTTAAAGTTAGGTCCTTATTCAGGGGAAGCCACGGACCACACCATTATACCTTTTGGAAAAGGAATTTGCGGCCAGGTTGCGGTGAGCAACCGGAATTTTGTGGTCCCGGACGTCTCGGCGCAGGACAATTATATAGCCTGTAGTATTACCGTTAAGGCAGAGATTGTGGTTCCGCTTTTTGTTAATGGTGAAAATGTGGGCCAGATCGACATAGATTCTAACACCTCTGACCCATTCACTGAGGGAGATGAACGGTTTTTAGAATTTATAAATTCCGAAGTAGCAAAGATTCTTTAAAACTTTAACCGTTTTGTTAATAACACTATCGTGGTATTACTACTAAAAAAATTATTTTTGCTTGCTTCGAGCCCTAACTATCACACACAGAAATGAACACCTCAAAAAAAGCTACTTCCGCATTAATTTCCGTATTTCATAAAGGTGGTTTAGAACCCCTGGTAAGAAAGTTGGAAGAACTCGGAATCGCTATTTACTCCACCGGCGGCACAGAGAAATTTATCCGGGAACTGGGAATTGATGTAATCCCTGTGGAAGATGTTACCAGTTACCCTTCCATTCTTGGCGGAAGGGTAAAAACGCTCCATCCCAAAGTCTTCGGAGGTATTTTAAACAGGCAGGACAATGAAGGTGATATTTCGCAGTTGGAGGAATACAATATACCTCAAATAGATATTGTGATCGTTGATCTTTATCCTTTTGAAAAAACAGTGGCCGGCGGAGCCTCGGAAGAAGAGGTTATTGAGAAAATCGATATTGGCGGCATTTCCCTTATCAGGGCTGCCGCAAAGAATTACAAGGATGTATGCTGCGTCTCCTCAATGGAGGATTACGGCGAATTTCTGGAGATCGTCTCAAAAGGGAACGGCAGCACAACTCTTGAAGACAGAAAGCGATTTGCCACCAGGGCTTTTGATATTTCTTCACATTATGACACTGCAATTTTTAATTACTTTAACCAAAACGGGGAGGATGTTGTATTAAAAATCAGCGAAACCCGGGGGAAAACCCTCCGCTATGGGGAGAACCCCCACCAAAAAGGCTACTTCTTCGGGGATTTTGAAGCCATGTTCACCAAGCTGCACGGCAAGGAGTTATCCTATAACAATCTTTTGGACGTTGATGCCGCCGTGAATCTCATGCAGGAATTTAAGGATGATGCACCAACCTTTGCCATTTTAAAGCACAATAATGCCTGTGGCCTTGCAACGAGGGATACTATCCGAAAGGCTTATGTTGATGCCCTTGCGGGAGACCCGGTTTCCGCATTTGGAGGTATTTTAATAAGCAATGTAGCAATAGATAAACCTACCGCTGAAGAGATCCATAAGTTGTTCTGCGAAGTCGTGATCTCCCCAAGTTACACCGGCGAAGCACTGGAAATCCTGAAAGGAAAGAAAAACCGTATTGTTCTTGTTCAGAATGCCATAGGCCTCCCGGATACCCTGGTCCGTACCTGCCTGAACGGCTTGCTCGTGCAGGAAAAAGATTCCAAAACAGATTCCATCACCGATCTCCAATACGTTACTACCAGAAAGCCTTCGGACGACGAAATGGGGGACCTTATCTTTGCGTCAAAACTGTGTAAGCATACCAAATCGAATACCATCGTACTTGCCAAAAACAAACAACTTTGTGCCAGTGGAACAGGCCAGACTTCACGGGTAGACGCCCTGAACCAGGCCATACACAAAGCAAAATCCTTCAATTTTGATCTCAATGGAGCGGTCATGGCGAGCGATGCTTTTTTTCCTTTTCCAGATTGTGTTGAAATTTCGCATAAAAACGGCATAACCAGCGTTATACAGCCGGGAGGATCGATAAAAGACCAGCTTAGTATCGATTATTGTAATGAAAATGAAATCGCTATGGTGATGACGGGAACCCGTCATTTCAAGCATTAATTTTACTACTTTTGTCGATGAAAATTACCCTTTAATCCGAAACTAAAATAAATGGGATTTTTTGATTTTTTGACCGAGGAAATTGCTATCGATCTGGGTACGGCAAACACCCTCATTATCCACGCCGATAAGGTAGTTGTGGATAGTCCGTCTATTGTAGCCAGAGATAGGATTTCGGGCAAAATTATTGCTGTAGGCAAAGAAGCCAGCATGATGCAGGGAAAAACCCACGAAAACATAAAAACCATACGCCCTTTGAAAGACGGCGTAATTGCTGATTTCGATGCATCTGAAAAGATGATCAGTATGTTTATTAAAAACATTCCGGCACTTAAGAAAAAATGGTTCCCACCGGCATTGAGGATGGTCATTTGTATTCCTTCGGGCATTACGGAAGTAGAAATGCGGGCAGTTAAGGAATCTGCCGAAAGGGTCAATGGAAAAGAAGTGTACCTGATCCATGAACCAATGGCAGCAGCCATTGGTATTGGCCTGGATATTATGCAGCCAAAGGGGAACATGATCGTGGATATTGGCGGAGGTACGACGGAGATCGCTGTTATTGCACTTGGAGGGATCGTCTGTGACAAATCGGTGAAAATTGCAGGAGATGTCTTTACCAACGACATCATTTATTATATGCGTACTCAGCACAATTTGTATGTGGGGGAGAGCACGGCAGAGAACATCAAGATCCAGATAGGTTCCGCAACCGAGGATCTTCAATCCCCCCCGGATGAGATGTCCGTGCAGGGAAGGGACCTGCTTACGGGAAAACCAAAGCAGGTATCAATTTCCTTCAGGGAAATTGCCAAAGCCCTGGACAAATCCATATTGAGGGTTGAAGACGCTGTTATGGAAACTTTATCCCAAACACCACCTGAACTGGCTGCCGATATCTACAATACCGGGATCTACATGGCCGGTGGCGGATCTATGCTCCGGGGATTAGACAGAAGGCTATCGCAAAAAACAGATTTGCCCGTTTATATCGCAGAAGACCCCCTCCGCGCCGTAGTTAGGGGTACAGGAATTGCTTTGAAAAATTTGGAACGCTATAAGAGTATACTGATCAAATAAAATTTTAACAACCGGCAAGTTTTGAATAATGCTTCTGGTCCTATTTTAAAGGGCGTACAATTATCCAATAGAAAAATTGCATGCAGCAGATAATCAGATTTATAATACGTTATAAAACCGTGCTGCTTTTTATGCTCTTGTTTCTAATTGCACTTGCTTTTACCATCCAATCCCATTCCTATCACCGCTCAAAATTCTTCAACTCCGCAAACAGGATAACGGGAAGTATTTATAGTATTTCAAACAGCATTACCTCCTATTTTGATCTGGATGAAGAGAATGCAAAACTCCTTGAAGAAAACAGGCGACTAAGAACATTGCTGTTCAATAAGGTAGAAAAGGACAGTTTTGAGTTGGATACCGCATTGAACTATACGGTGAAATCTGCCCGGATCATAAAGAACAGCTACGCCAATCGGGACAATTATATCACCATTGATAAAGGCAAAAAAGACAGTATAAGACAAGATATGGGCGTCATTACAGCGAAAGGTATTTTAGGCATCATTGAGCATACCAGCAATAAGTACGCCTCTGTGCAAAGTATATTGAATACAAAATCGAATATCAATGCCAAAATCAAGAATACCAATTATTTTGGATCCCTGGTGTGGGACACGGAGCGTTACAATGTTGTACAATTGGAGGACATTCCCCGGCTGGTGCCCTTGTTAGTGGGTGATACTATCGTGACAGGAGCAATGTCGAGCATATTTCCTGAAAATATTCCCATTGGAACAATTAAAAAATTTGATCTTACCCAGTCAAAAAGTTTTTACAGCATAGATGTGGAACTTTTTAATGATATGACAAATGTTAAAAATGTCTATGTAATCCAGAATATTAACAGACCAGAGGTGCTTCAATTAGAGTCCGAGACAACAGATGACCAATAGCTTTTACTTAATTAATGTTATTAGATTTGCCCTGCTTGTACTGGTACAAGTGCTGGTCTTCAATAGGTTGAATTTCTTTGGATTTATAAATCCAATGGTTTATATTCTCTTTCTATACTGGTACCCTATAAAGGAAAACAGGGTATTATTTCTGGGCATCGGCTTCTTATTGGGTCTTGCTATCGATTTTTTCTCCGATACCATGGCGCTTCATGCAGCCTCAACAGTTACTATTGCATATCTTAGACCAACCATCATGCGTTTTGTTTTCGGGGTTAATTATGAATTTCAGAGTTTTAAATTATCCAATACTACTCGGGCACAACAAATTACATTTTTGGCGTTATTAGTTATAGCGCATCATCTTATTTTCTTTACGCTGGAATTTTTCAGTTTCGCAAATTTGCTGTTAATTTTGAAGAAAGTTGTTTTTACGGGATGCGCCACATTGATTCTCTGTTTGTTGTTCGGTTCACTTTTTAGTGTTAGGAAAGAGTAAATGAAAAAAATTCTATTATCATCCATAATCATTATTGTCGGAGTGCTGTTTATCGGCCGGTTGTCTTACCTGCAGATATTCAGTTTTTCTCCGGACCAGGTGTTGGAAGATCCTGCTATTAAGCCAATCTATGACTATCCCGAACGCGGTTATATTTACGACAGGAACGGAAAACTTCTAGTTGGCAACGACCCGGCATATGACGTTATGGTTATCCCGCGAGAGGTAAAACCGTTAGATACTTTAGAATTTTGCAATCTCCTCGGCTTGGAAAAAGAGAAGTTTGTGGAGAAACTGAACAAAGCCAGAGTGTATTCCCCAAGATTGCCTTCCGTGCTTGTACCTCAACTTTCAAAGGAGGATTATGCCATGCTCCAGGAAAAAATGCGCAAGTATGAAGGATTCTATATTCAGAAGCGATCCTTAAGGTACTATGACACCCCAAGTGCGGCCAATGTCCTGGGTTATATAAGTGAGGTAAATGAAAGGGATATGGCCAAAAACCCCTATTACGCACAGGGTGAATTAACAGGAAGGACAGGAGTAGAAAAGCAGTATGATGAAGTATTACGAGGGAGAAAAGGGGTGCAATATATCCAAAAAGATCGCTTCAACAGGGATATCGGAAGATATAAAGGCGGTATTCTGGATACTTTGCCCGAACAGGGAAAGGAAATCCATATTACCATAGACAAGGACCTGCAGGAATACGGTGAACTTTTAATGCATGGCAAACGGGGAGGCATTGTTGCCATTGAGCCCTCTTCAGGTGAGATCCTGTCTATGATCTCTGGGCCTACCTATGATCCTGCGCTATTAGTTGGAAGGCAACGGTCCAAAAACTTCAATAGATTATATAACGATTCATTGGCGATACCCCTCTTCGATAGATCTATTTCTGCCGAAGGCTCTCCAGGATCCCCATTTAAAACCCTGAACGCTTTAGTGGCCCTTCAGGAAGGGGCTATCACACCGGAGACTACAACAAGATGTTTCAACGGGTTTTACGTAGGCAGGACCAAGAGAGGATGCCATTGCGGGGGGGGGATCAGGAATTTGAACAGCGGTATTTACAAGTCGTGCAATGCCTATTTCGCAAATGTTTTCAGGAAAATTTACGACAAATTTCCGACCACCGACGAAGGCATGGACGTTTGGGAAAAACATATGAAAAGTTTTGGTTTGGGAGGGTATTTAGGCTCCGACCTCTATACGGGGAGACCAGGAAGAATTCCTGGCAAGGAATATTACGATAAATGGTATGGAGACAACAGGTGGGCCTCCTCCTATATTATTTCCAATGCTATTGGGCAGGGAGAAGTGGCCGCAACTCCGTTGCAACTTGCCAACATGACCGCGGCGATTGCCAATAAGGGTCACTTTTTTATTCCGCATGTCATAAAGAAGATAGAGGGAAAGGATATTGCGATACCAAAATTTGTGAACCCCAGGCGCACTACCATTGATAAAAGACATTTTGAACCGGTAATACAGGGTATGGCCGATGTGTACAAAAAAGGTACCGCCCAATGGGTACAAATACCCGACATAGAAATTGCCGGTAAAACCGGAACTGTGGAAAATTTTACCATCATCGGCGGAGTAAAAACCCAATTGACGGACAATTCGGTTTTTGTTGCCTTCGCTCCCGTCGAGAATCCTAAAATTGCCATAGCGGTATATATTGAGAATGGGTATTACGGTTCGCGATATGCAGGTCATATTGCTTCCCTTATGATAGAAAAATACCTTAAAGGAAAGATTACCCGGACCGACCTGGAAAAAAGAATGTTAGAAAAAACCTTGGAACACGAATATGCCAAACCGTATAGCGGTGAAGAATTCAAGATAAACGAGTATGTCTGGTAGAAACGCACTCAAGCGGCTTGACTGGCTTACCATTTTGTTTTTTCTTTTACTTGTTGGGAGCGGATGGGTCAACATTTATTCCAGCACCTTCAACGGAGATGAACAATCTATTCTGGATTTCGGGCAGTTGTATGGAAAGCAGCTTTTTTTTATAGGGGTCAGTCTGGTAGCAGTGGTGCTCATCCTGGCAATTGAGGCCAGTTTCTATGAGCGATTTTCAAGTATTCTGTATATCATTTCGTTGGTACTTTTACTGGGTCTCTATCTTTTTGGAAAAACAATTGCAGGGGCTACTTCGTGGTACGATCTGGGGTTCTTTAACCTGCAACCCTCGGAGATCGCCAAGGTGGCAACCGCCCTCGCCCTGGCGAAATATCTCAGTGATATTCAAACCGACATTAAAAGAGGAAAAGATCAACTTTATGCGTTCCTAATCATTTTTATACCTGTTTTGCTGATCATACCTCAACCGGATCCGGGAAGTGCTATGGTGTTTTTCGCCCTGGTATTTGTCATTTTCAGGGAAGGTTTACCGTTGTATTATCTAGGTATTGCCCTTTTGGCGGTTCTCATTTTCATAACTACTTTAATGTTTGGGACTATCTGGGTAGGTATAGGCATGTTTGTATTGATCGTTCTATTTCTGACGTTAAAGAAAGCGAAGTTTAAGGTTCCAATGTTGCCCCTGGCTACTTTTTTTATTATAGCGATCGCATTTTCGCTATCGGTAAATTTTGTTTTTAATAATGTTTTTGAACAACGGCACCGGGATCGGTTCAGCCTTTGGCTTCGATTGGAGAAGGACCCGGATAAACTGGAGGAGATCCGGAAGACGATTGGTTATAATACGTATCAATCCGAAAAGGCAATAGAGTCAGGCGGATTTTTCGGCAAAGGCTTTCTGGAAGGAACGAGGACAAAGGGCGACTTTGTTCCGGAACAACATACCGATTACATTTTTAGTACCGTTGGTGAAGAATGGGGATTCCTTGGCAGTACGACCGTAGTTATACTTTTTACCCTACTGCTCCTGAGGCTCGTTTATCTTTCAGAACGGCAGCGTACAGATTTTAGTCGAATGTATGGCTACGGGGTAATTTCCATTCTGCTAATTCATTATTTCATTAACATAGGTATGGTAATTGGCGTACTCCCCACTATCGGTATTCCGCTACCCTTTTTTAGTTACGGCGGATCCGGGCTTTTAGGCTTTACCGCTTTATTGTTTATTTTTCTGAAGTTAGACGCCAACAGGTTAAATGAATGGGTCTGAGTAAAGAATTTCTTAAAAGTTTACCCGCCTCTGGCGGGCAACTATCCCTGCCTGCGGCAGGCGGGCCCGAGGCAAGCTACAGGGGTATACCTCGACAGGCCCGGTACAGGTTTCGCCGGTTTTATTTCGACCCAAAGGTCGAAAAACGAAATTCCGTCATTTAGATTCCCGCTTTTGCGGGAATGACATTCCATAGGAAACCCCGCAGCAAGCTGCGGGGAATTCTTTTCGATTAAACCCAAATACCCAGTTCAAAGAGTAAGGTACAGGAAAAAATTACGACCTAAACTTACGTATAGCCCTTGCCGCTAAGAGCGCTGACAAGCGAGGGGATTTTTTAGGAATTCTATTTGAACATGTACTGGAGATTTAAAATAAAAAATTTCAAGAAATTTTTGTATTTTACCTCACTCGGAACTGCTAAAAAAGCAGTTCCGACCTTGTGCATTCCTCTCTCTTCGTTCGTCGGATGCAAGAGGAGAGGTAAATCGGAAACCCCGCCCGTATCCGAATGGTACGTTCGGGCGGGCCCTAGGCAGCCATAGGGGAATTACTTAGATTAATTTATAACAATAAATAGAAAGGAAAACAAATTATGCTCACATGGAAAGACGTTATCCATTTCTCTGTAAATGGCAATCCCGAACCGGATCGAAGAGTTGAAAAAACTGAGGCCGAATGGCGGGAACAACTAAGTCCGGAACAATTCAGGATCACCAGAAAAAAAGGTACCGAAGCTCCTCATTCTGGAGCGTTGTGCGGTATTCATGAGGCGGGTAAATATTCCTGTATATGCTGTGACACACCTCTTTTTGATTCAACCATTAAGTTCGAATCGGGTACCGGCTGGCCGAGTTTTACCCAGCCTATTAAAGAGAACGCCATTAAATACGAAAAAGATACTGCATTTGCTATGGTACGGGTAGAAGTCATGTGCAACACCTGTGACGCTCATTTGGGACATGTATTTCCCGATGGGCCGAAACCAAGTGGCTTGCGATATTGTATCAATTCAGAGTCAATGCAACTTCAAAAAGAAAGGGTAACAAATGAGTAACGGGAAATTAGAATTAACCACCCTCGGCGGTGGTTGTTTTTGGTGTGTTGAAGCCGTGTTTCGGGAGATCAAAGGAGTAGAAAAGGTGATATCGGGATACACCGGGGGTAAGGCCCCCGGCAGACCAACGTACCGAGAAGTGTGTTCCGGCCTTACCGGGCATGCAGAGGTAGTGCAGATCACTTTTGATCCCGCCGTTATTTCCTATAAAGATATCCTGATTGTCTTTATGACAAGTCACGATCCAACCACCCTCAACCGCCAGGGAGCGGACAGGGGAACACAATACCGATCGGTCATCTATTACCACTACGACGACCAAAAGAAAATTGCGGAAAAAGTCATCAAAGAAATGGCATCCTATTATGATAATCCTATTGTCACCGAACTAAGTGCATTAGGGGAGTTTTACGAGGCCGAAGAGTATCACCAGGATTATTACAGAAACAACGGCACGCAGGGATACTGCAGTGCCGTGATAACGCCCAAATTAGCAAAACTCCGGAAAATGCATGCAGAAAAATTAAAAGGCGTATCTGCCTGATCCCGGATTTTTAGTGGTTGAAGAAAATCTCAGGGTGTTTAAAAAAATAATTGGGTAACTCATCAAAACTTAACAGCGATTTTTTTAATTCATATCTTACTTTATTCCAACTTCGGTTTTAGTCAGACGATGTATTTTACTTTTCACATCCCCTGTGCGAGGTGCCATAACAGAGGGTTTCCCAGCCTGGGGCAGATGACCAAGGCCTTGAAGGGCAATGACAAGGTGATGTTTTTAGCCTTACAAACGGTATTCGAGGGACATCATGCCAGTACTTATGAAAAAATGATATGTATGCAAATACAATACAAAATAAAGAATTTCATTGAACACCGAAAAAGCGGTAGCGTTGCTCCAATCCATAACCCCAAATATATCAGAAATAGTATGAAAGTAAAACACGATAAAGCCCATAACCGTTTTACCATGGACATCAATGGGGAAGTTGCCAAAGTGGACTACCAATTGCAGAGTGGGAAAATGCATTTGGTATACTCCGAAGTGCCTTTTGAATTAAGAGGACAAGGCTATGGCAAAAAGTTGGTCGAAGGAACTTTTGAAAAATTAACGGAGGAAGGTCATGAGGCAGTGGCTGTTTGTTCCTATGTCAAAGCTGTTGCGGAACGAAGCAACAAGTGGCGTTCTATAATAGGTTAACCAGATTTTAGATGACTGTTCTACAAATTCCATGATGGTATTGAATCGAATACGGAAGCTGCCACCTGGATATTCCAAAGTCCGATACGGAAACAAAATATATGGAGTAACGCGTTCCGATTTTAATGAAGGAAAAAGCATAAAGATCAATGCCGAAGAGTTAGGTGAAACAGATGTTGTAAGTTTGAATTATTATATAACGGCTTCTTCCGAAATGCTAAAACCCTGTGAATTGCGGAAGGAAAAGGTGATTCATTTTCTAAGAAATTATACTCTAGAGGTATGATTGACTGCGAGCATAAAAAAATAGCCCTCGGGGGCGGATGCCACTGGTGCACGGAAGCCGTTTTGCAAAAACCATATCCTCCCCAAATTGGTGAAGCTTGAAAAAATGCAAGAAGGCAGGTTAAAAAAAATGGGGGCTTAAACTTTTTTATTTATAATTCAGGAGGGTATAGCGGCAGGCGTTCCGTTCTATGGAAGGTGATGATTCCAAAAAAGGGGTTTGGTGGGGTAATGGTCGCTTCAAAAAGAACCGCTCCGCTTGTGACCTCAACCTCAATCGACTTTCCGTAAAATCCGTTGTTCCGGGTAACTGCACCCGGAGAGAAAATAACATGGTCCAGCTGTTCCAGATAGTCCACATCCGATACGATAGTGGAGTATGTCTCAGCTCCCCGCTCCTTGCCATATTGCCAAACCTGCTGAATGGTCTTTTTCGAATTATTCACAGTGTACGTTACCGCCCTACTGTAACTACTCGTATCACTGTAATTTCTTTGGTCCCCGTTGTCAAATAACATAATATTGCCATCGGGCATGATCAATGGGGCATGTTGATACCAGTTCCATTCAAAATCCGGGTGATTTTCATCCCCTTCCAACACTGCCGCAGTCAGTATCGGCTGTCCGCCCTTGTCCAATGGAGTAAGCAAAAATTGCGTCAGATCTTCCCCGTTTCCCGATGTTCCCCAATCCTTGTGCGTCCCCATGATCCAAACCACTTCATTCGCAGAAGTTAATTTAATAAGCCCTTGTGTACGTCCCGAAACCAAAATTGTTTCATCTGTATCATCATAAGTTATTGCATTCACGTGGATCCAGTCACTTTCAGATTTGGTCAGGGCCGTTCTTGTATTATCTAAGGAAAGGTTCAGATCCCATTCATTGATAACTTCTTTTGTATCCCTGTTAATTTCGATGATGTGATCTTCTACAGTCGATTCCCCCATTTTATTAACTGTCACCAGAAAATTTCCGTTTGGCTTTTCAAGCACTTCATGGTGAAATGAATATCCCGGCATTTCCCAGGTATTTAGCACATTGCCAAAGAGGTTTATTTCATAGATGAGGTTATCCCCGCCCGCTCCAAAACCCGCTCCCCCGGAACCGAAATAAAAATTGCCGTTTTTGAGACGTTCCATCCCATCATCGTAAAACAGCAGGTTCATTTGGGGATGCGTACTTAAATCCAGGTACCATCTGATATCCCCGAAAGAATCGAACATAAAAGGTTTTTGGGGAAATTGTGATGCCGCATGGCCAAAATAACTTACAAGCGTAATCCCTTACGCCATTTCCGCCCGTTTGGCTTCCTGTATGGTAATTTGCGGAAGATCCGGTATGAGCTGGGTGATTTCTATCTCAAACTTTTTTGTACCGCGATCTTTTCCGGTACTGTCGTGTAAGGTAAGTTCCACAATATTCGTGGTGGCGGCATATAACCCGTGAACCGGAATTTCCGGATTCGATGAAAATTCCGTAAAATCCTTTGTAATATCAGATTCTTCCCCATGCCGTCCGACAACCCTGAGAGAAACCCTGACGCCCTCTTTTTGTCTCTAATTGAATGATGGCGGAAAGAGGGGCATAGCCGGATGGATTCAATTGTACCTCCTCGCTAATAATAATTTCAAGGTTGTCAGTAGGTTCTATTGGAGGTGCTGAATTATCGTCTTTTTTACAGGAAATTACAAATAAGACAATACACAGGGCGCAGGAGATTTTTCTTTGAAGCATCTTTGGGGGAATTTCCCTAAATATATAACTTAATGTGAATTCAATTGAAAACATTTTTGTTAAAGAAAATCATAAGGTCTCCCGCAACGAATTCTTATGGAGTGTTCAAACTGAACCGGATCCAGGGTCTGTTAACACTAAACGGAAATCATGGATTTTTTGATGATTTTTTCGAATTTCGAGGTCGTTTTTGTTTAGCATAGCTGGCCACGGATGTAAAAAAGAACGAAGAAATACAGAAAAAGGGCGAAAAAGCCGCTTTTAGCCTTAGTGCTAACAGACCATAATAAATGGCATTAAACCCCAGGGCATCCCGATAGCTATCGGGACCGGGCCCAATAGACGGAATCGACCCAAGGGTCGAGGTATTAAACCTAGACCCCGCTGAAAAAGCGGGGTTAGTTCAACCATCCATTTTAACCGCTCCCGCTAAAAAGCGGGATTATTAAAATGGGGTTTCACTAATAAATACAGAAAAGTCCAAA
>JBGTNL010000062.1:0-1728 GCA_041743085.1 Flavobacteriaceae bacterium
ATCTTCGGGCGCTAAAACAAAATCGACTACGCCCGCATTCACCGCACTTTGTGGCATACTAATGTACGCTGCCGATTTTAGATCTTGTGCGATCCCGATACCGCCATGTTCCTTTATGGCTTTTAAACCAAGGGTCCCATCGCTGCCTGTTCCCGAAAGAACCACACCCACGGCACATTCTTTGTGTACTTCGGCAAGGGAGGTGAAAAATATATCGATGGAGAGATTAAGTTTGTTCCTGTCGCGAGGAGCCAACTGGAGCACGCCATCGGTCGAGGTTAAAATTTTATTTGCAGGTATGATATAGATATGGTCTGGTGCGAGATGGATGTCCTCGGTAATTTCATGCACCGGAATATTTGTGACCCGTTGTAAGATCTCTGGTAAATAACTTTCGTGTGTTGGGTCAAGATGCTGCACCAATACATAGGCCATTCCCGAGCCTTCGGGTATGGCTTTGAGCAGTAGCTTGAATGCATCAAGCCCCCCGGCACTTGCGCCGATGCCTACGATGGGAAAGTTCTGCTCGGTGGCAGGCGGTTGGGTCTTCTTCTTTTTTGGCGCGGCCTTGGCCATGGATACGAATAATTATGATCGAGAATTTAGATTTTCTTTTACTTTTCCCCGAAATTAGGGATAAAACCTTTTAAAGTGTGCGATAAGATGACAATAAAGCCTCTTTTCCGTAAGGCTCCCGTAAAAAATTGATTCGAACATTGTGTTTCGATCGGTCTATTACGGAACATATGTTCATTATTTACCAATTATAGCGGATAAATCATATATGTGTTTTATCCGCACATGATGGCTCGACTTAACTTTCAGTTAATAGGAGATGGAAAAATGACTGTCCCGTAAAACGGCCGATTAAGGGGACGGTTTTAAAAGAGAGAAAAGCTTTCTTATTAAGAGTCCCATTCTCAGTCTCTTTTAGTATTCCCGTTAATTAAACTTTTTCGGAACTTTTTTTGGCAGAAATTGATACAAACAATTTTGCAAATAGAGAGTAACATCCTTCCCCACCTCCAGCACTTATCTTTTCCCTCATTCCGCAGGCTAAATTTACTCAAAAATAGGAGCTTCCGATGGAGTTTATGCTGAGCGGGGCCGAAGGGCGCAATACAGGTTATTATTGAGACTTCTACCATTATTTAAATAAACCCAATCACAATCCGTATTTTACCGCCTGCTAATTTCCTTCAACGCTTTGTCAACCAATTTTTTAGAATCATCACTAACTCCTAAATCCTTCGCATAAATATTCCAGTCAGCCAAAGCACTTTTTACTTCATCAATAATAATTTTAGGGTTTTTTACACCAAAGGTATTTGCCAATTCCAATAGATGTTGCTCCCCAGGCGATTTACTTTCACCTGCAATCATGGTACTGTGCATACCGTGAGATGAATTTGAAAAGGTAAGGTCATAGGCCGGTGCCAATTTCCATTCTCCAGTAGCGTTCATTAGAAAGGATATGTTCTTGCTATGATCGTCTCGATTATGGCTATATACGTTGAAAGCAGCTAGCCGAAGTACTTTTGAATAGGCAGCCACATGATTTTCAAGTCGAAATGCGCAGTCCATAACATTGCCATAGTCTAAATTGCTATACCGAAAATTATCATTCAAAAGTCCGCTTGCAGAATGTAAATGCAAACGGTCATTTTGTATTCTATCAAATCTTTTGGTTGCAAAATAGGTTGCCCCGGACGGACCTTCAAATAACTT
>JBGTNL010000063.1:0-2102 GCA_041743085.1 Flavobacteriaceae bacterium
CTATGTCGAGTAATTAATCGAACAATAGGCATTTCTGATAATTAATTTCTTTCTTTGCGCTATGAAAAAATTAAGATTACTATTTATAGTCATAGCGGGACTATTTTTTTATACCATGCTTATCTCCGCACTTGTCCGAAACATATACCTCAATAAAGATGGCGGGGAACGTTGGGGGATTATTGCCAAACCCATCAAATTCATAGCCGAGATACCCTCATTAGCGAAGCAAAGTATGGAACCACCCCGGTTTAAAATACCTAATTCTGAAAACAAGTCTGAAAACAAGGAAGAATTAGTGTATTACGTGGATAAATCTGAAATTAAAAACTATCCCAAGTTATTGGTTCCCTATAAAGTCAACAGGCTTGATCAAAAATTCGATCTAATTGATCTTCAGACCGGGAAGACCATAAAACGATGGGAGCCGGATAATGCATTGCTTTTTGAGAGAGCCTATAATCCAGAAAATCCTCTGAGGCCGGCAAAAGGAAGCGATCTTTATTTTCGCCACCCCCTGTTGGGAGCCGATAGCTCGCTTGTATTTAATGCTCCACTCACAAGTTTAATCGCGAAAATTGATAAAAACAGTGAAATAATCTGGCTAAGGAATGACCAGAGATATCATCATAGCCTGGAATTTGACCACGAGGGTAATATCTATTCATGTAGCAAATCATTTCTATCCAAGAAATTCGACTTTATGCCCAAGGATTATGAAAATTATAAGGAAGTACTAATGGACGATGCGATCACGAAGATAGTGGCAAATACAGGTGAGGTGCTCTTTAATAAATCTATTCTTGAAATATTGATTGAGAATGGATATGAACGGCTAATCCTAAGTAAAGGGCAAATTATAAGTGATCCGATCCATCTGAACGACATTCAGCCTGCATTGACCGATTCGGAATTCTGGGACATAGGTGATCTTTTGATCTCCTGTAGAAACTTAAGCACAGTATTCCTATACCGGCCCTCTACAAACAAGATTATATGGCTTAAGGAAGGCCCGTGGTACAATCAGCACGATGCGGACTTTTTAGAGGACAACAAGGTAGTCATTTTTGGAAATGACGTGATTAGAGAAGAGAGTGTTATAGACGACAGACTTATCCAGGATAATTTATTTCTTAGCGACAAAAGACCCAATAACGATATTTATATTTACAATCTTGAAAAGGATACTGTGGAGACTCCTTATAGTCAATTGATGAAAAGCGAAGATATACGAACACATACAGGCGGTAGAAGCGAAGTTTTACCGAATGGAGATGTCTTTGTGGAAGAAACAACCGAGGGAAGAATTATTTTTGGGGATTCCACAACTAAAAAGATCGAATTCATAAAACGCATAGACGATGAGCATATCACCCGTCTGTTCTGGAGTAGATTAATTTATTAAAGGATAGGCAACATTTTTATATTTAGGCCCCTGCATGGAGGCGAGACCATTATGGTTATAACGGGTATATTCTTAACCTTTTTCGTCTTTCTGGCAGCCATTTCCTGGCTTCCCTTAAAACGTTTCTGTGGCTCTTTAAAAGGGGAAATACCAAGGGATGGTTAATCTATTCACTAAATTTTATTCTTACGAAGGGTTCCTTTATTCTCTTCAATAATTTAGGCCTAAATCCTCCTGGCAGTAACCTCAGGGGATTATAAAGCTCAGATCCCCGGGAATTCGTTCCATATCAGTACTGTCCGGCTAAAGACGTAAGACCGCTGCGCTACTAGACGTAAGACATAAGACTTTTTGATAATTCCTTGTTTTTAAGTTACTTAAAAAATAAAATTCTGGAAATATTATGAAGAAACATTTTCTTTTTTACTGTTCCAGTTTCAAATCGACAAAAATAAAGAATTTCCTGAAACCAACTCTCCCCGCCTGGTCGACAGGCCGTCCGGGAATTATATTGATAAAATTGAATGGTCGATATTTCTTCAAAACGAAAATTTCTGAACTATGTCGAGTAATTAATCGAACAATAGGCATTTCTGATAATTAATTTCTTTCTTTGCGCTATGAAAAAATTAAGATTACTATTTATAGTCATAGCGGGACTATTTTTTTATACCATGCTTATCTCCGCACTTGTCCG